>JASGGJ010000116.1:0-6488 GCA_047605085.1 Protaetiibacter sp.
TGCCGCAGAAGAAGAACCCGGACATCGCCGAGCTCGCGCGCGGCAAGGCGGGGCGGCTCATCGGCAACCTGACCGGGCTGCTGGCGACCCTCAAGGGCCTGCCGCTCGCCTACAACCGCGACCTGCAGGAGGACAAGGAGGGAGTGTTCGACTCGGTGCGGACCCTCGAGGTGCTGCTGCCGGCGTTCACCGGCATGATCGCGACCCTCGAGTTCGACACGGCGCGGATGGCGGAGCTCGCCCCGCAGGGCTTCTCGCTCGCCACCGACGTCGCCGACCATCTCGTGAGAGGGGGCGTGCCGTTCCGCGAGGCGCACGAGATCTCCGGCGCGCTCGTCCGGTTCTGCGAGGCGGAGGGGCTCGAGCTCGACGAGCCAACGGATGCCCAGTACGCGGCGATCGATGAGCGGCTGACCCCCGAGGTGCGGGGCGTGCTCACGGTCGAGGGCTCGATCGCGAGCCGGAGCGGCGCCGGCGGGACGGCCCCCGAGCGGGTCGCCGAGCAGTTGGCGGCGCTCGCCGCACGGGTGCGGGAGGTCATGGCATGACCCTGTCGGGGGACGGCGACTCGCGCGCCCGCCGGGAGAAGGCCAAGGATCGCCGCCGCGACATCACCGAGCGACGCCCGTGGCTTCTGCGGCTGCTCATCGCGGTCGCGGTCGCCGGCGTCGTCGCCGCCCTCGTCTTCGCGATCGCGACCGGGACCGGCTTCTGAGCCTCGCCGAGCTGCTGTCGCGCCCGGCCGACGAGGTCGCTCCGATGCTGCTCGGCGCGGTGCTCACGGGGCGCGGCGTCGCGGTGCGGCTGACCGAGGTCGAGGCCTACCTCGGCGAGGCTGACCCCGGCTCGCACGCCTACCGCGGCCTCACCCCGCGAACCCGCACGATGTTCGGCGAGCCCGGCCGCCTCTACGTGTACCTCAGCTACGGGATGCACTCGTGCGCCAACGTCGTCTGCTCGCCTCCCGGGGTCGCGAGCGCCGTGCTGCTGCGCGCGGGCGAGGTCGTCGACGGGCTCGAACTCGCCCGCGAGCGGCGCCCCACGGCGCGCACCGAGGCCGAGCTCGCCCGCGGCCCGGCCCGGCTCGCGAAGGCGCTCGGGATCGCGCTGTCGGATGACGCGGCCGCCCTCGACGGCGCGCCGTTCGCGCTCGAGGCGGCGCCGCATCCGTCCCCGGTCGCGACGGGACCGCGGGTCGGCGTCTCGGGCGCGGGCGGCACGGACGCGTTCGCCTTGCGCTTCTGGATCCCGGGTGACCCCACCGTGTCGGCCTATCGGCGGTCTCCGCGCGGCTGAGCGTCAGCTCAGACCGAGGTCCTCAGCCCGCGTCGCCGCTCAGCCCGCGGTGACGCCCACGAGCACCGCGCAGGCGCTCGCCCACAGCATGCTCGTGAGGGTGCCGATGATGAAGCGCTCACGCGCGGCGGGCGAGTCCAGTTCGGAGAACCGGCCGAGACCCTTGATCGCGATGAGGGCGGCGATCACCTCGGGATGGCCGAGGACGATCGCGCCGACGATCGAGGCGCGCTCGAGCAGCCCGATCGTCGTGCCGCCGCGCAGCACCTCGATGTCCTCGCCGCTGCGTTCGCGGCGGATGAGGATGCCGCCGTGTTCGCCGCGGCGCACGGGCGCCCCGCGGCTCGCGAGGTCGAGCACGAAGACCGTGAGAGGACTCCCGGCGAGAACGCCGAGCGCGGCGATCCCGAGCGCGAGCACGACCGCGAAGGCGTGCGGCTCGGGAAGCAGGCGGATGCCGAACGCGGCGGTGAGCAGCCCGCCGCCGACGGGGATGAGGGCGAGCAGCGCGATCCGCGGGCGGACGAGGCGCACGGCGAGCACGGCCGCGGCGATCCCGCCCGCGACGGCGAGCACGGCGAGCACCCAGCACAGGTAGCCGATCACGATGATGCGTCCTCCTCCGTTCCGGGCGAGCGCCGCCCGCCGCCGTCGGCGAGGGCGAGAAGCTCCGCGATTCCCGCCCTGGCGGCGGCGTCCTGCCGCACCCCCGCGGCCCGCGCCCGCTTGCTGGCGGCCTGCGGCGTGACGCCCAGCCGCTCGGCCGCCTCCGCCTGGGTGAGCCCTGACTCGACCAGATCGTACAGTTCCCAGCCCTCTCTCGAGCGGCGCTCGCGCGCGTGCAGCAGCAGCTCGAGGACCGACTGGATGGCGGAGGCGGAGGGCCGGATGCTGTCGCCGGCGACCGCGACGCGCCACGGCCGGCGTTTGGCGGCATCCACCGCCTCCCGCGCGGCGATGAGCGCACCGCCCGTCGCAGCCCGGGTGACCGCGGGGAGGGGCGTGCGCACCTCGCCGATCCCGATCCCGACGCTCCAGCTGTCGGTACGAGCCAGGGCGAGGGCCAGTTCGAGGGCGGTGCGGGCGTCCGTGGTGAGTGCCTGCACCTCGTCGCCCGCCGTCCGGTCCGGGGGAAGCGCGAGGCGGTCCGCTCCCACGCGAGTGAGGATCGCGAGACCGTCGTCGGCGAGATCGGGCCCGTGACGGCTGTCCACCTGGTCGGCAGTGATGGCGAACATGGCTCCTCCTGGATCAAGTCTAAAGGGATGACTCGCTATTCATCAACCTTCTGAACTAGATCATTGGGGAATCAACCCGGACGACTCACCAGCCCCCGGTGCCGCCCCCGCCACCTCCGCCCCCCGCGAACCCGCCGCCGCTCGATCCTCCGGAGAATCCGCTTCCGCCCGATCCCGACCAGAACGACGAGGAGGATGACGACGACGAGCGCGGGGGAGTCGTCGCGAAGCTCGCGGCCGTATAGCCCGCCGTGAAGGCCGTGAGGTTGGTGGTGGTGAGGGTCGCGCCGAGCTCGCTCGGTGTCGTCGCGTACATCGTGCCGAGTTCGCGCTGCCACTGGTCCTCGATGCCGAAGACGATCGCGTACGGCAGCAGCCGCTCGTTCAGGCGCACCACGACCTCCGCGTCGCCCGTGTCGACCGGCACGCGCTCCGCGCCGGCCGGACTCTGCAGCACCCGGATGCGGTCCGCCTCCGCGAGCTCGAGATAGGCGCGGATGCCGTCCAGGTGCTCGCGGGCGAGGGCGCCCTCGGATGTCAGCACGGCGGGCGAGCCCGCGAAGCCGAACAGCACCGCCCCGCCCACGAGCACCGTGATCATCTGCCAGACCAGCAGCGAGGTGCCCGCCTCCGCGTCCGCCGCCCAGAAGGCGACGACGACCGCCGCGAGCCCGTCGACGAAGAGCGCGATGCGCACGATGGTCGTCCAGCGCGAGCGCAGCACGACGCGATAGCGGCTCGCGACCCCGCTGCGCACTTTGCTGCGCAGCGACGCGATCCGGTCGCCGAGCTTCCAGTTCGTGGTGTTGAGCTCGAGGGTCGTCCCCGGTTTCGTGCCGCCGAACAGCGAGGCGACGGCGATCGCGTCGTCGCGATCGAGCAAGGAGGCGTCGACGAGCTCGAGCCGGTAGCGCGTCGCCGTGTCGTCGCCGCGGTCGACGAGCCGCGCCGCGCGCGTCACGACGAGCTGCACGAACTGGGCGGGCAGCCCCCGCGACTCGCGCTCGATCAGCACGGCCGCCTCCATGACGCCGAGCTCCGGGTAGCCCTCGTACTGCGGAACGACGATGCCGCGCCCCTTCGCGTCGCGGAACACCCGCAGCCGCAGCCACAGCACGATCCCGAGGCAGGCGAGCGCGACGCCGATGAGCACCCACGGGAGGGCGCGCACGATCCACGAGTCGGACGGCAGCGGCGGCGCACGGAAGGTGCCGATCGGGAAGGCGATGGCCCAGGTCACGGTCTGGTACGGCCCGACGTCGGCGACATCGACGGATGCGCCATCCGCGGTGAGCTCGAGCGGGCAGCCGACCGTGGAGCCGTAGTCGCCGACGTAGCAGGTGCCCGCGCCGGTCGGCGTGCCGCGCAGCTCGGGGGAGAGGGTGAGCTCTGCCGAGACCCGGCCGTAGGGCTGCGCGCTTCCGGTTCCGTTGATGTCCCAGTAGAACTCGTCGACGTCGGTGTCGCCGAAGGAGCGCACGACGTCGCGCATCGTGTACTCGATCACGTAGCCCGCCCGGCCGTGCACGTAGCGGTCGGCGTCCCCGATCCGGATGACGAGGAAGGAGTCGTCGTAGTCGTCCTCGGAGAGCGAGTACGGCAGCGGCGTCCCCGACTCGTCGGTCACCGAGACCAGTTCGAGCCCGAGGTCGACGCGCGCGTAGCTCCTCGGGATCGCCCGCTCGATGCCGTGGTTCTGGTCGTATTCCGGGAACACGGCGACGAGCGTCTCGACGACGTGCAGCGTCGACGCGCGGTCGGTGTCGCGCCCGAGGGTGTAGTCGGCGTGGAAGGAGTCGAACGTGAAGTCGGCGACCTCGGCGGCGGCCCATCCGGATGCGGGACTCGTCGTGGCCGCGGAGGCGGCCGTCCCGACACGGGCGGCCGCCGACCCGGCAGGCACCGCAGCGACGCCGAGCAGCGCCGCGAGCGCGAGGACGCGCGAGAGAGCGGCGCCTCGCGTGCGGCGGGGCGGACGGGAGCGGTGGTGGTCGCGCACGGCGAGAGCCTACCGAGCCGACGCGGTAACCTGACCGGGTGCCCGCATCCGAGAACCTGTCCGCGCAGCGCAACGATCCGAGCTTCCCCGACGTCTGGGAGGAGCTGAACTGGCGCGGTCTCGTGCACGTCTCGACGGATCCCACCGCGCTCAAGGAGCTGCTGACCGGGCCGCCCATCGTCTACTACTGCGGCTTCGACCCGACGGCACCGAGCCTGCACCTCGGCAATCTCGTGCAGATCCTCGTACTGCGCCGGCTGCAGCTCGCGGGGCACCGCCCCCTCGGGCTGGTCGGTGGCTCGACGGGCCTCATCGGAGATCCGCGGCCGAGCGCGGAGCGCACCCTCAACGACCGTGACACGGTCGCCGAGTGGGTCGATCGGCTGCGCCGCCAGATCGAGCCGCTCCTCTCCTTCGAGGGCGACAACGCGGCGCGCATGGTCAACAACCTGGACTGGACGGCGCCGCTCAGCGCCATCGACTTCCTCCGCGAGATCGGCAAGCACTTCCGCGTCGGCACGATGCTCAAGAAGGATGCCGTGGCCGCGCGACTGAACTCGGACGCCGGTATCAGCTACACCGAGTTCAGCTACCAGCTCCTGCAGGGCATGGATTACCTCGAGCTGTACCGGCAGCACGGATGCGTGCTGCAGACCGGGGGAAGCGACCAGTGGGGCAATCTCACGAGCGGTGTCGACCTCATCCACCGCGTCGAGGGGGTCGGCGTGCACGCGATCGGCACGCCGCTCATCACGAACTCCGACGGCACCAAGTTCGGCAAGAGCGAAGGCAACGCGGTCTGGCTCGACGCCGAGATGTGCAGCCCGTACCGCTTCTACCAGTTCTGGCTCAACTCCGACGACGCCGACGTGGTCGACCGGCTCAAGGTCTTCACCTTCCTCACCCGCGCCGAGATCGAGGCCCTCGAGGCGCAGCTGCGCGCCGAACCGTTCCGGCGCGAGGCGCAGCGCACCCTGGCCCGCGAGGTCACGACCCTCGTGCACGGACGGGAGGCGACGGATGCGGTCATCGCGGCATCCGAGGCGCTGTTCGGCCGGGGCGAGCTGGCGACTCTGGATGCGGCCACCCTCGCCGCCGCCGTCGCGGAGTTGCCGAACGCCGAGCTGCCCCCTGGTGCGCTCGTGGCGCAGGCGCTCGTCGAGACCGGGCTCACCTCGAGCCTCTCCGAGGCTCGCCGTGCGATCGAGCAGGGCGGCGTCTACCTCAACAACGCCAAGGTCGGCGACGAGGCCGCGACGCTCGACGGTGCGGGGCTCGCGGGCGGTCGCGCCGTGCTGCGCCGGGGCAAGAAGACGCTCGCGGGCGTCGTGCTGACCCGGTGATCGGGGCGACACGCCCGAGATGCGGAAATGATTTGGCGTCGGGCCGGGTTCCCCGTAGTCTCGTAGTCGTTCGCCCCAAAGGGTGCAGCGGAGTGGCCGAGAGGCCCCGCCCCCCTCAAGCGGAGAACCAAACCCCATTCTGAATCGGATCCAGCATCCGTGTGGCCGGTCGGTCTAGGATGGGGGTCCCCCTGGGACCGCGGTCACCAACCGAGCGCCATGGGCCAGGCTCTTAGGAGCTCGGCCCCCGGCTCGGCGGTTTGACAGACGGATCTGGGGGACTAAGATGGAGAAGTTGCCCTGGGGGCGAGCCGGAGACGGCGAGCCGCAGGAGCGCCCGATCCTTGAGAACTCAACAGCGTGCACTATGTCAAATGCCAAAAACCTCGACGCCTGACCTTCGGGTCGGGCAGAGATTCCTTTGGATTGACGGATTGTCAGTAGACGATCCTTTCAGTCAGATCAACTCGCATGATCGACGCCCTGGCTTTCCCAAGCGCAGGCCCCGTCGTGAAAGCAATGGTTCTGCCGAGGCTTCGGCCTCGTGCTACCACACCTTTACGGAGAGTTTGATCCTGGCTCAGGACGAACGCTGGCGGCGTGCTTAACACA
>JASGGJ010000117.1:0-6474 GCA_047605085.1 Protaetiibacter sp.
GGGGTGCGCATCCACATCGCGACCGACCACGCGGGCCTCGAGCTCAGCCGCGGCCTGCAGCAGCATCTGAGCGATGCCGGCCACGAGGTGATCGACCACGGGCCGCGCGACTACGACCCGCTGGACGACTACCCCGCGTTCTGCATCAACGCCGCCCGCGCGGTCGTGCGCGACCAGCGCGCGGGCGTCGAGGCGCTCGGGGTGGTGTTCGGCGGCTCGGGCAACGGCGAGCAGATCGCCGCCAACAAGGTCGAGGGGGTGCGCGCCGCGCTCGTCTGGAGCGACACGACGGCCGTCCTCGCCCGGGAGCACAACGACGCCAACGTCATCTCGATCGGTGCCCGCCAGCACACGGTCGAGGAGGCGATCGCCTTCATCGACCGGTTCATCGCCACGCCGTTCTCCGGCGAAGAGCGTCACGCGCGCCGCATCGCCCAGCTCGCCGAGTACGAGACCACCGGGCGCATCGTCGGCCGCGACATCGAGTAGCCCATGCCAGAAGGTCACTCCGTCCACCGGATCGCGCGGCAGTTCGCGGCCAACTTCGAGGGGGCGCCCGTCGCGGTGAGCTCCCCGCAGGGGCGGTTCGCCTCGGGGGCCGCTCAGCTCGACGGACACCGGATCGTCCAGGCGAAAGCCGTCGGCAAGCAGCTGTTCCTCGAGTTCGACCACGGCCTCTGGCTGCGCGTGCACCTCGGCATGTACGGGGCGTGGGACTTCGCCGGTGACATCACCCTCGACGCGACCATCGCCTCCGCGAAGGGACGGATGGGACAGACGAACCAGCGGGGGACGGTCGTCGGGACCGTCGTCGGCTCACACGAGGACTCCCCATGGTCGATCGGAGCGCCCCGGCGCACGCGGCTGCGGATGGCGGAGTCCGAGAAGCTCGGCGACGCCCTCGAGAGCTGGCCGCCGGAACCGGTCGGTGCCGTCCGGGTGCGGCTGCTCACCGCGACGGCGTGCGCCGACCTGCGCGGCCCGACCGCCTGCGAGGTGCAGACGATCGAGGAGGTCGACCGTACGATCGCGAGACTCGGCCCGGACCCGCTCGTCGACGATGCCGCCGAGGGCGAGGAGCGCTTCACGGCGGTCGTGCGCCGGAAGCCGACCCCGATCGCGCTGCTGCTCATGGACCAGACGGTTGTCTCGGGCATCGGCAACGTCTACCGCGCCGAGCTGCTGTTCCGGGCGAGGCTCGACCCGTTCCGGCCGGGCCGCGAGGTGCCGGATGAGCTCGTGCGCGGGCTCTGGCGCGACTGGGTGCGGCTCCTGAGGATCGGCGTCGAGACCGGGCAGATGATGACGATGGACGATCTCGACCCCGAGGCGTACCTCCGGGCGCTCGCCTCGCGCGACGACCGGCACTGGGTGTACCACCGCACGGGGCTGCCGTGCCGCGTGTGCGGCACGAGCATCGCGGTGGCCGAACTGGGCGGCCGCAAGCTGTACTGGTGCCCGGGCTGCCAGCTCTGATGCGACAGGTGCGACGATGAGGGGATGCGCCACACGCCCCACTACCTGCTGACCGACGTCGACGAGGTCAAGCGTCTCATCCGCCGCAACCCGTGGACGACGTACGTGTCCCCCACCTCGCACGGGCTCGTGGCATCCCACTACGCGACGCTGCTCGAGGAGAGCGACGACGACGGCATCTCGATCGTGTCGCACTTCGGGCGGCCCGACGAGCTCGCGCACGAGCTCGGGCAGCACGAGGTGCTCGTGATCGTGCAGGGGCCGCACGGCTACATCTCGCCCGGCTGGTATGCCGAAGGCGACTTCATCCCGACCTGGAACCACGTCACGGCACACCTGTACGGGGTGCCCGAGATCCTGTCGGCCGAGGAGAACTTCCAGATCCTGCACCGGCTCGTCGACCACTTCGAGCATCGGATGCCGGATCCGCGCTCGCTGCACCTCGACGAGCCGTACGCCGAACGGGTCGCGAGAGGCACGGTGGGGTTGCGCATCCGGGTGACGCGGTTCGACGCGCGGGCGAAGCTCAGCCAGAACAAGCCCGACGAGGTGCGCGCGACGATCATCGACGCGCTCGCCGGGGACGGGCCCTACGCGCATCCGGAGCTCGCCCGCGAGATGCGCCGCCTCGAGGAGCGCCGCGGGTGAGCGCCGTCCCCCGCCGCGCCGCCGCCCCCCGCCCGAATCAAGGACTGGCGGTGCACAAATCAAGGAGTCGGCTCCTCGGATTCGCCTCATGCGCCTCTGTGGTCGACTCGCGCCCCACCGGTTCCTTGATTTGGGACCCGCCAGTCCTTGAGATGGGTGTTGCGGATGGGGGTGCGGCGTGACGGGACTGCTGCTCACGGGCGCGCGGATCGTCGGGGCGTACGGCACGGCGCCGGAGAGCACGGAGGTGCTGCTGCGGGACGGGCGGATCGCGGCGGTCGGGCGCGCGCTCGATGCGCCGGGTGCCGAGCGGGTCGAGCTCGACGGGAGGTACCTCTCGCCGGGGATGTGGGACGGCCACGTGCATCTGGGGCAGTGGGCGGCCCTGTCGCGGCGGCTCGACGTGTCGGCTGCGCGCTCGGCGGCGGAGACCGCAGCCCTGGTCCGCTCGCGCGTCGATGCCGGATGGGACGCCGGCGAGATTCTGATCGGCTACGGCTTCCGCGACGCGCTGTGGCCTGACGCTCCCAGCGCCGAACTGCTCGCGGTGGGCGAGGTCGCGGTCGCCCTCGTCTCGGCCGACGTGCACACCGTGTGGGCGAACGCGGCGCTGCTGCGGCGGACGGGGCGGCCGGAGCACGCCTGGTGGCTCAACGAGCAGCCGGCGTTCGACCTGGGGCAGCGGCTGTCGGTCGTCGGCGAGGCGACGCTCGATCACTGGGTCGAGGATGCGGCGCGCGCGGCATCCGCCCGCGGGGTGACCGGCATCGTCGAGCTGGAGATGAGCGACGCCGCCGCGTCCTGGGGACGGCGGATCGCGGGTGGTCTGCGCGCGCTCCGAGTGCGGGCGGGCGTCTACCCCGGCGACCTCGACGCGGTGCGCGAGCGCGGACTCCGCTCGGGAGATGCGATCCCCGGAACCGATGGGCTCGCGAGCGTCGGCTGGTTCAAGCTCTTCACCGACGGCTCGCTCAACTCGCGCACCGCGTGGTGCGTCGACGCGTACCCGCACGGCGGCGGGAACGGACTGCCGAGCTACGCGGATGCCGAACTCCTCGCAATCGCGCGCGAGGCGCTCGCGGGGGGCATCGTGCCCACCATCCACGCGATCGGCGACCGCGCGGTGACCCAGGCGCTCGACACCTTCGCTTCTCTCGCCGTGCCCGCATCCGCACCGCTGCCGCCGCGCATCGAGCACGCCCAGCTCGTGCTGCCGGACGACGTGCCGCGCTTCGCCGCGCTCGGCGTGCACGCGAGCGTCCAGCCCGAGCACGCGATGGACGACCGTGACGTCGCCGAGGTCCACTGGACGGGTCGCACCGAGCGCGCTTTCGCCTATCGGGCGCTGCTCGACGCGGGCGCCGTGCTCGAGCTCGGCTCCGACGCGCCCGTCGCCCCGCTCGACCCCTGGGTGACGCTCGCGGCCGCCGTCACGCGCTCCCGGGGCGGGCGCGAGCCGTGGCATCCCGAGCAGGCGCTGCCGCTGCCGGATGCCCTGCGCGCGTCCTGGGGCGGGGTGTGGGGCGTCGAGGCGGGCGGGGTCGCCGACCTCGCGATCCTCGAGGCCGACCCGCACGCGGTGGAGCCGGATGCGCTGCGTGCGATGCCCGTGCACGGCACCGTCGTCGCGGGCCGCCTCACCGCGTGACGCACGCTGCTGTTCGCGCGTCCGGCCCGCGCGTCCCAAATCAAGGATCGCGTGCTCCCGAATCAAGGAGTACGTGGGGCTGGAGTGGCCTGTGTGGCACACCTGCCTCACCCGTCACACGTACTCCTTGATTCGGGAGACCCGCGTCCTCAGCTTGCGAGGTGAGCGAACAGGAACCAGCGGTCCTTGTCGAGCCCGTTCGCGATCTCGATCGCGATGTCCTGCGACGGCAGGTCGAGCTCGTCGAGCTCCTCGATGGCGGTGCGCACGAGCGCGAGCGTCGCGTCGATCTGCGCGATGACGGCGGCGATCGTCGCATCCGACTGCTGGAAGCCGTCGGCGAGCTCCGGGGTCGTTGTCTTCGCGGCGACCGTCTGCACGCGCGCGTCGATCGGCAGCCCGAGGGCGACGATCCGCTCGGCGGCGAGGTCGGCCCAGTCCTGCGCGTGCTCGACGAGGGTGTCGAGGAACTCGTGCACGCCGATGAAGTTGGCGCCGCGCACGTGCCAGTGCGCCTGCTTCCCGTCGATCGCGAGGGCCTGGAGGTTGACGACGACGGGGCTCAGGAACTGCGCGACGCCGGCGCTCGCATCCGGGTCGAGGGATGTGGTGGGGATGGTCGTGGTCTTGGCGGCAGTCATCTCTCTCGTCTCCTCTCGGCCGGACGGATCCGGCCATCTACATGACTCAACGGTACTCAGCCGTCGGTATTCCGCAACGAAGCTGAGGCTGTCCTGACCGGGTCCGGCGGCAGACGCCTGCCCTAGCGGCGGTGCTCCGAGCCGTAGACCGCGGCCTGGGTGCGGCGTTCCATGCCGAGCTTCGCGAGCAGGCCGGAGACGTAGTTCTTGACGGTCTTCTCGGCCAGCCCCAGCCGCTCGCCGATCTGCCGGTTGGTGAGCCCCTCGGTGATGAGGTCGAGCACCTGCCGTTCCCGCAGGGTCAGCTCCGGCTCGTCGCCGCGTGGGGCGGCGAACGACTCCGCGACCCGTTCCGAGACGCGTGCCGACAACAGACTGCCGCCCGCGGCGACCGTGCGGACGCCGTCGACGAGTCCGCGCGCTCTGATGTCCTTGAGCACGTAGCCTGAGGCCCCGGCGAGCACGGCGGAGCGGCTCGCCTCGTCGTCATCGTAGGCGGTCAGCATGATGCAGCGGACGCCGGGGAGCGCCGAGCGGATGGCGCGGCACAGCTCGATCCCGTCCCCGTCCGGCAGCCGCACGTCGAGCACCACGACATCCGGCCGTGTCACCTCGATCTTGGCGAGCGTGCCGCGCAGCTGCCCCGACTCGCCGACGACCTCGAGATCGCGTTCGGCGTCGATGAGGTCGGCGATGCCGCGACGCACGATCTCGTGGTCGTCGACGAGGAAGACGCGGGTCACGGACTGCTCCTCTCCGGGGCGGTCTCGGATGCCGGCGCGACGGGTGCCGTCCAGCGGGCGCGGGTGCCGCCCGAATCGCGCGCGGCCACCTCGAAGCTACCGCCCCGACGGCGTGCGCGTTCCTCGAGGTTGCGGGTACCGGATGCGCGTCGCGCCCCAGCGGGGATCCCCACCCCGTCGTCGTCCACCGTCACGACCACGGCGTCGTCGTCGACCGCCACCGCGACCTCGACGCGGTTCGCGCGCGCGTGGCGGGCCGCGTTGGCGAGGCACTCCCGCGCGACCGCGACGACGTCGTCGGCGAGGGATCCGCCGACGAGCAGGTCGACGGGTCCCGCGAAGGTCATGAGGGGCGGGTTCGCGAGCCCCGCAGCGGCATCCGTGGCGACGTCGAGCAGACGGTGCCGCAGCCGTCCGTCGGCACCGGGACGGGAGGCGAGGGCGAACACCGCGGTGCGGATCTCGGCGATCGCCGCGTCGATCGCGTCGACCTGGGTGGCGATCGCCTCCGCCGCCGCCGGGGTGCGGGCGCCCACCGACTGCAGGGCGAGACCCGTGCCGAACAGGCGCTGGATGACGTGGTCGTGCAGGTCGCGTGCGATGCGCGCGCGGTCCTCGGCGAGCGCGAGGCGCTGCCGGTCGGCGCGGCCGCGCGTCAGCTCGATCGCGATGCCCGCCTGCTGGGCGAACTCGGCGGCCATGGCGCGTTCCGCATCCGTGAATCGCGGCGCCTCCACGCGGCGGTAGACGCTGAGGGCCCCGAGCACGAGGTCGCCGGCGCGCACCGGGAGCGCGATGGCGGCGCTCGGGCCGTCGCGCAGCACCGACTCGGCCCGCTCGGTCCCCTCCGTCGAGGCGATCGTGCCGGACGCGATGGCGTGCCCCGAGAGCGTGCCGGCCGCGCGGTAGCGCCGGCCGATGAGCTCCTCGGCGCCGACGCCGCGCGCCGTGTCGACGCGCAGCATGGGCTCGCCGTCGCCTTCGCCGTCGGCGACGATGACGCACACGAGCTCGCTGTCGATCACCGACGCGACGCGCTCCGCGAGCACGGCGAGCACGTCGACCGTGTCCTCCGAGAGCAGCGCCGCCGTCACCTCGGCGAGCGCGGTCGACCACCGCTCGCGCCGCACCTGCTCGTCGAACAGCCGCGCGTTCTCGATCGCGATCGCCGCGACGGCCGCGAGCGAGCCGACGAGCCGCTGGTCCTCCTCCGAGAACTCGGGCCCGCCGTCCTGGTTGGTGAGGTAGAGGTTGCCGAACACGGTGTCGCGGATGCGGATGGGCACGCCGAGGAAGGCGTCCATGTGCGGGTGGTGGG
>JASGGJ010000118.1:0-6095 GCA_047605085.1 Protaetiibacter sp.
CTAAACGATGGGGCCATGACGGCGAACCGCACAGCAACCGAGGGTCAAGCATACGGGCCGCGCGCCCGAAACGCGAATCCGCCCGCACCCCTCGCGGCTCTCCGGGAGCGTCCCGCGTCGGCGGGCTTCCGTGGTCCACTGCGCGCGAGAGGGCCCACTTTCGCGGCGCAGGGCGCGCCTGCCCGCGATCTTCAAGTCATGGTTGAAGCTTGACGCGCCGCGACGCGATCCTGGCCGGGAGCGCGTCGTGTTGCTACTGTGGTTGATGTTGCTCATGTGACATAAGGCCGACCGGAGGCGGTCGTCACAGGGAGAACGGGGAGACATGCAGCGTCGGGGGATGAGCGGACTGCGGAGCGAGGGAGTCGCTGCGCGCGTCACCGCTGTCGTCGCGGGCGCGGCATCCGTGCTGCTCGCGATCACGCTCGGGATGCAGCCGGCGGCCGCCGTCGTCGTCGAGGACTTTCCGAGCTGGGCCGACGTGCAGGCCGCCAAGCGCGACGAGGCGACCGCGAAGGCGCAGCTGGACGCCCTCAACGCGAGCATCGCCGCCGCGCAGACCGAGGTCGACCGCACCCAGGCCGAGGCCGAGACGCGCGGGAACGAGTACGCGACGGCGGAGCAGGCCTACGACGAGCAGTCGATCGTCACCGAGAACGTGAAGGCCCAGGCCGCATCCGCCCAGGCCGAGGCCGACAAGGCCCGCCTCGAGTCCACCCAGCTCATCGCCAACCTCGCCAAGCAGGGCGTCGGCAGCGACGCGACCATCGGCCTGCTCGGCGACTCCGGCGACGCCGAGAGCTACCTTTACCGCGTCGGGGCGATGCAGAAGGTCTCACAGCGCAGCGACGCGGTCTACGCGAAGGCCGTCCAGCTGCAGAAGACCGCCGCATCGCTCGCCGAGCAGGAGCAGCTCGAGGAGCAGAAGCTCGCCGAGCTCAAGGCGGTCGCCGAGGAGAAGTTCCAGCTCGCGCAGCAGGCGGCGATCGACGCGCAGACGAAGTTCGACGCGCTTCAGGAGGCGAAGGCCAAGGCCGAGGCACTCGTGGCCTACCTCACCGACCAGCGCGAGGTCACCGAGGCCGACTACCTGGAGGGCCTCAAGGCCAAGTGGGGCTCGGGCGCCGCGGGCGAGGTGAGCGCGAGCGGATGGGCGCGGCCCGCAGCCGGCTACATCTCCTCCAACTTCGGCATGCGCATCAACCCGGTGACGGGTGTGCGCCAGCTGCACACCGGGGTCGATCTCGCGGGTCCCGGATGCGGTACGCCGATCTACGCGGCGCACGCCGGCACCGTCGTCTACGCCGGCTGGTACGGCACCTGGGGCAACTACATCCGCATCGACAACGGCGACGGCACGAGCACCGCCTACGCGCACATCATGCCTGGCGGCATCGGCGTCAGCATCGGGGACGAGGTGGGGCCTGGGCAGCTGATCGCCAAGGTGGGCACGACGGGACAGTCCACCGGATGCCATCTGCACTTCATCGTGCGGGTCAACGGAGAGACGCTCGTCGACCCCGTGCCGTTCATGCGCAACCAGGGGATCACGCTTGGCTGACGGGGCCGACCGCGCCGCCGGATCCGCGTTCCGTCGTCCGGGAGGGCAGGCGGCGACGGCGGCGGTGTCGTTCGCGGCGGCCATCGCGCTCACCGCGGCCGGGGGCATCCCCGCCGCGGCCGTACGGGGCGACGACTACCCGAGCTGGGCCGAGGTTCAGGCGGCGAAGCAGAGCGAGGTGGCCAAGAAGGCGGAGATCGCGAAGCTCGAGGGGATCGTGGCGGAGCTGCAGGCGCAGGCCGACGCGCTCGCCAAGGTCGCGATGCAGAAGGCCGAGGACGCCCTGCTCGCGCAGAACGAGCTCGAGGCGGCGGAGGCGACGACCGCCCGCCTCTCCGAGCAGCTCGCCGACGCGCAGACGCGCGCCGAGGCGTCGGCGAAGCTCGCCGCGAGCCTCGTGGCACGGCTGGCGCGCACCGGCAACGGCGACCCGACGGCCGCACTGGTGTTCTCTTCGTCCGGGGACGCCGACCGACTGCTCTCGCGGCTCGGCACGATGTCCAGGCTCAGCGCCTCCTCCGCGGCGCTCGTGACGCAGGCGGTCTTCGACCAGAAGGCGGTGACGTCGCTCGCCGAGCAGGCCGAGGTCGCCGAGCAGGAGCGGCGCGCTCGCGCGGATGCCGCCCAGCAGGCGCAGGTCAGCGCCGAGCAGGCGGCGGCCGACGTCGAGGCGCAGGTGGCGGCGCAGCAGGCCAACCAGTCCGTGCTCTACGCCCAGCTCGCGAGCCTCAAGGGCACGACCGCGGAGCTCGAGCAGTCCTATGCCGAGGGGGTCGCGGCGGATGCGGCGGCCGCAGCCGGGGGCGCCTCTGGCGGCTCCGGCGAGTCCGGCAGCGACTCGAGCAGCGGCTCGGGGACCGCCTCGACCGGAAGCTCGACCGGAAGCAGCACCCCCACCCCGGTCAGCTCGGCCGTCGAGGGGGCGATCGCCTACGCGAAGGCGCAACTCGGCGAGAGCTACCAGCTCGGCGGGATGGGGCCGGACGTCTGGGACTGCTCCGGTCTCACCAAGGCGGCGTACGCATCCGTCGGGGTCTACATCGGCACTCACAGCTCGACCGACCAGTACAACTACATGGCCGCGCAGGGCCGGCTCGTGCCGTACAGCCAGGCCCTTCCCGGCGACCTCATCTTCTATTCGGACGGCGGATCGGCCTCCGTCGCCCGCAAGTACCACGTGGCGATCTACCTCGGGGACGGCATGATGATCGAGGCGCCGAATCCGAGCGCCAAGGTGCGCATCGTCGCGGTGCGCAGCTACGACCTCGTGCCCTACGTGGGGCGGCCGACCGGCTGAGCGCGGCGCGCGTCAGTGCCCGCCCGGCACGTAGGCGGCGATGCCGGCCTGGACGATCGCCTCGGCCTCCGCGGCGTCGCCCCACCCCTCGGTCTTGACCCACTTGCCGGGCTCGAGGTCCTTGTAGTGCTCGAAGAAGTGCTCGATCTCCTTGCGGGTGAACTCCGGGATGTCGCCGACGTCCTGGATGTGCGCCCAGCGCGGGTCCTTGGCGGGCACCGCGATCACCTTCGCGTCGCCGCCACCGTCATCCGTCATGTTGAAGACGCCGACCGGCCGCACCTTCACGCCGACGCCGGGGAAGAGCGGATAGTCGAGCAGCACGAGCACGTCGACCGGGTCGCCGTCGAGGCCGAGGGTGTTCTCGAAATAGCCGTAGTCGGTCGGGTAGACGAAGCCGGTGAACAGCACGCGGTCGAGGAACACGCGACCGGTCTCGTGGTCGACCTCGTACTTGTTGCGGCTCCCCTTGGGGATCTCGATGACGGCGGGATACTCGGCCATGGTGTCTCCTGTGTCGTTGGCTCAGCGCGCGCAATAACGTTAGTCGATGCCCGCCGCCGCTTCCCGCCCCCGACTCACGCCCGCCCGTGCCGACATCCGCCGCGCCGTGCGCGAGTCGCTCGCCGACCTGGCTGCGCTCCCTGCGTCCCCTGCGTCATCCGCCGCGCCCGCCCCCGCCGCCCCCGATGTCAGAAATGCAGGAGATTTTTCGGCGGATGCCCGAGTCGACGGGATTGGGGAGTCGCCCGCCCGGATTTCTCCTGCATTTTCGACACGGGCGGGGACCGCGCCGACACGGGCGGGGGCCGCGCCGACACAGGCGGGGGCTGCGCCGCTCGTGCTCGTGGCGCTGTCGGGCGGGGCGGACTCCCTCGCGCTCGCCGCGGCGGCCGCGTTCGAGGCGCCGCGGGCCGGATGCCGGGCCGGCGCGGTGATCGTCGACCACGGGCTGCAGGAGGGGTCGGATGCCGTGGCCGCCCGCGCCGCCGTGCAGGCCCGAGGCCTCGGCCTCGACCCCGTGATCGTGACCAGGGTCGAGGTCGGCACCGCGGGTGGCCCGGAGGCGGCGGCGCGAGAGGCCAGGTACGCGGCGCTCGACGCGGTGGCGGCGGAGCTGGGCGCCGCAGCGGTGCTGCTCGCCCACACCCTCGACGACCAGGCGGAGACCGTGCTGCTCGGCCTCGCGCGCGGCAGCGGCGCGGCCAGCCTGGCCGGCATGGCGCCCGTATCCGGCCGCTACCGCCGGCCATTGCTCGGCATCCGCCGCGAGACGACCCGCCAGGCGTGCCTCGACGCGGGGCTCGAGCCGTGGGATGACCCGCACAACGCCGATCCGTCGTTCGCGCGGGTGCGGGTCCGCGAGCGCGTGCTCCCCCTGCTCGAGGCGGAACTGGGGCCGGGCGTCGCCGAGGCGCTCGCCCGCACCGCCGAGCAGGCTCGCGAAGACGCTACGGCGTTTGACCACCAGATCGAGGAGTTCATCGAGGACATCTGCGAGCCGGCGGAGGCCGGGGTCGCCGTGTCGGTGACGGCTCTCGCGGCGAACCCGGCGGCGCTCCGGCAGCGCGTCATCCGCTATGTCGTCGCGGCCGAGTTCGGCGTGTCCCTCACGCGGGCCCAGACCCTCGAGGTGGCGCGGCTGGTGACCGACTGGCACGGGCAGGGCCGGGTCGCCCTGCCCGGTCTCACCGCCCGCCGGGAGGCCGGCCTCCTCGTCTTCTCCGCCGCGTGAGCCCGCCCGGATGGTGCGGTTTCGGCCCGATGGCACCCGCGAAACCGCACCATCGGGCCGAAACCGCGCCGGGAGGCGGGAAGTAGGCTGGCAGCATGGAGCCGGCAGAGATCCGCGACGAGCTGACCGAGGTGCTGTTCGGCGAGGCCGAGATCCATGCCCGGATCGCCGAGCTGTGCCGCGAGATCGAGCACGACTACGACGGACGCGAGCTGCTGCTCGTGGGCGTGCTCAAGGGCGCCGTCATGGTGATGGCGGATGTCGCCCGCGAGCTGCGCCGGCACGTCGAGATGGACTGGATGGCGGTGAGCTCCTACGGGGCGGGCACCCGGTCGTCGGGGGTCGTACGCATCCTGAAGGACCTCGATTCCGACCTGACGGGTCGCCACGTGCTCATCGTCGAGGACATCATCGACTCGGGCCTCACCCTCTCGTGGCTGCGGGAGAACCTGAGCAGCCGGGGAGCGGCATCCGTGGAGATCTGCGCCCTGTTGCGCAAGCCCGACGCCGTGAAGGTCGACGTCGACGTGCGCTACCTGGGCTTCGAGATCCCGAACCACTTCGTCGTGGGCTACGGGCTCGACTACGCCGAGCGCTACCGCAACCTGCGCGCCGTGGGCATCCTCGCCCCCCACGTCTATTCCTGATGGCGTCGCGACCCCTCCTCTCCAGGGACGGGGCCGCGACGCGTCGCTCCGGGTTCGGCACGATCGCGGTCGCGCCGAACCCTGTGGCTGGATCGCGTGCGGACGTCGCCACGGTGCGCCTTGGGCGAACGCCCAGACGGCGCCGAGGGGCTGGGCGGTAGCCTGAGGAGCACGTTCCAGAGGGAAAGGATGCGGGGACGCCCCCGCTCGCATGGACTTCAAGCGCATCTTCCGCGGCCCGCTCGTCTACATCGTGCTGGGCGCGATCATCCTGATCGTCGGGTTCAACCTGCTCACCGCATCCGGATTCCGCTCCGTCACGACCCAGCAGGGCCTCGAGCTGCTGGCGGGCGGCACGGTCGAGAGCGTGACGGTGGTCGACGGCGAGCAGCGGGTCGACCTGACCCTCTCGGAGGCCTACACGAGCGACGGCACCGACTACGGCACGCAGGTGCAGTTCTCCTACGTCGCCCCCCGCGGCGACGAGATCATCACCGCCATCACCGAGTCGAAGGCGACCTTCAACGACGAGGTGCCGCAGACCAACTGGTTCACGAGCCTGCTCGGCATCGTCATCCCGTTCCTGCTCATCGGCGTCATCTTCTGGTTCCTGTTCAGCTCGATGCAGGGCGGCGGCAACCGCGTCATGCAGTTCGGCAAGTCGCGCGCCAAGCTCGTGTCGAAGGAGAGCCCGAAGGTCACCTTCGCGGATGTCGCGGGCGCCGACGAGGCGGTCGAGGAGCTGCAGGAGATCAAGGACTTCCTCAAGGACCCG
Organism: Protaetiibacter sp.; assembly: GCA_047605085.1. Lineage (GTDB taxonomy): Bacteria > Actinomycetota > Actinomycetes > Actinomycetales > Microbacteriaceae > Homoserinibacter. The sequence continues at coordinate 6,016 of JASGGJ010000118.1, forward strand.
GCGAAGTTCCAGGCGGTCGGCGCCCGCATCCCGAAGGGCGTGCTGCTGTACGGTCCTCCCGGTACCGGCAAGACGCTGCT
>JASGGJ010000119.1:0-5817 GCA_047605085.1 Protaetiibacter sp.
AGGCGCCGAACGGCGCGTTGAACGAGAAGGTGCGCGGCTCGATCTCGGTGAGCTGGATGGGGTGACCGTTCGGACAGGCGAGCTTCTCGCTGAAGGTGCGGCGACGGGATCGCGAACCCTCCGCCTCGTCGACGAAGTCGATCTCGAGCACGCCGCCGGCGAGGCCGAGTGCCGTCTCGACGGAGTCGGTGAGGCGGCTCAGCAGATCATCGGCCGCGACCAGCCTGTCGACGACGACCGCGATGTCGTGCTTGTACTGCTTCTTGAGCGTCGGCGGGTCCGAGAGTTGCACGAGTTCGCCGTCGACGATGGCGCGGGAGTAGCCGGATGCGCTCAGCTCCTTGAAGAGGTCGACGAACTCACCCTTCTTCTGCGAGATGACGGGTGCGAGCACCTGAAAGCGGGTGCCGGCCGGCAGCTCCATGAGCTGGTCGGCGATCTGCTGCACGGTCTGGCGCTGGATCCTCTCGCCGCAGACCGGGCAGTGCGGCCTGCCGATGCGTGCCCAGAGCAGGCGCATGTAGTCGTAGATCTCGGTGATCGTGCCGACCGTCGAGCGCGGGTTGCGGTTGGTCGATTTCTGGTCGATGGAGACGGCGGGGCTCAGCCCCTCGATGAAGTCGACGTCGGGGCGATCCACCTGGCCGAGGAACTGCCGGGCGTAGGCCGAGAGCGATTCGACGTAGCGGCGCTGCCCCTCCGCGAAGATCGTGTCGAAGGCGAGGCTCGACTTGCCCGAGCCGGACAACCCCGTGAAGACGACGAGTGCATCCCGCGGGATCTCCAGGTCGATGTTCTTGAGATTGTGCACCCGGGCGCCGCGCACGCTCAGCCGGTGCTGGCCAGGAACTGGGGAGATCGCCACCCCCGAAGTCTACGGAGCACGTGTGACATGTGCCGGAGGGATGCCCCCGGGCCGTCACGCCTCGGTCCGCGGCGGGGCTCGCGACCTCAGGCAAGACTCCTCCCCAATTCGGCATGAAGCTGGTTGTCCACCGGTTCCGGCACCGGACGCGGTGGGGCAACGCATGGCTGGTAGCGTCGTCGGCATCACCTGGACTGCACGCGCCGAGAGGAGACCGAGATGTCAGAACCGTCGTCGCCTCGCCTCACCCTCGCGGGCGTTGCGCGCCGGGTGGACGTGCTCGAGGCCGCTCACCAGCACGAGCGAAGGAAAGCGGACGAGCTGCGACGAGACGTGCGGGAGATCAAGGAGCACACGCTCTTCCTCACCGGTCAGCTCGTCACCGTCGAGAACCGGCTCAGTGCGCGGATCCACGGGGTGGAGACGGCACTCGCTGCGCGGATCGACGGGGTGGAGACGGCACTCGCTGCGCGGATCGATGGGGTGGAGACGGCACTCGGTGCGCGGATCGATGGGGTGGAGACGGCACTCGGTGCGCGGATCGACGGGGTGGAGACGGCACTCGGTGCGCGGATCGACGGTCTCACCGTGCGCGTCGACGGACTCACCGAGCGCCTCGACGGGCTCACCGTGCGCCTCGATCAGGTAGAGACGACACTCGGCGCGCGCATCGACGAGGTGGAGAAGAAGATCGACGGGATGGACGCCAAGCTCGATGCACTGCTGGCGGGTGGCACTCGACGCTGAGCCGCAACCTCGTCAGCGGACGTGGCCCACCGACTCCATCTGCCGCAACTCTTTCTTCAGCTCCGAGAGTTCGTCGCGTAGCCGGGCGGCGAGTTCGAACTTGAGCTCGCCCGCGGCCTGCAGCATCTGCTCGTTGAGGTCGGCGATCACCGCCTCGAGCTCGGCGGCACCGGCTGCGCCGACCCCCTCGCGGCGGAGGTTCGGGGTCGGCGAGCGGCGCTTCGATCCGTCCTGGCCGCTACGGCCGGCGAGCAGCTTCGCGGTGTCGGCCTCCTCCCGGGCGAGCACCTCGGTGATGTCGGCGATGCGCTTCCGCAGCGGCTGGGGGTCGATGCCGTGCTCGACGTTGTAGGCGACCTGCTTCTCGCGTCGGCGGTTCGTCTCGTCGATCGCGAACTTCATCGAGTCGGTGAGCTGATCGGCGTACATGTGCACCTCACCCGACACGTTGCGAGCGGCACGCCCGATCGTCTGGATGAGGCTTGTGGAACTGCGCAGGAAACCCTCCTTGTCGGCATCGAGGATCGCGACCAGCGACACCTCCGGCAGGTCGAGTCCCTCGCGCAACAGATTGATGCCGACGAGCACGTCGTATACCCCGGCTCGCAGCTCGGTGAGCAGCTCGACGCGGCGCAGGGTGTCGACATCCGCGTGCAGGTATCGCACCCGCACCCCGGCCTCGGTGAGGTACTCGGTGAGCTCCTCCGCCATCCGTTTGGTGAGGGTTGTGACGAGCACGCGCTCGTCACGTTCGGCCCGGATGCGGATCTCCTCGAGCAGGTCGTCGATCTGGCCCTTGGACGGCTTCACGACGATTTGCGGATCGACGAGGCCCGTGGGCCGGATGATCTGCTCGACCACTCCATCACCCATCGAGAGCTCGTAACGGCCTGGCGTCGCGGACAGATACACCTTCTGCCCGACGCGTTCGAGGAACTCCTCCCAGCGCAGCGGGCGGTTGTCGAGGGCGCTCGGCAGCCGGAAGCCGTGCTCGACGAGGGTGCGCTTACGACTCGCATCTCCCTCGTACATCGCTCCGATCTGCGGCACCGTGACGTGCGACTCGTCGATGACCACGAGGAAATCGTCGGGGAAGTAGTCGAGCAAGGTGTTCGGCGGCTCGCCAGGACTGCGGCCGTCGATGTGCCGCGAATAGTTCTCGATGCCGTTGCAGAAGCCGATCTGCTCCATCATCTCGAGGTCGAAGCCGGTGCGCATACGGAGCCGTTGCGCCTCGAGCAGCTTGCCGTGCCTCTCGAGCTCGGCGAGCCGCTCGGCGAGCTCGACCTTGATCGAGGCGATGGCCCGGTGCATCGCCTCCGGGCTCGCAGCGTAGTGGGTGGCAGGGAAGATCGACACGGCATCCATCCGCTTCACCACCTCGCCCGTGAGCGGATGCAGGGCGTAGAGTGCCTCGATCTCATCGCCGAACAGCTCGATGCGCACCGCGAGCTCCTCATAGACCGGGATGATCTCGATCGTGTCGCCGCGCACCCGGAACTTGCCGCGCGAGAAGTCGACGTCGTTGCGCTCGTACTGCATGTTGATGAAGGCCCGGATGAGGCGGTCGCGGGAGATGCGGTCGCCACGTTGCAGCGCGACCATCGCGCCGAGGTACTCCTCGGCGGCGCCGAGGCCGTAGATGCACGACACGGTCGAGACGACCACGACGTCCCGCCGGCTCAGCAGTGAGTTGGTGGTGGAGTGGCGGAGGCGTTCGACCTCGGCGTTGATCGACGAGTCCTTCTCGATGAAGGTGTCGGTCTGCGGGACGTAGGCCTCGGGCTGGTAGTAGTCGTAGTAGCTGACGAAGTACTCGACGGCGTTGTTCGGCATGAGCTCGCGGAACTCGGTCGCGAGCTGCGCGGCGAGGGTCTTGTTATGGGCGAGCACGAGTGTCGGCCGCTGCACCTGCTCGATGAGCCACGCCGTCGTCGCCGACTTACCGGTGCCCGTGGCGCCCAGCAGCACGATGTCGCTCTCGCCGGCCTGCACCCGATGAGCGAGTTCGGCGATCGCGGTCGGCTGATCGCCGCTCGGCGTGTAGTCGGAGACCACCTCGAACGGACGCACGGAGCGCGTGGGCTGCATGAGGACAGCCTAGGCACGACCGCCGACAGCGTGCTGGGGGTCTCAATACGCCGCCTGCGGCGGCTACTCGTGGTGTGGGGCAGGGCGGAGGGCGGCCCACAGGGTATCGACCTGGGCGAGGGTCTCGTCGAGGGTGCCGTTCGCGTCGATGACGTCGTCCGCGATGGCGAGCCGGGCCGATTCGGGCGCCTGGGAGGTGATCCGTCGGCGCGCCTCCGCCTCGTCCATGCCGCGCAGCTCGACGAGGCGGCGCATCCTGGTGTCCTCGTCGGCCGCCACCACGATGACTCGCTCGAACTCGTCGGCGCGGCCCTCGCCCCGCTCGTTCACCAGCAGCGGGACGTCGTAGACGACCACGGCATCCGGATCGGCCTTGCGAGCGGCCGCGAACAACTCGCGCGACCGCTCCCCGACCGCCGGATGCGTGATCGCGTTGAGCAGGGCTCGTGCGCGCTCGTCACGGAAGACGATCGCCCCGAGGGCGGCCCGGTCGAGGGTGCCGTCTACGCCGATCACGCCGGGACCGAACGCCTCCGCGATCCGGGCGAGCGCCGACGTCCCCGGCTCGACGACCTCGCGGGCGACCGCATCCGCGTCCACCACGACCGCGCCGAGCTGAGCGAGCCTCCGCGCGACCGTCGACTTGCCGGAGGCGATGCCTCCCGTGAGGGCAACCAGCATCCCCCCATCGTGCCAGCCCGATCGGTCGAACGCTGCAACGTCTGGCCCTGAGCGGCAGTAGTCGCAGGCGCACGACGCCAGACGCTACAGCGTCCGAGGACCCGGGTCGTAACATGGCGGCATGCTCGAGTTGCTCACCGGCGCGGGACTCGCGACCGCCGCGGGACTCAACGCCTACATCCCGTTGCTCGTCATGGGCATTGCGGGGCGCTTCGACTGGATCGTGCTGCCAGCCGGATGGACCTGGCTCGAGAACGAGTGGGTGCTGCTCATCATCGCCGTGCTGCTCGTGATCGAGATCGTCGCGGACAAGGTTCCTGCGCTCGACAGCGTCAACGACTGGATCCAGACCGTGGTACGTCCCGCATCCGGGGGAATCGTGTTCGCGGGGGGTATCGGCACCCAGACGGTCGCCGTCAGCGATCCGGGCAGCTTCTTCACCTCGGGCGCCTGGATCCCCATCGCCATCGGCATCGGACTGGCCCTCCTCGTCCACCTCGGGAAGATGTCGGTGCGCCCGGCGGCGAACCTGGCCACGGGAGGTGCGGCCGCCCCCGTGCTCAGCACGGCGGAGGACGGCGCGAGCCTCGTGCTGGTCGTCCTCGCGCTCGTCGCGCCGATCCTCGTGCTGCTCGGTCTCGCCCTCATGGTGCTGGGCTTCGTGCTGCTCGTGCGCCGGATGCGCCGCCGCCGGCAGGAGCGCATCGTCGCGGCCTCGACGCCGCCCGAGTTCCTGCGCTGAGTTCCCGTTAACGCCGGATGGCCGACCCTCGACGGGTTCGGCCATCCGGTTTCCCGGCCGTGAGGCTCAGGAGTTGCTGGTGAGCTTCTCGCGCAGCGCCGCGAGCGACTCGTCGTCGGCGAGGGTGCCGCCCGAGTTGCCCTCCGACGAGAACGAGTTCGCCCCGGGGCGGGCGTCGAGCTCGGCGTCGTTCTCCTCGGCGGTGAGGATCTGCTTCTTGTGCGCCTCCCAGCGGGCCTGGGCGGCGGAGTACTCGGCCTCCCACGCGTCGCGCTGGGCCTCGAAGCCGTCGAGCCACTCGCCCGAGGTCGGGTCGAATCCCTCCGGGTACTTGTAGTTGCCCTGCTCGTCGTACTCGGTGACCATGCCGTACAGGGCGGCGAGGCCCGAGTCGAACTCGGCGCCCAGCGGATCGATGCCCTCGTTGGCCTGCTTGAGGCTCAGCGAGATGCGACGACGCTCGAGATCGATGTCGATGACCTTGACGAACACCTCGTCGCCGACCGACACGACCTGCTCGGCGAGCTCGACGTGCTTGCCCGAGAGCTCCGAGATGTGCACGAGGCCCTCGATACCGTCCGCGACGCGGACGAAGGCGCCGAACGGGACGAGCTTGGTGACCTTGCCCGGCGCGATCTGGCCGATCGCGTGGGTGCGGGCGAAGACCTGCCACGGGTCCTCCTGGGTCGCC
>JASGGJ010000120.1:0-5784 GCA_047605085.1 Protaetiibacter sp.
CCTCGGTGATCGCACCGCCCGGGAACAGCACGCCGTTCTGGTCGAGCGCGTCGCGGATCGCCTGCTGCGTGTAGCCCTTCGCAGCCAGCGCGGCCTCGTCGGGCGTGATCGTGACCCGCAGACCCCGCCCGCCGACGATGCCCGCGGCGCTGACGCCGTGGATGTCCTCCAGGTCGGGGATGACGGATGCCTCCAGCTGCGACTGGATCCTCTCCTCGTCGCCGTAGCCGGTGACCGCGAGCTGGATGACGGGGAGGTCGTCGATCGAGAACGACACGACGTTCGGCTCGACGCCCGAGGGCAGTTGGCTCTTGATGCGGTTGATCGCCTGGGTGATCTTCTGCTCGGCGGTCGCGAGGTCCGTTCCGTACGTGAACGAGGCCTGGACGACCGACGCGTTCGTGGTGCTCGTCGCGCTCGTGGACTCAAGACCCGGGATGCCCTGGATCGCCGTCTCGATCGGCGTGGACACGTCGTTGCTCACGACCTCCGGCGAGGCGCCCGGGTAGGTCGACACGATCGACAGCTGCGGGAACTCGATCGACGGGATGAGCTCCTGCTTGAGGCTCACCAGCGCGAGCCCGCCGAAGATCGCGACGACGATCGTCACGAGGGCGATGAGCGCGCGGTTGCGCAGGCTGAGAACGGCGAGTTTCGACACGGGTTGCCTTCGCGGAGGGGGGCGCGGGATGCCGCGAGCGCAGCGGGATACACGGCTGCATCGGCATCCATTCTTCCACGGCCGGCCCGCACCTCCGGGCGGCGGGAGCGCGCATTCGGCGGCCTGGGGAGCGCGCCCTCGGCGCGATAGGTTCGTCACATGGGCTCGCACCGGGCAACGACGCTCCAGGACATCGCCGACCGCCTCGGGGTGTCGCGCTCGACGGTCTCCTATGCCATCACCGGCCGGGGGCGGGTGTCGGAGCGCACCCGCCGCCAGGTGCTCGACGTCGCGCACGAGCTGGGCTACCGGCCCAATCCCGTGGCTCGGCACCTGCGCGGCTCGCGCACCGGCGTCGTCGCGCTCATGCTGCCGCGGCACACCACCACGATGTCGTACTACATGGAGGCGACGTTCGGCGTCGCCGAGGAGGCCGAGCGTTCCGGCATGATCGTCTCGCTGCTGACCTCGGGTGCGGCGCCCACGGCGGTGGACCGTGTCAACGCGGACGGCATCATCCTGCTCGATCCGGATGCCGACGACCCGTCGGCGAGGACCGTGCTCTCGGGCGGGGCGCCCGTGGTCACCGGAGAGCCCGTGCCGCCCGGGCTGCCCGCCGGGCGCGCGACGGTGATGAGCGACCACGCCCGTGGCATCGCCGAGCTGATGGACCACCTCTTCGAGCGGGGCGCGCGCCATCCTGCCCTGGTGCTGCCGCAGATCAGGCTGTTCTGGGTGCTCTCGGTGCGCGCCGCCTTCGAACGGTGGTGCGCCGCGCACGGCGTCGTGCCGCGCATCGTGACGATCCCGCATCCCGCGACGCCGGAGGACATCGATGGCGGCATCGCGCGGCTGCTCGCCGAGGGGCCCGCAACGGTGGACGCGATCGTCGCCGGATCCGACGGGGTCGTGCTGAACATCGTGACCGGGGCCGAGCGCCGGGGTCGCCGCGTGGGCGCCGACCTGCTCGTCGCGACCGCCGTGGATGCCGGCATCCTCGAGCTCACCCGCCCCTCGATCACCGCCCTCGACCTGCACCCGCGGCAGTTCGGCCGGCAGAGCGTGCGCGCCCTGCTGGCGCTCATCGAGGCGGATGCCGCAGGCACGCCGGTGGACCCGGTGACGCTGACCGTCCCCATCGAGCTCGTCCGTCGCGCGTCGACGACGGGCGGCATCGCCGGCCCCGCCGCCTGACCCAGGTTTCCATCATGTTTCCGCCAGCGCGCGGGTATTGCGGATGCTTTATCGATATTGCTATCGTGACGAAACCCTGACCCCGCCCGAGGCAGGGGTTCACCTCTCGAGGAGAGTGGCTGCCCATGTCTCAGTCCAGCAACCCGCTGCCGGCCCCCACCGAGCTCACCGCCCAGGTGACGGAGGGCCGGTTCAAACGAGTGCTCGGCGTGCCATCCCTGGTGCTGTTCGGCCTCGTCTACATGGTGCCGCTGACGTGTTTCACCACGTATGGGATCGTGACGCAGCTCACCGGCGGCAGGGTGCCGCTGGCCTATGTCGTCACGCTCGTCGCGATGCTGTTCACGGCGCGCTCGTATGCGCGGATGTCGGTGGCCTACCCGTACTCGGGGTCGGCGTACGTCTATACGCAGCAGAGCTTCGGCGGGGCGACCGGCTTCCTCGTGGGCTGGGCGCTCCTGCTCGACTACCTGTTCCTGCCGATGATCAACTACCTGATCATCGGGCTGTACATGAACAGCGTGGTGCCGGCGATCCCCAACTGGGTGTGGATCGTGGTGTCCATCGTGCTGGTCACCGTCTTGAACGTGATCGGGATCATCTCGGTCGCACGGGCCAACATCGCCATCGTCGCGGTGCAGACCGTGTTCATCGTGGTGTTCCTCGTGATGGCCGTGTCCGCGGCCACCGGCCACGGCGTCGACCCGCTGCTGCCGTTCCGAGGCGACGGCACCGTCGACGCGGTCGGAACCGTCTTCCAAGGCGCCGCGATCCTCTGCCTGTCGTTCCTCGGGTTCGACTCGGTCTCGACCCTCGCGGAGGAGGCGAAGGACTCGAAGCGGGCGATTCCGATCGCGATCATGTTCGTCACCGTGCTGGCGGGCCTGCTCTTCATCCTCATCACGTACTTCGCGCAGCTCGCCTACCCGTCGAACGCGTTCACCTCGGCCGACACGGCGAGCCTGGAGGTCGTCGCGAGCATCGGCGGGCAGTGGCTCTCGGCACTGTTCATCGCGGGCTTCATGGCCGGCGGGCTCGGCTCGGCGCTCACCTCGCAGGCATCCGTCGGGCGCATCCTGTTCGCGATGGGCCGCGACGGCGTGCTGCCGCGCCCCATCTTCGGACGCCTGAACGCACGGTTCGGCACGCCCGCCATCGCGATCCTGGTGGTCTCCGTGGTGTCGCTGCTGGCCATCGTGTTCGACCTGCTGACCCTGTCGAACATGATCAGCTTCGGCGCGCTCATCGCCTTCTCCTTCGTCAACCTGTCGGTCATCAAGCACTACTTCGCCGACCGGAAGGAGCGCAGCGGAGGGCAGGTGTTCAACAACCTCGTGCTTCCGCTCATCGGCTTCGGGCTCACGGTGTGGCTGTGGACGAGCCTGTCCGGGGTGACCTTCCTCATCGGCCTGTCCTGGCTCGCGGTCGGCTTCGTCATCCTGCTCGTCATCACGCGCTTCTTCCAGCGGCCCACCCCGACACTGGATCTGAAGGAGTGACGGGGGGCACGCGATGAACAACGCGGCAGACGCCATCGTCTCTGCGGCGCGCGTGCACACGATGGGCGAGAGCACCGCGGCGGATGCCGTCGCGATCGCCGCGGGACGCGTCATCGGGGTCGGCGCGCGCGACCGGCTCGTCGAGGCGTTCGCCGGGCCCGACACGCGGTCGTTGCACTTCCCCGGCGCGACGATCGTCCCAGGCCTCGTCGACGCGCACACGCATCCGATCTACAGCCTCGGGATCGTGCGGGGCGCCTCGCTCGTCGGCATCACGGGCTACGACCAGCTCGTCGCGGCGCTGGAGGCGGCCGCGCCCGCTCAAGCCGGCTCGGAGTGGTTCTTCGCGTGGGGGCTGGACCCCAACGCGTTCGACGGGCGGCCGATCGGCAACCAGGTGCTGCACGACGTCCTCGGGCCCGACCGGCCCGCGTACGTCAAGCTGTTCGACGCGCACTCGGCGGTGGCGTCATCCGCCGCGCTGGAGCGCGCAGGCATCACCCGGCCCTTCACCGACGACAGCGGCGCGTCGGTCGTCGACGACGGCAGCGGCGGGCTCTCCGGGCACCTCCTCGAGTTCCCCGCGATGGACATCGTGGAGGCGGTGCTGCCCGTTCGCACGTTCGACGACCGCGTGCGGCAGCTGCACGAACTGCTCGGCACCATGGCCGCCCGCGGGGTGACCTCGACGCACGTGATGGACCTGAAGGATGCCGACGCGCTCGACCTGCTGGCGGAGCTGGAACGCCGCGGCGACCTGCCCGTGCGGCTGCGGCTCGCGCCGTGGTGCGAGCCGGGCACGAGCGACGACGACCTCGAAGAGCTCGTCGCCCTGCAGGGTCGTGGCGGACGCCGGTTCCGCGTGGAGGGCATCAAGCTGTTCATCGACGGCACGGTCGAAGGCGGCACGGCCTGGCTGGACACCCCCGACGCCGACGGCGAAGGGACCGCCTCGACGTGGGCCGACCCGGACGCCTATGCCGCCCGCATCCGCTTCTTCCACGCTCACGGGATCGCGACCGCGACGCACGCCATCGGGGAACGCGGCATCCGGTTCGTGGCCGAGACCCTCGCCGCCCTTCCCCCGCCCGGGCCGCGGCACCGCATCGAGCACATCGAGTCGGTCGACGGCGACGTCATCGAGCGGATGGCGGCGAGCGGCATCGCGGCGAGCATGCAGCCGACGCACTGCACCCAGCACGTGTGGCCCGACGGCAGCGACGACTGGTCGCGGCGGCTCGGCCCCGACCGCGCGCGGCGCGCCTGGCTCACCGCCGACGTGCGGCGGGCCGGCGGCATCCTCGCGCTCGGGTCGGACTGGCCGGTCGCCGACTTCGATCCGTGGCCGATCATGGCCGACGCGCGGCTGCGCCGGCCTGTGGACGAGCCCGGCTCGGCGCCCATCCGTGCCGACCAGGCGCTGTCCGCACGCGAGGCGCTCGAGGGCTACACGACCCACGCGCACCGTTCCGTCGACTCCGACGGCGGGACGCTGGAGGTCGGCGCCGTCGCCGACCTCGCCGTCGTCGACACCGATCCGCTCACGGCGACGCCGGAGCAGGTGGCGCACACGAGCGTGCTGCTGACCCTGGTCGAGGGCCGCCCGACGCACGAGGCCGCGCAGTAGGCTCGGGCTCCCCGCGGTGAGGTGGGAGACTCAGGCCGACCAGTCTTCGACGACGAGGCCAGGCACACGATCGAACTCGCGCACGTCGTTGGTCACCACCGTCAATCCCTGGGAACGCGCGTGTCCTGCGATGAGGACGTCGTAGCCGCCGATCGGCGTGCCGTGCGCGGCCAGCTGCGCGCGGATCTCAGCGGCATGGATGGCTGCGACCTCGTCGAACGGCAGCACGACGACGAGGCCGAGGAGCTCTTCGACGGCACGCCGATTCTGCGCCGGCCTCGCGGATCGCTCCACACCGTAGTGGAGCTCGCTGACCGTGACGGCGGACACCCCGAGCCGCCCCGTCTGCCCGCCGAGCTTCAGCCGAAGCGGCTCTGGGCGCGACCTCAGCACCGACACGACGATGTTCGTGTCGAGGAGATAGCGGATCGTCACAGGGTGGCCCGCTCCTGTGCCACCGGTTGATCGCGGTCGCGCAGGAAGTCGTCGTCCACGCGTGCTCCCTGCGAGAACCAGTAGTCCCAAGCACCGCCCGCGGGCACGACGACACGCGCGGATCCGGCTGCGATGATGTCGACGTCGTGGACGTCGGCGGGAAAGGCGACCGCCTTCGGCAGGCGGACAGCCTGTGTGCGATTGCTCCGGAAGACGCTCGTGCGAACCATGTCTCCTCCTTGGATATCCTCAGTGTATATCCAACGAGGAGACTTCGCCACAGCGCGACCGGAGCTCCGGGTTTGGGGCGCCATCCGTCGGTGGGGGGGGGCGGGGGGCGGCCCCGAACCCCGGGGGGGGCCCCCAAC
>JASGGJ010000121.1:0-5779 GCA_047605085.1 Protaetiibacter sp.
CGTTCTCGTGGTGCGGGAAGCGCAGGTCGAGCCCGCCGCCGTGGATGTCGAACTCTGCCCCCAGGTAGCGCTTGCTCATCGCGGAGCACTCGATGTGCCAGCCCGGACGGCCCGCACCCCACGGCGAGTTCCAGGACGCCGAGGCCGGCTCGTCCGGCTTGGCGCCCTTCCAGAGCGCGAAGTCGCGCGGGTCGCGCTTGCCTCGGGTGGCGGCGTCCGGCGACTCGGCCAGGTCGTCGAGCCGCTGCCGGGTGAGCTCGCCGTAGGCTGGCCAGCTTCGCACGTCGAAGTACACGTCGCCCGAGCCGTCGTCGGCGAGGTAGGCGTGCCCGCGTTCGATGAGCGAGGTCACGAGCTCCTGCATCTGCGGGATGCTCGCGGTCGCCCGCGGCTCGTACGTCGGAGGCAGGATGCCGATGGCCCGGTAGCCGGCCGTGAACTCGAGCTCGACGCGGTAGGCGAGAGCCCACCACGGCTCGCGCTCGGACGCGTTCGCGAGCACCTTGTCGTCGATGTCGGTGACGTTCCGCACGAAGGCGACGTCGTATCCGCGGTGCGCGAACCAGCGCCGCCACAGGTCGTAGGCGAGCGCCGAGCGCAGGTGGCCCACATGGGGCGAGGACTGCACCGTCGGCCCGCACACGTACATGCCGACCCGCCCCGGCACGAGCGGCTCGAAGTCGCGCAGCGCCTGGGCGCGGCTGTCGTAGAGGCGGATCGTCACCCGGTGAGTTTAGCGGCGCGCCCGTCACCGCCTCGGCAGCCCGGTTCGACAGGATCGGGGTTGCTGTATAAGGTTAGCCTTACCTGAGTTGCTCGCGGTGGTGCGCCTCGCGTGGCAACTGCACATTCCCAGCTGTTCGGAGAACCGTTGTCCTACGCGCCTGCCCGCGCGCGCGTCCTCGCGCCGTGGATCACCCTCCTGCTCATCCCCCTGATCGCCCTCGCGGGCGCCCTCGCCCCGGCGACGCCCGCGGCGGCCACCGGTCCGGCGATCACCGTCACCGTGACCGCCGCCACCGAAGCCGACGGACTCACCGTCCGGGTGGTCGGCAGCGACTTCACCGGCATCACCGGCGCCTACGCCGCCATCATCGAGAAAGACCAGGAGGCCGCCGTCAGCACCAGCGGCGGCTACATCGCCTTCGGCTACTGGATGCCCCCCGCCGTCACCTTCACGGACGGCACCTTCGACAGAACCCTCGTCGCGGCCACCGCATCCCTCGACCGCACGAAGCAATACGAGGTCATCGTCTGGCAGGGCCACACCACCCCCGACGCCGCCACCATCTACGCCCGCGCCGACATCGAGATCACGAGCACGCACTGGAACACCCTGTTCCCGCCGACGTTCGGCATCACCGTCGATCCGGCGGACATCGCGAACGGCACGGTGAAGGTCACGGGCACCTTCCCGACGAGCTACACCGCCACCAACGGCACGACCCAGACCACCGGCCTCTACCTCATGTACTGCGTGCAGCCGGATGGCGAGCCCGGATCGGGCGCGAGCGGCCGCGCGAGCGGCTCCGCGAACTGCAACAGCTCCGCCCAGAAGTGGGTCGTGCAGCCCGATGTCACGGCGAGCGCAGGCACCACCCAGATCGGAACCGTCGACGGGGGCGTGTGGACCTTCGCGACGACCGTCGACGTGACGTCGACGTTCGCCGCCCGCAGCTGCCTCGACGCGACGAGCGCCGATGAGGGGGGCGTGCAGTGCGGCATCGCGGTGCGCCTCGACCACAACTCGGGCAGCGGTGGAGGCGCCACCTACACCTTCGACCAGTTCGTAGCGGTGAACTTCGCAGCCCCGGATGCCGACCCGGAGCCCGCGATCACCGTCGCCGTGACCGGAGCCGACGCGAGCGACGGGCTCTCGGTGCAGGTCGTCGGCACCGGCTTCGACGGGATCGACGGCGTCTACGCCGCGATCATCGAGAAGGACACCGAGGCGGCGGTCGGCACGGGTGGAGGCTACGCCGCCTTCGGCTACTGGATGCCGCCGAGCGCGGGGATCACCGACGGGGCGTTCACGCGCACCCTGGTGGCACCCGTCTCTGTCCTCGCCGCGGACACGCAGTACGAGGTCATCGTCTGGCAGGGCCACACCACCCCCGACAGCACGACGATCTACGACCGCACGGACATCGAGGTGAGCGACGCCCAGTGGGCAGCGATCTTCCCCGACACTGACGACACCGACGACACCGACACCGACGAGAGCGACGACACCGGAACCGAGGAATCCGTCACCACTCCCACCCCCAGCGCCGGAAGCCTCAGCTGGGGTGTGAAGGCGAGCTTCCGCTCCTACATCACCGGATCGATCGCGCAGGGCTCCATCACGACGAGCGGCGTGTCGACGAGCGGATCGAGCTACGTGTTCCCGCAGTCTGGTGACGCCGCGCTCACGGACGGTCTCGGCACCGTCTCGTACTCCGGCTCGGTGCGCTTCACCGGCCACGGGGGCGAGCTCGATCTGCGCCTCTCCGACCCCCAGCTGCGCATCGAGTCCGCCACGACCGGCACCCTGCTCGTGCGGGTGAACGGCAGCGCGCGGGTCGCGTTCGCGAGCCTCGCGCTCGGCACCGGATCGCGCACCACGGGCACCGACGGCACCGTGAGCTACTCCGGCGTGCCCGCGACCCTCACGGCGGCCGGCGCCACCGCGTTCTCGTCGTTCTACTCCGCGGGCACGGCGCTCGATCCGGTGAGCTTCACGATCGGATCGGCGGGCGAATCGCTCGGCGGCACCGTCGTGGTCGCCACCGCCAGCACGACGACGAGCAACACGCCCGACGCGACCCCGCCCGCGACCACCGGCATCACGACGAGCGGCGAGCTCGTCGAGGGCGGCGAGATCACGGCGGAGGCCGACGGCTTCCAGCCGAATGAGACCGGCATCCTCGTCGTGGTCTACTCGACGCCGATCGTGCTGGCCGACGATCTCGTCGCGGATGCGAACGGCCGGGCCAGCTGGACGGGCACCCTGCCGCTCGGCCTCACGGGCGAGCACACGCTCACCTTCCAGGGTACGGTCGACCGCGGAGCGGTTCTCGACATCCGGGCCGCCGTCGCCCTGCCGTGCACCGTCTCCGACGCGAGCCTCGCGTGGGGTTTCAAGGAGAGCTTCCGCGCCTACATCGACGGCTCGATCGCGAACGGCGAGTGGACCACCGACGGCGAGGTGAGCTACGCGACCCCGGTGTTCACCTGGGCGGGCGGAACCGGCGGTGCCGGTGAGGACGGCGCGCTCGACGTGCAGTTCTCGGGCTCGGTGCGCTTCACGGGCCACGGCGGCGTGCTCGACACGACGATCGCGAACCCCCGGGTGGTGGTCGACGGCGATCGGGCGGTGCTGCTGCTCGACGTGACAGGCACCACCCAGGAGGGGGACGCCGTCTCGGCGGCGGCGGTCGAGTTCGCCGAGCTCGGCCTCGCGGATGTCACGTCCTCGGTCGACGGCGACGTCGTCAGCTGGACGGAGGTGCCCGCCGCGCTCACCGAGGCGGGCGCGAGCGCATTCGGCACCTACCCCGCGGGCGAGGCGCTCGATCCGATCACCCTCACGGCGACCGTTTCGGGCGACTGCACGACCGGGACAGAGTCGCCCGTCGCCGCGCCGAGTGACGACGGGCTCGACACCGCACCGACCGCCGACGCGGGCTGGCCGGGGTGGGCGACCCTGCTCATCATCGCCCTGCTGGTGGTGGCGATCGTCGCCGCGGTCGTCGTCCTGCTGGTGCGCCGCCGCCGGAGCTGACCCGGGCGAGACCCCGCTCGCCCGCCCTCGCCGCATCCGAGGCCGGGCGAGCGGTCGCGTCAGCCCTTCGCGTCAGCCATTCGCAACTCAGGAAGAGTCGCCGCCGCGCACGGGCATCCCGGTCGCATCCGCAGCTTTCTCCTGAGTTGCGACAAGAAGCGATGTCGCAACTCAGGAGAGTTCCGCGAATGTCGCTCCAATCCAGGCGTCCCAGCCGGATCCTCCTGAGTTGCGAAAGCCGCAGGGGACCCGGGGCGCGGATGGAGCGGCCGCGTCAGCGGGTCAGCAGCGCCGTCGCGACCGCGACGAGGCCCTCGCCGCGACCGGTGAAGCCGAGCCCGTCGGAGGTCGTGGCGGAGACGCTCACCTGGGCGCCGACGAGCTCGCCGAGGCGCGCCTCCAGCTCCGCTCGGCGCGCGGCGAGCCGCGGCCGGTTCGCGATCACCTGTACCGCGACGTTGCCGACGCGATAGCCCGCGCCCGCCACGAGCGTGAGCGTCTCCCGCAGGAACACCTCGCTCGCAGCTCCCGCGAACTCGGGGGAGGCGGAGCCGAACCGCGAACCGAGGTCGCCGAGCCCGGCCGCCGAGAGCAGGGCGTCGCAGATCGCGTGGATGACCGCATCGCCGTCCGAGTGCCCTGCGAGCCCCGGTTCGCCGCCGAAGTAAACGCCCCCGAGCCAGAGCGGCACGCTCTCGTCGAAGCGGTGCGCGTCGACCCCCACCCCCGTGCGGACCCGGCTTCCGGCATCCAGCAGCTGCTCGGCCCGCGCGAGATCCCACGGTGTCGTGATCTTGAAGGCGAGCGACTCACCGGGAACCGTCACCACGGGATGCCCCGCCGCGGCGAACAGCGCCGCATCGTCGGTGTGCTCGACCGTCGCCGCCGCATACGCGGCCACGAGCTCGGCGCGCGGGAAGCCCTGCGGGGTCTGCACGTGCACGAGCTCGCTGCGGTCGACCGCTTCGATCACGCGGGTCCCCTCGACGCGCTTGACGGTGTCGACCACGGGCAGCGCCGGGACGACGCCCGCCCCCTCGCGCGCCGCGCCCGCGACACGATCGATGAGCGCGCTCGGGGCGAGAGAGCGGGCGGCGTCGTGCACGAGCACGACCTCGACCCCGTCGGCGAGCGCCGCGAGGCCCGCCGCGACCGAGCGCTGACGAGTGTCGCCTCCCGCGACGACGGCGAGGTATCCGGATGCCGCCCCCGCGACGCGCTCCCCGATCGCGCGGGCGCGCGCCACGAGGGCGGGCGGCGCGACCACGATCACCTGGGCGGGTTCGCCCGCGCCGAACACGCCCCGCAGGGCGTGCTCGAGGATCGTCGTGCCGTGCAGCTCCACGAACGCCTTCGGCCCCTCGCGTCCGAGACGAGTGCCGTGTCCGGCGGCGACCACGACGACCGCGAGGCGCGCGTCCGGATTCGGGGTCATGGGATGAGCCTAGACACCGCGGGGGTTTCGATACGCGCCTACGGCGCTACTCAACCACCGAAGGCGGGCGGCCGGCTCAGGAGGCGAGTACCTCGTCGAGGACGGTGGAGGCCTTCTCCTCGTCGGTCTTCTCGGCGAGCGCGAGCTCGGAGATCAGGATCTGCCGCGCCTTCGCGAGCATCCGCTTCTCGCCCGCGGAGAGCCCGCGGTCCTGATCCCGCCGCCACAGGTCGCGCACGACCTCGGAGACCTTGATGACGTCGCCCGAGGCGAGCTTCTCGAGGTTGGCCTTGTAGCGGCGGCTCCAGTTGGTGGGCTCCTCCGTGAAGGGGGCGCGCAGCACCTCGAAGACTCTGTCGAGCCCCTCCTTGCCGATGACGTCGCGCACACCGACGAGGTCGACGTTCTCGGCCGGCACCTCGATGATGAGGTCGCCCTGGGTGACATTGAGCTTCAGGTACTTCTTGGTCTCGCCTTTGATGACCCTGTCCTTCACCTCGATGATGGTTGCCGCACCGTGATGGGGGTAAACGACGGTTTCGCCGACCTCGAAGAGCATGGAGTTGTTCCTTCCGCAGACC
>JASGGJ010000122.1:0-5762 GCA_047605085.1 Protaetiibacter sp.
TCACGCCGCCGAGGATGTTGCGGATCGTGCCGTTCGGCGACTTCCACATCTTCTTGAGGCCGAACTCGGCCACCCGCGCCTCGTCGGGCGTGATGGTGGCGCACTTGACGCCCACGCCGTGCTTCCGGATGGCGTGCGCCGCGTCGATCGTGACCTGGTCGTCGGTCGCGTCGCGGTTCTCGATGCCGAGGTCGTAGTACTCGAGGGTCACATCGAGGTAGGGGTGGATGAGGCGGTCCTTGATGAACTGCCAGATGATACGGGTCATCTCGTCGCCATCGAGCTCGACGACCGTCCCCTCGACCTTGATCTTCCCGGTCACGTGCTGTCCTTTCGCGTGTGCGCCGCGGACAAGCCTACCGCCCATCCCAGATATCTCGATGTCGAGATATCTGCCCGCGCGGGGGCCGCGCGGGTTAGCCTGTCTGAATGGCGGACCTGAGACTGGAAGAGCTGACCGCACAGACGATCGTCGCGGCTCGCAACCTCGCCCTCAAGCCCGGGCAGGCGGCATTCATCGCCCCCGAGACTTACGAGCACTCCGAGGAGGATCTCGATCCGGCCGGATCCTGGCCCCGCGTCGTCATGGACGGCGACCGGCTCGTCGGCTACGTCATGGGCGCCTTCGATGCCGACGCCCCCCAGGACTTCCTCAAGGCGGCGCTCTGGCGCATCCACGTCGAAGCGGATGCGCAGGGCCGCGGGGTCGGACGCTTCGCCGTGCACGCGCTCGCCGACGAGGCGCGCCGCCGCGGCTTCCGCCAGCTGACGGTCGTGTGGGCGCCCGGCGAGGCGGGACCTGAGCGGTTCTTCCAGGCGGTCGGCTTCGAGGTGGTCGGCGAGACCCCCTACGGCGAGAAGCTCGGCGCGCTCGCCCTCTGAGGCGCGACGATGGCGGGCACGACGATCTCCCCCGGGGGAGGCGAGGACGCCGTCGCGGAGTCGCCGGTGCTCGCCGCGATCTGGGGCACCGTGTTCGCCCAGCCGCCGTACGCCGAGTCCGCGGATGCGATCGGACGGTTCGAGAGCGAGCGGCTGCTCCGCCACGCCGGCCGCGACGGTTTCGCGATCGCGATCGCCCGCGACCCGGCGGGAGAGCCCGTGGGGTTCGCCTACGGGATGACCGGCATCCCGGCGAGCTGGTGGTCCGGCTACCTCCGCGAGCGCGTCGACCCCGCGCTCGTGGATGCCTGGGTACCCGGCGCGTTCGAGCTCGCCGAGCTCGCCCTGCTGCCCCGGTATCGCGGACAGGGCGTCGGCCGCTCCCTGCTCGCGACGCTCCTCGTCCCGCGCGCCGAACCGAGGGTCGTCTGCCAGACCGTGGCCGAGGAGACTCCGGCCCGAGCGCTCTACCGCTCCCTCGGCTTCCGGGAACTCGCCAGCTTCGAGCGCTGGGTGCTTCTCGGACGCGAGCTCCCCGTGGGCCCCGATGCGTGAAGCGACGCCGACCGGCCCCGCAGAGGACTTCGTGACCGCCGTGCTCGAGGTAGTCGCGCGGATCCCAGAGGGGCGGGCGATGAGCTACGGCGACGTCGCCGCGGCGATCGGGTCGCGCGCGGCACGCGGCGTCGGCCAGGTGATGGCCTACTACGGCGACGAGGTGCCGTGGTGGCGCGTGGTGCGCGCGAGTGGCCACCCGCCGCAAGCCCACGAGCACCAAGCGCTACAGCGTTACCGCGCGGAGGGCACCCCGCTGCTGTGGTCGCGTGACGGCTCGGTGTTCCGCGTCGACCTCGCGGCGGCGCGCCACCTGCCGGACTGAGCGGCCTATGGCGCGGTTTCGGCTGGATGGCACCTGCGAAAGCGCGCCATCCGGCCGAAACCGGGACAGGGGCTACACGAGCGAGTCGCGCCAGGCCTTGTGCAGCGTCGCGAAGCGGCCGGTACCGCCGATGAGCTCCGCGGGCGCGCCATCCTCGACGATGCGCCCGCGCTCCATGACGAGCACGCGGTCGGCGATCGCGACCGTCGAGAGCCGGTGCGCGATGACGATCGCCGTGCGGTCGGCCAGCAGCGTCGTGAGACCCTCCTGCACGAGCCGCTCGCTCGGGATGTCGAGCGACGCCGTCGCCTCGTCCAGGATGAGCACGGCCGGGTCGGCGAGGAAGGCGCGCGCGAACGACAGCAGCTGCCGCTGACCGGCGCTGACCCGCCCGCCGCGCTTGTTGACATCCGTGTCGTAGCCGTCGGGCAGCGCCTCGATGAAGGCATCGGCGCCGACCGCACGGGCCGCCGCCCGGATCTCGTCGAGCGAGGCGCCCGGCGCACCCAGCGCGATGTTGTCGGCGACCGAGCCGGAGAACAGGTACGCCTCCTGGGTGACCATGACGATCGCGCGGCGCAGGTCCTTCGGATGCAGTTCCCGCAGGTCGACGCCGTCGAGGGAGACGGATCCCGTGGTCGGGTCGTAGAACCGCGCCACGAGCTTCGCGAGGGTCGACTTGCCGGCCCCCGTCGAGCCGACCAGCGCGACCGTCTGGCCGGCCGGGATGTGCAGTGTGAAGTCGGGCAGGATGACGCGATCCTCGCGGTAGGCGAAGCGCACCCCGTCGAAGTCGAGCGCGCCCTTCGCGCTCCACAGCGCGACGGGACGCGCCGGATCGGGAACGCTCGGCGCCTCCTCGAGCACGCCGGAGATCTTCTCGAGCGCAGCAGCGGCCGACTGGTACGAGTTGTAGAACTGCGCCATCTCCTCCATGGGGTCGAAGAAGCGCCGCGTGTACATGAGCACGGCGAGCAGCGCGCCGATGGCGAGGCCGCCGTCCGCGACCCGCAGCCCGCCGACGAGCAGCACCGCGGCGACCACGACGTTGCCGATGACGACGAGGCTCGGGTCGAAGATGCCGAACACGCCGATCGCTCTCGCGTTGGCGGCGCGGTAGTTCTCGACGTGCATCCCGAACTCGGCCTCGTTGCGCGCCTCCGCACGGAACGCCTTGACCGCGCGGATGCCCGTCATGGTCTCGACGAACTTCACGATGAGGCGGGCAGAGTGCACCCGAGTCGCGCGAAACGCGCGCTGCGAGGTCACCTGGAACCAGCGCGTCAGCAGCGCCAGGATCGGCAGTGAGCAGGCGATGACGAGCGCCGAGAGCGGGTCGAGGAACAGCAGCGTGATCGCGATGAAGCTCATGTAGAGCACCCCGCGGATGAGCCCCTGGATGCCGGAGTCCAGCAGTTCGCGGATCGAATCGAGGTCGTTCGTCTGCCGCGCGATGATGCGCCCGGAGGTGTAGCTCTCGTGGAACTCGAGGCTCAGCAACTGGGCGTGGCGGTAGATGCGCCCCCGCAGGTCGAACAGGAACGCCTGGCTGATGCGCGCCGCGAGCATCGTGTAGTGCCACATGAGCACGGCGCCCACCACGGCCGCGGCCAGGTACAGCAGCACGATGAGGGCGAGCGGCATGGCATCCTGCCGCTTCACGATCGCGGGCAGGCCCGTGTCGATGCCGAACGCGATGAGCGCGGGGCCCGCCGTCTGCAGCGCGGTCGAGGTGGCGACGATGAGCATCGCCACGACCACCCTGCCTCGCAGCGGCCGCAGCAGCGAACCGAGCAGCCGCGAGGAGCGGGCCCGGATGGCGCGGCTCTCCTCGCGCGTGTAGTCCTGACGGTCTTCGCCCTCCACGCCCGCGAGCACGCTCATACCGCGACCACCTCCTCCGTGTCGCGGTTCTCGTCGAGGGACGAGATCACGTAGCGGTAGTGCTCGTTGCGCGCGAGCAGTTCGGAGTGGCGTCCGACATCCGTGATCCGACCGCGCTCGAGCAGCGCGACCCGGTCGGCGAGCATGACCGTCGAGGGGCGGTGCGCCACCACGAGCGCCGTGGTGGCCGCAAGAATCCGCCGCAGGCCGGCCTCGACGCGCGCCTCGGTGTCGACGTCGAGCGCCGAGAGCGGGTCGTCGAGCACGAGCACCGAGGGGCGCGCGGCGATGGCGCGCGCGAGCGCGATGCGCTGCCGCTGACCGCCGGAGAGACTCAGCCCCTCCTCGCCGATCGTCGTGTCGACGCCCTGCGGCAGTCGCTCCACGAACTCGGCCTGCGCGATGTCGAGCGCTTCGGCGAGCACCGCCTCCCCCTCGGGCGAGCGGGGGTCGAGCTCGGGACGCCCGAGCAGCACATTCATCCGCACCGACGTCGAGAACAGCGTCGCCTCCTCGAACGCCATCGCGATGCGCGCCCGCAGCTCCCCGCGCGTCAGCTCACGGATGTCGACGCCGTCGAGCAGCACGCGGCCGCCCGTCACGTCGTACAGCCGCGTGGTGAGGGCGGTGAGCGTGGTCTTGCCAGAGCCAGTGAGCCCGACGAGCGCCATCGTCTCGCCCGGCTCGAGCTCGAGCGAGATGTCGTCGAGCAGATCGGGCGCGGATGCCGCGGTATCCGGGTAGCGGAAGTGCACGTGGTCGAACACCAGGCGCCCACGCGGCTCGCGGATCGTCCGCGGATGCTCGGGATCGCGGATCGGGTTCGGCTCGTCGAGCACCTCGAACAGGCGCTCGGTCGCCGTGCGGGTCTCGAAGGTCATCGACAGCAGCCAGCCGATCGACTCGATCGGCCAGCGCAGCACGGCGGCCGCCGCGAAGAACGCCACGAGCGCCCCGACGCTGAGCTGCCCGCCCGCGGCGAGCACGACGCCGCCGAGCAGCGACAGCGCGAACGCCACATCCGGGATCAGCAGCAGCCACAGCCACAGCCCCGCGATCGCGCGCGCCTTCTCGAGCTCGGTTCCGCGCAGCTCCTCCGCCTGCCGCAGGAAGGCCTCGAGGCTGTCCCGGCCCCGTCCGAACGCCTTGAGCACGCGGATGCCGTGCACCGACTCCTCGACCGTCGTGGCGAGGTCGCCCTGCTGATCCTGGGCACGGCGCGACACGAGCGAGTAGCGGTGCTCGAAGCGGAATCCGACCACCCACATCGGGACCGACGCGACGATGAAGACCGCCGCGAGCTGCCACGACCAGGTGAACAGGATGCCGAATCCGACGAGGATCACGACGACGTTGCCGATCAGCAGGATGAAGCCGAAGGCGAGCCAGCGGCGGATCGTGCCGAGGTCCCCCATGGCGCGCGAGAGCAGCTGCCCCGACTGCCAGCGGTCGTGGAAGGCGACCGGAAGATCCTGCAGCTTGGCGTAGAGGGTGTTGCGCATGCTCGCCTCGATGTGAGTGCTCGGGGTGAGCACGAGCCAGCGGCGCAGGATCATGAGCAGGCCCTCTGCGACGCCGAGCGCGAGGACGATCCCCGCCGCGGGCCACACCTGCGCGGTGTCGCCCGAGGCGAGCGGGCCGTCGATGATCCACTGCAGCACGACGGGCACGCTCAGCGCGACGAGCACGAGCGCGACGTAGACGAACAGGCTCGTGATGGTGCGCGCGAGGAAGGGGCGCACGAAGGGGTAGATGCGCGCGAGGGTGCGCACGGTTCCGCGCGATGCCGGGGACGCGGATGCGGTGGGCTGCTCAGACATTGTTCATCCGGACGGGCACGCGGCGGAGTCGCACGTGCGAGAGGGAGCGAGGGCGGTGCGACGGATCGCGGATCCGTCGTGGAGGGCGAGGCGGTGCGGCTGTGTCGTCAGCGGCGACGCGACGGGGAGCCGGCGACGACCGGGACCACGGCCCGGACTGGGCGCTGGATGCCGGTGTTCATCATGATGCCTCCTCGTCGTGAAAACCCGTCCGCGCGGCGGATGCCCGAGCAGCCCTACAGACTATGCCAGCCGGATCCGGCATGCAAGCTCCCGCCGACGCCCCACCCCACCCG
>JASGGJ010000123.1:0-5739 GCA_047605085.1 Protaetiibacter sp.
ATCGCCCAGTGGCGGGTCGATGACTCCGGCTCTTCTGGGCGATGAGTTGAACTGAATCCAGGGTGCACCCGGTCGTCGCCGGAGTCAACCCTTCTCGGCGCGCGTCAGCCGGTCACGCAGTGGCCGGGGGAGACCGGCTCGCTGAGCGATGCGGCCTCGCCGAGCAGCGTCGCGAGCTGCGGCATCGTCGTCGCGTAGCCGAGATTGGCGTGGTCGGCGTTACGGGCGAAGACGATGCCGGCGACCCGGCCGTCGAGGGTCACCAGCGGTCCGCCGGAGTTGCCGGGCTGCACATCGGCCGCGAGCGTCGCGACCTCCCGCACGCTCGAGCTCTCGCCGTAGATGTCGGCGACGCGCTCGCTCGAGATCGCGAGCACCTCCGCCGACCCCGAGGTGAACGGACCGCCGTACGGATACCCGTCGACGACGCCCTCATCGCCGATGCCCGCGTCGGCGAGCGCGAGCGCTGTCGCGACGAGACCGGGCACGGCGAGAATCGCGATGTCGAGCTCGGGATCGAACCAGACGACGCTCGCGTCGAGCACCTGACCGTCCGGCAGCTCGACCACCGGGTTGTCGACGCCCGCGACGACATGCGCGTTCGTGACGACCCGCTCCGGCGCCACGACGAAGCCGCTGCCCGACTGGTTCTGTCCGCAGGCGAACGCCGTACCGCTGATGCGGGCGACGGATTGCGCCGCCGCGGCGAGCGGATCGGTCGCGGTGTCGACATCCGGGGGCTGCTGCCCCGACGCGATCCCCCCGAGCGCTTCGTCGATCGTCGGGATGCCCTGTTCGAGGATCGCGGAGCGCACCCGCGCGAGACCGTCGGCGATGGGTGTCGGAGTGAGCCGGTCGATCGTGCCGATCACGACGGATCGCTTCACCGCCTGCGAGATGACGGGCACGCCGAGCTGGGCGACGCTTCCCGCGACGAGCGTCGCGACGAGCGCGGCCGCGACGAGGTTGGCGACCGCCCCCAGGATCCGCTCGAGCGTCGTCAGCTCCCTCTCCCGTCGCGGATCGCCGGCGCGACGGCCGTGCACCGCGCTGCCGATCGCCGCCCCGAGCAGATGACCGCCGACCAGCAGGAGCACCGCGAGGCCGATCGACGCCGCGAGACGCCACTCGGGGAGGGGGATCCACGTGGCGACGAGCGGTACCGCGAAGAAGGCGGCGACTCCGCCGACGGCGATGCCGAGGATCGCGCTGACGCTGCGCAGGATCCCGTTGCGCCAGCCCTCGCCGAGGTACACGCACAGCACGAGCACGAGCAGCACGTCGAGCAGGCGGGCGGCGATCACGTTCTCCAGTCTCGCAGCGCCGGATGCGGGCCCGCTGAGCGACTCCCGCCGCGCATCCTCACCGACCCGCCATGGCTCACGGAGTCGGGACTGCCGGAGTCGGGAATAGCCATCCTCGCTCCTCGACGCAACTCAGGACGGCCGAGGCGTTCTCGGTGCATCGGTGCGTGGAGAGGCACTGCGTCCTGAGTTGTGCACACCACCTCCTTTCGCTATTCAGGGCTTTCCCGGTCTGGACAGCCGGATGCGACGCCAGCGCACACCCGACCCGAGTTGCCACCTCGCGCGGATACCCCCAGAATGGGGGGTATGACGGTCGCCTCCCCCACGACCGGGCTGCCCTTCGGAACCACGGTCGAACGCGCCCGCCGAGGGCTCGCCTGCGCCGCCTGCCGCACACCGGTCGCCCTCGCCGAGCCCTTCTGCGCGCACTGCGGGGCGCGCGTCGTCATCGCCCGCGCGGGCAAGCGGCCCGCCGACGTCTCTGCGACCCGCAGCCTGCAGTTCGCGCTGCTGCTCGTCGGTGCGAACATCGTGATCGGTGCGCTCACTCTCGGCGTCGTCATGCTCGTCTCGGACGCCGCGCGGCTCGCGGATGCGGCCCTGTTCCTCGAGGGCATCAAGCTGCTCGTCGTCGCGGCGCTCGCGACGACGTCGATCCGCCTCGGCGTGTGCGGCATCCGCGAGACCGCCGACGGGCGGCTGGGTCGCCGCGGCTGGGCGGTCGCCGGGGTCGCGATCTCGACGGCCCTCGCCGTGCTCGTCGCGCTGTCCTTCGTGCTGACCCTCGTCCTTGCGCTGCGCTGACAGCCTCCGCCCGCTCTGGTAGGGTGGGCAGGTTGCCGTCCAACGGCCGCGGATCGAGAGAGCCCCCGCATCAGGCGGGGAGCGCCGCGCAACGAGAGAAAGGGGATCGGCTCTATGGCACTGGATGCAGACGTCAAGAAGGCGATCATCGACGAGTACGCCACCCACCCAGGAGACACCGGATCCCCCGAAGTGCAGGTCGCGATCCTGACCAAGCGGATCAAGGATCTCACCGAGCACCTCAAGGAGCACAAGCACGACCACCACTCGCGTCGTGGCCTGCTGTTGCTCGTGGGTCAGCGTCGCCGGCTGCTCGGCTACCTCCAGGACATCGACATCGAGCGCTACCGCTCGCTCATCGAGCGCCTGGGGCTGCGTCGCTAGACGCGCGTCGAGAGACACCGCGAACTTCTTCCGCGAAGGCCGTCACCGCGAGGTGGCGGCCTTCGTCATCGCGGCGCCCCGAGCGGGGGAGTACCCGCTTCCCGGGGATGACACCAGACTGGTCGGATGAAACTCGAGCGTTGGCAACTCGCGGTGCGCGGCGATCGAGCGCACTGCTGACTGATTCTCGAACACGCGTCGGCACCCGCTTGCGGGGCACCCCGTTTGGGGATGGCCGGATCCCCGCGCCAGGCGCACACTCTGTGCCATGGACGAATGTCGGCACGGGCTGGTCGCGGCGGTGTGCGCCGTGTGCTGCCGGGCCGCGGAGACCGCAAACGCGTCTGGAGCGGGCCGCGAACTCGCGACCGCCGGCTCCGCGGCACGCTAGAGCCCGCGCCCGTAGGATCGCGGTATGGGATTGTTCCGTCGCCGCGGCGTCGACACGAGCCTGCCCCGCGATGATCGCGGCTTCGGCAGTTTCGACGACTACGTCTACAACCTGACCCCGCGCAGCAAGCGCACGACCATCGTGCTCGCAGGCTCGAACCCGTATCAGGACGAGCTGCGCGAGATCGCGGAGTCGGGTGCGACCGAGGTGGAGACGGCGGTCTCGCCGCGCACCGTGCAGGCCGAGGGGCAGGATGCGCCGATCGAGGTGCGGCTGTTCACGGGGCGCCGGGTGAGCGGCCCGGTCGGCATGGTGCCGCGCGGGCTCGAGTCGGTCATCGACGAGAACCTGCGCCGGCTCGACGACAGAGGGCTCAAGGCGCGCATCCCGGTGCGGATCGACCGGACGCGCGAGGGGTACCGCGTGGTGCTGCTGATGGGGGCGCTGAAGTAGCCGCCGTCAGCGGCGCTCGAGGATACGCGGTTCGCGGGCCGCGGCGATGCAGTACTCGATGAACCCCAGGTTGTCGAAGACGAAGCTGCGGCCTATGGGTCCCTCGTGCACGGGGTGGGTCGCACCCGGGACGACGCGGCCGTCGACGTAGGGGGCGTTCATCGCGAGCGCGGCGGTGAACTCCGCCACCCGCTCGGGATCGACGACCCAGAGCGGGTCGAACTCCGCGATCCGCCAGTGCACGGGGACGTCCACGGCGGCCGCGACCGCGCGGGCCTCGCGCACCCAGCCCCCGACGATCTCGAGCATCTCGGCGCGCGGGATGCGCACCGGGCCGTTGTCGCCGATCGACACATGGCGGGCCCAGTCGGGGCCGAAGTCGATCTCCGCACGCACGAGCGGTGCGAGGTCGTCGAGGATGTCCTGCTCCGGGGTGGATGCCCAGACCTCCGGGATCCCGGGCCGTGGTGCGTGGCCGATGTCGGAGGCGATGACGCCGAGCAGCGGCCAGCTCGCCCCGCCGCCGGCACGCGCGGCGGCGTGGAGGCGCGCGATGTGCAGCGCCACGGCCGCCCCGACCGAGCAGCCGTGGAGGACGACGCCGCACGACCGCCCGCCCACGCGTCCCCACAGCTCGGCGATGGCCGCGTCGAGCCGTTCGGCGCTCGCGGCGTATACGCCGTGGTCGACGGTGCCGGGGGCGCCGAGCCAGGCGCTGCCGCCGTAGCCAGGCCTGTCGAGCGAGTAGCTGCGGAACCCGTGACCGGCGTAGAGGTCGAAGATCGGAAGCGGCGGGTTCTGCGGCTCGCGAGAGCTGCTGCCGCCGCCGTGGAGGTAGGCGATGATCGGGGAATCATCCGCCGCCTCGTCGGGCAGTGTGCTGCGACCCGTGACGAGGCCGTCGAGCAGCGTCACATCGTCGCGTCGGAGTGCGGTCATGGGTCCTCTCGATCCTCGGCTGTATCTCCTATTGATATAATGTCCGAACAAATAATGCAATGCCGTGCGACCGCGGATACGGCGGGCGCGCCGCCAAGAGCGATCCGGATCGGGGCGACTCGGACCCCTGGCGACCGTCTAGTCGGCGGCGAGCTCGGCCTCCGCGGCGGCGATCTTCTCGCGCACCTCGTCCATGTCGAGTTCGCGGATCTGGCGGATGAGGTCCTCGAGCACGTGGCCGGGAAGGGCGCCCGCCTGCGCGAAGACGCCGATGCCGTCGCGGAAGGCCATGAGGGTCGGGATCGAGCGGATGTCGAACGCGGCCGAAAGAGACTGCTCGGCATCCGTGTCGACTTTGGCGAAGGTGATGTCGGGATGCTTCTCGCTCGAGGCCTCGAAGACGGGACCAAACGCCCGGCACGGCCCGCACCAGGCGGCCCAGAAGTCGACGAGCACGATGTCGCCGTCCAGGACGGTGCTCTCGAAGGTCTTCTCGCTCAGCTCGACGGTCGCCATACGACCAGGGTAGGCCAGCGGCGGATCGGGGGCTCGCGGGGCGTCGGCTCAGCCGGACTTGCGCCGGAACTCCCGTTTGCCGCCCGCGCGCTCGTGCCGCTCGTGCACGGCGCTCTCGCCGTCGAGGTGGGCGGGCCGGTCGTGCGACTGCTGCCTCTTGCGCTCGAGCGCCTCACGGAACTTGCGCTTCACGTCCTCGGACGCGGCGGCGGGCTTCTCGTCGGAACTCATGCCGCCAGCATAGGCGCCGCACGCCCCCGAGCGGTCGCGCGCCGGGCGACGCGACGCGCGCCCTCACGCGGCCTTGTCGCCTCACGCGCGCCCGGCTGCTAGCATGAATGCGGCCGCCATCCGGCGGCCCTCCCGTCGTGCGCGAGCGCGGCGGGGTCGATCCGGAGCAGGTCGGCACGAAGCTGGTCACCGGTGGTGGTTCTCCGAACACCGCGATCGCGGGGGCGTCGGAGCCCTTCTACTGTTGACCAGATCCCGGCGGTCGGCGCGCGGCACCTGCGCGCGCCTCGCACTTCCTGCCCGCTCCTGCTCCGATGTAGTGCCGCGCGCATCGCGGCAGCAAGGAGTACGACCTCGTGGAAGGCCCCGAGATCAAGTTCGCCGAAGCCGTTCTGGACAACGGCAAGTACGGCACACGCACCATCCGTTTCGAAACCGGTCGTCTCGCGCAGCAGGCGCAGGGCGCCGTCGCCGCGTACCTCGACGAGGACACCATGCTGCTGTCCGCGACGAGCGTGTCGAAGCAGCCGCGTGACGGCTTCGACTTCTTCCCCCTGACGGTCGACGTCGAGGAGCGCTCCTACGCCGCGGGCAAGATCCCCGGCTCGTTCTTCCGTCGCGAAGGCCGCCCCTCGACCGAGGCGATCCTGGTCTGCCGTCTCATCGACCGCCCGCTGCGTCCCTCGTTCGCCGACGGCATCCGCAACGAGGTGC
>JASGGJ010000124.1:0-5713 GCA_047605085.1 Protaetiibacter sp.
GGGGCGGGGCTCAGACCCGCTGGCGGGGCTTGTCGTCGTTACGGCCCTGGATCCAGCGGGCCCGTGTTCCGTTGTTCTCGCCGACCTTGACGTCGTTGCCCGTCATGCCGCTCACCACGACATCCGTCTCGCGCTCGAAGGAGTGGCTCTTGTTGGTGTTGCGGTACGCCATCCACACCGTCCAGTAGAAGCCCGCCGCGCCGGCCGGGCCGAGCGCGAGCAGCCAGCCCGGCCAGTCGCTGTCGGCGGCGAGGATCGAGACGGTCAGTTCCAACATCCGGTGCCCCTCTAGTAGTTCGCCACGATCGCGATCGCGACGCCCTCGAGCACCGTTCCGATCGTCATCGCCACGAGCAGCAGCTTCGGGACGCTCACCGGGACGCTGCCCATCGTCTCGCCGGTGCGGCCGTTGACGGCGACGTAGTGCAGGAAGGCGCTGCCGTCTGACTTCTTCTCGTAGTACGAGTAGAGCCACACCGGCAGCAGCACCGCGACCCAGCGGGTGCCCTTCAGCTCGAGCCGCTCCGACTCCCAGCGCAGTCCCCGGTCGTAGCTGGTCGAATCCGTCGCCTTCTGCCGCGCGATGCTGAGCATCTGGTTGCGCGCGACCGGCATCACCTCGTCGACGTTGAGGTCGCGCTTCTCGGAGGTGAAGTCGCCCATGTAGTTGGCGTCGTATTTGACGGAGTTCTTGGTGTCGAACGGCAGGATCGTGTTGATCACGTTGTTCGTGTTGAGGCGGGTGTCCTGGTTGGCGCGAGCCGAGGACGACTCGATCGTGAGGTCGTCGACGGTGAAGTCGAAGCTGCGCGTCACCTGGTAGATGTCGGCGTCGTAGTAGGTGGTCTTGTTGTTGTCGGAGCCGCGCTGGTACTGGCGGGTCTTGATCTCGCCGTAGCCTGCGACATCCGCGTGGGCGTTGCCGTCGACGAGCAGGTACGGCATGTAGACGCCGACCACGTTCTCGGGCACGAACTCCTGCTTGAACCTCTTGAGCGCGAACGTCCAGCGGCGAGAGACGAACTTGCGCACCTGGGCCACGGCCTGCTCGTGGGTCAGGCGGAAGGGGAGCACGGCGTCCGGAACCGCGCCGTTGGGGATCTGCGTCTGCTGCGAGAGCAGTTGCCGGCACCAGTGGCAGCGCGCCTGCAGCTGGCTCTCGGTGTTGATGACGACCTCGGCCCCGCAGCCCTGGCACTTGAGGGTGATGATGGTGGAGGCGTTCTGGTCGATGTCGCCGACGCCCGTCGTGACGACGGTGCCCTGCAGCTGGTCGATGGGGGAGTCGAACCCGACACTCGCCATGAAGTTCGGCGCGGCCCACTCGTAGCGGCAGAAGGAGCAGCGCAGCTGGTCGGTGCCCGGCACCGGCCCGATCTCCGCGGAACCGCAGCGCGGACACTTGGTGAGGCCGTCGCCCTTCGTGTTGGACGTGTCGATCGGTTGATCCTGCTTGAGGGCGTCAGCGAGCACGGGCGGCGGAGGAGCCGCGGATGCCGCAGCAGGGGCCGCAGCAGGAGTCGGCATCGGGGGCGGGGTCGCAGCCGGGGCGGCCGCAGCCGTCTGCGGCACCGGGGGCACCGGCGGTCCGGGCGGCTGCGGCGTGTTCGAGGGGTCGCTCATCGCCGGGATGCCGGGCTCAGCCGCCGAGGACCTTCGCCTTGAGGGCGTCGTAGTCCTCCTGCGTGATGAGGCCCGCGTCGAGCATCTGCTTCGCCTGCGTGAGCTTCGCCACCGGGTCCTCGGCCGCGGGAGCGGCGGTCGCCGCGGGGGCCGCGGGGGCGACCGGCTGCTGCAGTCCGGCGAGGCCGCCGAGGGATCCGGCCGCCATGCCGACTCCGAGGATGCCGGCTCCGCCGCCCTCGGCTCCGGCCGACTCGATGCCCTGCGCGACCGAGGCCTGCAGGTTCGCGTTGCCGCGCGCACCGGAGAGGGCATCGGCCCGCTTGACCTTCGACAGCAGCTCGGTCGTGTCGGCGTCGTACTCGATGGAGACGATCGCGGTCGACACGATCTCGAGGCCGCGGTTGGCCTTCCAGCCGTAGCCCTCCTCGACGGCCGCCGCGAGGCTCTTCGCGAAGCCGAGCGAGTCGGACTGGATCTGGGTGATGCGGCCCTTCGAGGGGTCGTTGGTGTACTTGGAGAACGCGGGCGCGAGCGCCGACACCACCTCGTTGAACAGCTGCGTCGCCGCGTCGTTGTTCACATCCGTGAAGTCGAACACCGCCGCCCCGCTCAGGTAGGTGGCCGGCACGAAGTTCTTCACGAACAGGATCGGGTCGACGATGCGCAGCGTGTAGGAGCCGCGCGTGAGCGCGCCGACCTGGGTGCCGAGCCAGGCGTCATCCCAGTAGATCTCGCTCTGGGTGCCGAAGCGGTTGTTGGGCAGCTCCTTGAGGCTCACGTAGAAGGCGGCCTGCTGCGATCCGGGGATGCCTCCGCGCTTGAAGCGCTCCCAGCTCTGCTTGATGAGGGGGCTGAGGAAGCCGTTGCCGGCGAAGATCGACTGGCTGTTCACATCGTCGGACTGCCAGATGTAGCCTCCCGCCTCGGCGACGAGACCCGTGATCTCGCCGTCCTGCATCGTGACGAGGCCGTAACCCTCCGGCACCACGATCTTCGAGCCGTTGGTGATGATGTTGTCGGAACCCTGGGTGTTCGATCCGCGGCCCGCATTGGTCTCCTGCTTGACCACCGGGAACAGCGCCGCGGTGGGGGCGACCTGCGGGACGGTGTAGAAATCGATCCACTGGTCGGCGAAGGTGCCGCCGAGCGCGCCGGTGAATGCCTTGATGAAGCCCACGTCATACTCCTTCGGGTGTCTTGGGGCCAGAGTAGTGCTCGCCGGCGTCATCCGTCTGCCCTCCCGGCCCTCGATTTCCCCAGAACCGGGAACTGGGGCCGGGTCTTCGGCGCCCGGATGCCGAGGGCGGATGGTGCTGCCGCCGCCGGTAACGCAGTGTTCGCGCGGGTACGATGACCCGGTGAGCACTAACCAGGGCATCCGTCTCGGCGTCGTCGGCGCCACCGGTCAGGTGGGCGCGGTCGTGCGTCGCCTCCTCGTGGAGCGCGATTTCCCGATCTCCGAGATCCGCTTCTTCGCCTCCGCGCGCAGCGCCGGCACGACGCTCGAGTTCCGCGGTGAGGACATCGTCGTGGAGGACGCGGCGACCGCCGATCCGACGGGCCTCGATGTCGCCATCTTCTCCGCGGGCGCGACCATGTCGAGAGTGCAGGCCCCGCGCTTCGCCGCGGCGGGCGTGCTCGTGATCGACAACTCGAGCGCCTGGCGCATGGATCCAGAGGTGCCGCTCGTCGTCTCCGAGGTCAACCCGCACGCCCTCGACGAGGCCGTCAAGGGCATCGTCGCGAACCCCAACTGCACGACGATGGCGGCCATGCCGGTGCTCAAGGTGCTCGATGCGGAGGCCGGCCTCGAGCGGCTCGTCGTCTCGACCTATCAGGCGGTGTCGGGGGCCGGGCTCGCCGGCGGCGAGGAACTGCTCACCCAGGCGGAGGCCGCGGTCGCCCAGGACGCCATCGGGCTCGTGCACGACGGACGCGCGGTCACGCTGCCCGCGCCCGCGAAGTTCCCGCGCCCGATCGCCTTCAACGTGGTGCCGCTCGCCGGGTCGATCGTCGACGACGGCCTGGGCGAGACCGACGAGGAGAAGAAGCTGCGCAACGAGTCGCGCAAGATCCTCGAGCTGCCCGAGCTGCTCGTCTCGGGCACCTGCGTGCGCGTTCCCGTCTTCACCGGCCACTCGCTCTCGATCAACGCGACGTTCGCGAAACCGATCACTCCGGACCGCGCGCGCGAACTGCTCGCCGACGCCCCCGGGGTGCGGCTCGCCGAGGTGCCGAACCCGCTCGAGGCGGCCGGGGAGGATCCGAGCTTCGTCGGCCGCATCCGCCAGGACCAGTCGGTTCCCGACGGCAGGGGTCTTGCGCTGTTCATCTCGAACGACAACCTGCGCAAGGGCGCGGCCCTCAACGCCGTGCAGCTCGCGGAGCTCGTCGCCGCCCGGCTGTCCGCCCGCGTGTAGTCGCGGGGCCTCGGCCGGCATCTGCCGTCCGTCGCGGCTGCGCCCCGGCGTCCTCGCCTCGCGCATTCCGCAACTCAGGAGAAGCCGCGGCCGGACCGCCGAGGTGCGCGCTTTCGGGCGGTTTCTCCTGAGTTGCGAAACCTGCCCTGTACGCAACTCAGGACGGATTCGGGATGCCGGAGCGGCGGCCCCCGCCGTGGCGGTTTCTCCTGAGTTGCGAAACCGCACGGCCTCATCCGCCCTGCCCCGCCCCGACCCGACCCGCCCCGACCCGCCGAAACCGCCCCGCCGAAACCGCACCGCCCCGCCGCGCATGGCTCCCGCTCCCGCCCCGCGTCGCGCGGGTCCCGTAGGACCTTCGGCCGGTCGGGCGCCGCGACCGCGGGACGTAGGATGTAACGCGTGTCCGAACCCGTCGACGTCGTCCTCATCGGCGGCGGAGTGATGAGCGCCACGCTCGGCTCTCTCCTGCAGCAGCTCGAGCCCGACTGGTCGATCACCATCCTCGAAGCCCTGTCGGATGTCGCGCTGGAGTCGTCCAACCCGTGGAACAACGCGGGCACCGGGCACTCGGCGCTCTGCGAGCTCAACTACACGCCGGAGAAGAACGGCCAGATCGATATCACCCAGGCCGTCAAGGTCAACGAGCAGTTCCAGGTGTCGCGCCAGTACTGGTCGTATCTCGTCGCGCAGGGTGTGCTGCCCGAGCCGAGCCGCTTCATCAACCCCGTCCCGCACCTCAGCTTCGTGTGGGGCGAGTCCAACGTCGAGTACCTCCGCAAGCGCTACGAGGCGCTCAAGGACCATCCGCTCTTCCCGGGCCTCGAGTACACCGAGGACGCGCGCGTCATCCGCGAGTGGGCTCCGCTGCTCATCCCGGGCCGCGCGAAGAGCGAGAGGATCGCGGCGACCCGCATCCCGGGCGGATCGGATGTCGACTTCGGCGCGCTCACCACGAACCTCGTCGACGCCCTCGTCGCGCGCGGCGCCGAGTTGCGCACCGGGCGACGCGTCACCGGGCTCAGGCGCCTCAAGGACGGCACCTGGCGCGTCTCGGGTCGCCGCGTGGTCGGCGGAACCCCGTTCGAGCTCACCGCTCGCTTCGTGTTCGTGGGCGCGGGGGGCGCGGCGCTGCACCTGCTGCAGCGGTCCGGCATCCGGGAGATCCGCGGTTACGGCGGCTTCCCGATCAGCGGGCAGTTCCTGCGCACCGACAAGCCGGAGCTCGTCGCGAAGCACCAGGGCAAGGTGTACGGCAAGGCCTCGGTCGGGGCGCCCCCGATGTCGGTGCCGCACCTCGACACGCGCGTCGTCGACGGGCAGGCGAGCCTGCTGTTCGGGCCGTACGCCGGATGGACGCCCAAGTTCCTGAAGACCGGCTCGTGGTTCGACCTGTTCGCGTCGATCCGCTGGCACAACCTCGGCACCATGGTCGGGGCGGGCCTGAAGAACCTCGACCTCGTCTGGTACCTCGTGACCGAGCTGCTCGCGACGCGGAAGAAGCAGCACGAGGTGCTGCAGCAGTTCGCGCCGAGAGCCGAGCAGGGCGACTGGTATCGCATCACCGCGGGTCAGCGCGTGCAGATCATGAAGAAGGGCCCGGATGGCAAGGCCGTCATCCAGTTCGGCACGGAGGTCGTCTCGGGCGGCGAGGGCACCATCGCGGG
>JASGGJ010000125.1:0-5709 GCA_047605085.1 Protaetiibacter sp.
AGTTCCAGCTGCTGCTCGCGCTGGCCGCCAAGCCGCAGCAGGTGTTCACGCGCGAAATGCTGCTCGAGCAGGTGTGGGGCTACCACTACAAGGCCGACACCCGGCTCGTGAACGTCCACGTGCAGCGGCTGCGCGCCAAGGTCGAGCACGACCCCGACAACCCGCGCATCGTGACGACCGTGCGGGGCGTCGGCTACCGCGCGGGCGCCGTCACCTAGGGCCGCCCCATGCGGTGGGACTGGCGCACCTGGCGGGAACGCCTCGTCCAGCTGTGGCGCGGATCGCTGCGCGTGCGCACGATCGTGCTCACCGTGGTGCTCTCCGCGATCGCGGTGACCGCGATCGGGGTCGTCATCTCCACCTCGGTGCGCTCCAACCTGTTCGACTCCCGCCGCGACCAGGTGGTGGCGGAGGCCGGACGCGCCACCGAGCAGGCGCAGCGGCTCTTCACCACGGCATCCGAGCTCGGCGACGGCAGCGACGTGCAGGCCACCGCCGACACGGTGCTCGCGAGCGTGCAGCGCGCCACGACCGCCCGCTACATCGCCCTGCTCATGGAGCCGGGTCAGGACATCCCCCGGCTCGTCGCCGACCAGTCCAGCCGCGACTTCGACGACAGCTACGCGTCATCCGCGCTGCGCGACGCGCTCGAGCGTTCCGACGGCACCGAGGTGGTGTGGCAGTCGGTCGCCGTGCAGAGCGATTCCGCGGTCGACCCCGGCATCACCACCGGATCGCAGCTCGACACGATCACGGCCGGACGGTTCCAGCTCTACCTCGTCTACGACCTCGCCGACGTGCAGCAGACCCTCGACTTCGTGCAGTCGACCCTGCTGCTGGGCGGCTTCGCGCTCGTTCTGCTGTTCGGCGGCGTCGCCTTCCTCATCGTGCGGCTCGTGGTAGGACCGGTGCGGGTGGCCGCCGACGCGTCCGAGAAGCTCGCGGCGGGTGAACTCGAGGAGCGCCTCCCGGTGAAGGGCGAGGACGAGCTCGCGACCCTCGCGAGATCCTTCAACCGGATGGCCGACAGCCTGCAGCGCCAGATCCGCCAGCTGGCCGACCTGTCGCGCGTGCAGCAGCGCTTCGTCTCCGACGTCTCCCACGAGCTGCGCACCCCGCTCACCACCATCCGCCTCGCGGGCGATGTGCTCTACGACCAGCGGGACGAGTTCCCGCCCACGACGGCGCGCACCGCCGAGCTGCTGCACACCCAGATCGAGAGATTCGAGGCGATGCTCGCCGACCTGCTCGAGATGAGCCGCTACGACGCGGGCGCCGTGCAGCTCGAGACCGACCCGACGAACCTCGTGAACCTCGTCAAGGAGTCGATCGCCGCGGTCGAGCCGCTCGCCGTGGAGCGCGGCAGCGAGATCCGGCTCGTCGCACCAGGCGGCTACTTCGAGGCCGATGTCGACGCGCGCCGCATCCGCCGCATCCTGCAGAACCTGCTCGGCAACGCGATCGATCACGGCGAGGCGAAACCCATCGTCGTCTACGTCGACTCCGACGAGCGCGCCGTCGCGATCGCGGTGCGCGACTACGGGGTCGGCATGAACCAGGCCGACGTCGCGCGCGTCTTCGACCGCTTCTGGCGGGCCGACCCCTCCCGGCAGCGCAGCACGGGCGGCACCGGGCTCGGGCTCGCCATCTCGCTCGAGGACGCCGCGCTGCACGGCGGCGAGCTCGCCGTCTGGTCCGAGCCCGGCGCTGGCAGCTGCTTCCGGCTCACTCTCCCGCGGCACCGCGGCGACGAGCTGCAGGGCGTCTCGCCGCTCGCCCTGCCGCCGGACGCGGAGGTGGCCGCATGAGGTTCCGGATGGCACGGCGCGCGGCCGCGGGGCTGGCCGCGGCCCTCGCCCTGCTGCTGACCGGATGCGTCGGCATCCCCACCGGCGGTGCGGTTGGCTCGGCGCCGATCGACCTCGACGACGACGGGGGCGACATCATCACGCGCGCCGATCCGCCGCAGCGCGGGGCGACGCCCAGCGAGCTCCTCGCCGGCTTCCTCACCGCGCAGCGCGCTCCGCAGGGCAATTACTCGGTGGCGCGCCAGTTCCTCACCGACGCCTTCCGCACCGAGTGGTCGCCGTCGGAGCGCGTGCTCGTCAGCGACACCCCGATCGTTCCGGAGCAGCGCAGCGACACCCAGTTCGAGCTGCAGGTGAGCGTCGATGCGCTCGTGGGATCCGCGGGAAATTACACCGAGCTGGCCGAGCCGGAGCAGCAGCTGCTCGAGTACGAGTTCGAGCAGGACGCCGACGGGGAGTGGCGCATCTCGGCGGCGCCGGCCGGCATCCTCGTGTCCAGCAACCAGTTCGACCGGGATTTCGGCGCCTACCCGCTGTACTTCTACGACCCGAGTGGGGACTACCTGGTGCCCGACCTGAGGTGGTTCCCGCAGACATCGTCGCGGGCCGACCGCATCGTGAAGGAGCTGCTCGCGGGCCAGTCCGCGGTCTACCAGAACGGGGTGCTCGTCACCGCCTTCCCGCCCGACACCAAGATCGACGGCGGCGTCACGATCAGCCAGGGCGCCGCGACCGTCGACCTCGCGGGCGACATCGCCTCGCAGGATCAGCCGACCAGGTGGCGGATGCAGCAGCAGCTCGTCGCGAGCCTGTCGGCCCTGTCGGAGGTCAGCTCGGTCCAGTTGACCGTCGGCGGCTTCCCGGTCGACGTCGGCGACGGAGCGCATCCCGACTCGACGCAGGCGGTGCGCTCCGACCCGCTCGGCCTCACCGAGGGGGGCTTCGGCTACCTCACCCGCGACAACGTCGACCGGATCGCCGGGATCAGCCAGGCCGTCGAGGAGCTGGCGCCGCTCGGCGCCACCCTCGGCCGCAGCACGAGCGCCGCCGCGGTGCGCAGCGCCCAGGGGGCATGGATCGTCGCCGCGGACGGCGCACCGGTGCTCGTCGATGACCGCGCCGGGATCATCGATCCGGGCCTCGACGAGCGGGGCTACCTGTGGTCCGCGGTCGGCTCCTCGGCGGACAGCATCGTCGCGGTGAACGCCGAGGGGGACCGCCACACCTTCGCGTCCCCGAACCTCGACGGACAGATCGTCGCCCTCGACGTCTCCCGCGACAGCGCGCGCCTCATCATCGCGACGCAGACGGCCGGCGGACCCGAGCTGACGCTCGTCGGCATCGTGCGCGACGGCAACGGGGCGCCCGTCGGCCTCGGCGAACCGCTCGCGGTCACGGTCGGGTCGGGGCGGATGCTCGACGCCGCCTGGGTCGACGCCTCCACGGTCGCGGTGCTGTCGGGCGACGGCGACGTCGATCTGTATCGCCTCGGCGGACGGCACGAGTCCTACGGCACCGTCGCGGACGGCGTGCAGCTCGTCGGCGGCAATCTCGCCGAGGGCATCCGGGTGCGGGTCGGCGACGGCACCGTGTGGCGGCACATCTCGAGCGGCGGCTGGCAGGCGACGGGGATCGTCGCCTCCTTCCTGGGTACTCAGCAGTAGCCGTCGTCCCCGGATGCGGGGCTGCGGCGCACCCGGCGGCACGATTCGGGGCAGGATCGCGGCATGCCCGATGCCTGGCCCGTCCTCCGCGAGGCGCTCCTCGACGCCCTCGCGATCGTGCTGCCCGTCGCCTGCGCGGGATGCGGCGCCGAGGGGCGCGAGCTGTGCGCCGCCTGCCGGGCGCGGCTCGCGCCCGCCCCCGTCCGCACGAGCGCGCCTGGCGGGCTCCCCGTGCACGCCGGCGCCCCCTATCGCGAGCACGTGCGGCGCGTCCTACTCGCCTGCAAGGAGGGTCGCACCGCGCTCGCGGCCCCGCTCGCCGAGCTGCTCGCGGCGGCCATCGCGGATGCCGCGCCCGACGCCGGCGTCGAACTGTGCGTCGTGCCGTCGACGCGTGCGGCGTTTCGCCTGCGCGGCTTCGACCCCGCCCGTCTCGTGCTCGCGCGCGTGGGGCGCCGGGACGCGCGCGTGCTGCGCCCCGCGCGGCCGCACCGGGCGCAGAAGGGGCTGGGGCGCGACGAGCGCCGGGCCAACCTGCGCGGCGCGCATCGGGCCAGGGCACGGCTCGACGGGCGATGTTTCCTGCTCGTCGACGACGTGGTCACGACGGGCGCCACCCTCGCCGAGGCCGCACGCGCCGTCCGCGCGGCGGGCGGGGAGGTCGTCGGGGCGGTCGTCGTCGCGGCGACGCCGCTGCGGTCCGCGGGATCGAGGACTCGCATCCGTTCCTCAGGGAAAACCGAGTGACAAGCAAGGAAGGCCGGGCTACGGTGGGCGAAATGGCGCGATGGAGACGACCGCCTGATCCTATGGCGGCACGTCGGGCCGGATCAGGGAGGTCACCATGGATGTCACCATCACCGGACGAGGCGCCGGGATCCCGGATCGGTTCGAGGATTACGTCGAGGAGAAGGCCGCCAAGGTCGAACTGCTCGCCCCCCGTGCGCTCGCCCTCGAGGTCAAGCTGTGCCGACACCACGAGACCAAGGGCACGAGCGGCGACGACCGCATCGAGCTGACGCTCATCGGCCCCGGCCCCATCGTGCGCGCCGAGGCGGGAGCGGGCGACAAGTACGCGGCGTTCGACATCGCCTACGACAAGCTCGTGGAGCGGATCCGTCAGGCGAAGGACCGCCGGAAGGTGCACCGCGGTCAGCGCCGCCCCACCTCGCTGCGCGAGGCGGCGGCCGACGGCTTCAGCCAGGTGGCGGTCGCGGCGGCGCCCGTCGACGTCATCGAGAGGGTGTCGACCGGGTCGATCCCGGTGGTGCAGGACGAGGCCGGCGAGGAGTGGAGCCCGGTCGTCATCCGCGAGAAGGAGTTCCCCGCCGAGCTCATGACCGCCGAGGACGCCGTCGACCGGATGGAGCTCGTCGGGCACGACTTCTTCCTGTTCATCGACGCGCGCACCGACAAGCCGAGCGTCGTCTACCGGCGCAAGGGCTGGGACTACGGCGTCATCAAGCTCGACACGGAGGTCGCGGCGCTCGCGAGCGTCTCCAGCTGACCCCCACACGGCTCTCCCAGCCGCGAGGCGGCTAGGCTGGCGGGGTCAAGGGTGCTTCTGCGCGCCCGGAAACCCGGACAGGAGGCCCCTCGTGGCGAACGTGGTCGAGAGAGTCCTGCGCGTCGGCGAGGGGCGCACCCTCCGACGCCTCAAGGCGTACGCGGAGGCCGTCAACGAGCTCGAGGACGCCTTCGAGTCGCTGAGCGACGACGAGCTGCGCAACGAGACCGCCGAGTTCCGCGAGCGCTACGCGAGCGGCGAGAGCCTCGACGACCTGCTGCCCGAGGCCTTCGCCGCCGTCCGCGAGGCAGCCAGGCGCACCCTGGGACTGCGCCACTTCGACGTCCAGATCATGGGCGGTGCGGCCCTCCACCTCGGCAACATCGCCGAGATGAAGACCGGCGAGGGCAAGACCCTCGTCGCCACGACCGCGGCCTATCTCAACGCGATCCCGGCGCGCGGCGTGCACGTCGTCACGGTCAACGACTACCTCGCGAGCTACCAGTCAGAGCTCATGGGACGCGTCTTCCGCGCCCTCGGCATGACGACCGGTTGCATCCTCTCCGGTCAGACGCCCGCCGAGCGCCGCGAGCAGTACGCCGCCGACATCACCTACGGCACCAACAACGAGTTCGGCTTCGACTACCTGCGCGACAACATGGCGTGGCAGGCATCCGACATGGTGCAGCGCGGCCACTTCTTCGCGATCGTCGACGAGGTCGACTCGATC
>JASGGJ010000126.1:0-5669 GCA_047605085.1 Protaetiibacter sp.
AGCACGTTGTTGATCTTGTGCGAGCCGGTGTGGTTGAGATCCTCGCGCTTGAGGAGGATGCGGGCTCCCCCGGCGTGCTCGGCGAAGCGGGGAACCTCGGTGAGGATCGAGGGTCGTCCCGTGTAGCTGCGGTGCAGCTCGGCGAGCTCGGCCTGGAAGGCGGGGTCCGCCTTCGCGGCCTCGTAGGCGGCGGCGAGCTCGTCGATCGCCGCGATGAGCGGCTCGGGCATGAACCGTCCCCCGTAGTCCCCGAAGAACGGGCCGGGGAGGCGGCGCAGGCTCTGCCGGATGCTCTCGCTCATCCCGCCTCCAGGAAGCTCTCGAGCGTGGTCACCGGGTCGTCGCCCGTGACGAGCGCCTCGCCGACGAGGACGACGTCGGCGCCGGCTGCGCGGTAGTGCGCGACGTCGGCGGGCGAGGTGACCGCCGACTCGGCGACCCGGATGACGCCGGACGGAATGGACCCGGCGAGCGTGCCGAACAGCTCGCGGTCGAGCTGGAAGGTCGACAGGTCGCGCGCGTTGACGCCCACGAGCTGCGCGCCCACCTCGAGCGCCCTCTCGACCTCCACCGCCGAGTGGGCCTCGACGAGCGCCGTCATCCCGAGCTGGCCGATGAGCGAGTGAAGCTCCGCGAGCACGGGCTGCTCGAGCGCCGCGACGATGAGCAGCACGAGGTCGGCGCCCGCCGCCCTCGCCTCGAACACCTGGTACGGCTCGGCGATGAAGTCCTTCCGCAGCACGGGCAGCTCCACCGCGGCGCGCACCTCCCGCAGGTCCTCGAGGGAACCCCCGAACCGACGCTGCTCGGTGAGCACCGAGATCGCACTCGCCCCCCCGGTCTGGTACGAGACGGCGAGGCCGGCGGGGTCGCGGATCTCCGCGAGGACGCCGCGCGAGGGACTCGCGCGCTTCACCTCGGCGATGATCTTCACTCGGTCGGCCGGCGCGAGCGCCGCGAGGGCGTCGCGCGGGGCGGGGGCGGCCAGCGCATCAGCCTCGACCTCGGCGAGGCTGCGGGCAGCGCGGCGATCCGAGGCGTCCTGGAGTGCCCCGGCGACGAGATCAGCGAGCACCCTAGTCGTGCACCTTCGCGACGTACTTGGGACCCTTGACGCCGTAGCCGAGCCTCGCGAGCACGACGCCCGCCAGCAGGCCAACGACGAGCAGGCCCGCGGACGCCCAGACGAGCGCCGGGAGATCGAGCCAGAAGAACACCGTGCCGGCCGCGAACGCGGCGAGCATGATGATGACCGCAACCCAGGCGGCGGGCGAATGGCCGTGTCCGGGATCGTGCAACTCGGTCACGTGAGGCTCCTTCTCGAATGCGCGCGGGCGCTGGTCCGCGAGATGCCCGCGCAGAGCGGGCGGGGTCAGTCTAGCGGGAGGGCGCGGTGAGGTCGTCGCCGCGCTCAGCGCGTCCCATTCCGCGACCGGGTCGGTGAGCGGCGCGCCGGGATCCGCGATGTCCGGCTCGGTGCGGGTGCGGCCGTAGCGGCGTCCCGACACCGGCCAGTCGCGCGCGGTCAGCGCGACCAGCGCACCGACCACGGCGACGAGGGAACCGAGCCCGACCGCGACTCCCGGCCAGACGGAGGCCGTGAGCTGCGTCACGAGCTGGGCGACCGAGTCCGGGCCGGTGATGCCCGTGGCGCCCGTGATCGACGACGCGGATGCCGCGACCGGGTCGGCGAGAGCGACGGCCGTCGCGGCCACGATGCAGCAGCCCACGAGCGCCTCGAGCACGCCGAACACGATCCGGAACACGACGCCCGCGATGGCCAGCGCCGCGACGATCGCGAGCACCGTGAGCGCGAGGGGGGCGAGGGCGGCGGCCGCGACGTCGCCGCTCACCTCGAGCGGCGACGGGTCGCCGCTCGACACGGTCAGCCGGAGCGTGAACCAGGGTTGCGACCAGGCCAGGAGGACGAGCGCGGCGAGCAGCACCGAGGCGCCGAGCAGGACGGCGCGCAGCCTGGCCGGGGTCATGACGCGCCGATCCGCCGCATGGAGTTCGCGATCGCGACCGCGCGCAGCGGCGCCGCGGCCTTGTTGACGGTCTCCTGGTGCTCGCTCGCGGGATCGGAGTCGGCGACCAGCCCGGCCCCCGCCTGCACGTACGCCGTGCCGCCGATCAGGGTCGCCGTGCGGATGGCGATCGCGAGGTCGGCGTCGCCCGCGAGGTCGAAGTACCCGACGGCCCCGCCGTAGACGCCGCGCTGGGCGACCTCGAGCTCGTCGATGATCTCGAGCGCCCGCGGCTTCGGGGCGCCGGACAGGGTGCCGGCCGGGAAGGTGGCGCGGAACACGTCGATCGGGCTCGCATCCGCTCGCAGGTCCCCCTCGACGCTCGACACGAGGTGCATGATGTGGCTGAACCGCTCGACCTGCATGAACTCGGTGACCTCGACGGTTCCCGGCACGCACACTTTCGAGAGGTCGTTGCGCGCGAGGTCGACGAGCATGAGGTGCTCCGCCTTCTCCTTGGGGTCGGCGAGCAGCTCCTCGGCGAGCTCGAGATCGCGCTCCGGTCCTTCGCCGCGCGGCCGCGAGCCCGCGATGGGATGCGCGTACACCCGTCC
Organism: Protaetiibacter sp.; assembly: GCA_047605085.1. Classification (GTDB taxonomy): domain Bacteria; phylum Actinomycetota; class Actinomycetes; order Actinomycetales; family Microbacteriaceae; genus Homoserinibacter. Next base: position 2,582 of record JASGGJ010000126.1, read on the forward strand.
GCGCTGCACCTTGACGAGCGCCTCCGGGGAGCTCCCGGCGATCGCGTAGGGTTCGCCCGCGGGGGTCTCGAGGGCCAGCAGATACATGTATGGACTCGGGTTGAGGGAGCGGAGCACCCGGTAGACCTCGAGCGGGGTCGCGTCGAGCGCGTGATCGAAACGCTGCGAGATGACCACTTGGAAGACGTCCCCGTCGCGCACGAACTCCTTCGCCCGCAGGACGGCCGCCTGGTAGTCACCTGGCTCGATCCGGGGACGCGGTGCGGGTGCGGCCGCGAGGTCCACCTCGGCGAGCGCCGCGGGCGAGGGCTGCGCGAGCGCGCTCTGCACCGCGTCGAGGCGGGACTGCGCGGCAGCCCAGGCGGCATCCGGGGTGTCGGCGTCGTCGGCGAGCACCGCGGCGATGAGGATCGCGGTGCCGGTGCGATGATCAAGCGCGACGAGCTCCGACACGAAGGCGAGCGCCTGGCCCGGCACCGGGATCTCGACGGGCGGAACCTCCGGCAGCCGTTCGAGCTGGCGCACCGCCTCCCAGCCGATGAAGCCGACGAGGCCACCCGTGAGCGGCGGATGCCCGGGTTGCTGCGGCGTGCGCCACCGGTCGAACAGCGCGTCGACCGCGTCGAGCGGTGCCGCGGGCACCTCGCCCCCGAAGGCGCGCGCCGCATCCAGTCCGTAGTCGAGCCACACGGCGCGGTCGCCCGTCGCGTCGCGCTCCTGGGTGAGGACGCCGACCGAGCCCGCCCCGACGAAGGACCAGCGCGACCAGATGCCGCCCTGCTCGGCCGACTCCAGCAGGAAGGTGCCAGGCCGGCCCGCGGCGACCTTGCGGTACACGCCGACCGGGGTCTCGCCGTCCGCGAACAGCTCGCGCAGCACCGGCACGACGCGGTGGCCCGCGGCGACGGCGGCATCGAACTCGGCGCGCGAGGTGGTGGTCATGGTGTGGTCTCCTCCGGGAATCCGACGACGGGGTCCAGCGGGCCCACGTCGAAGCAGCTGCGCTGGCCCGTGTGACATGCCGGACCGAGCTGCTCGACCTGGACGAGCAGCGTGTCGCCGTCGCAATCGAGGGCGGCGCCCCTCACGTACTGGCGGTTGCCGCTCGTGTCGCCCTTGCGCCAATACTCGCCTCTGCTTCGCGACCAGAAGGTCACGCGTCCCTCGCTGAGGGTGCGCCGCAACGCCTCGGCGTCCATGTAGCCGACCATGAGCACCTCGCGGGTGTCATGCTGCTGGATCACGGCCGGCAGCAGGCCGCTCGCGTCGAAGCGCACGCGGGCGATCACCTCCTCGACGTTCATCGCACCCCGATCCCCGCGCCGGCGAGGGCGCGCTTGACGTCGCCCACGGTGAGCTCGCCGTTGTGGAAGACGGATGCCGCGAGCACGGCATCCGCACCCGCCTCGACGGCGGGAGGGAAGTCGGCGGCGGCCCCCGCTCCCCCGCTCGCGATGACGGGGACGCTCGAGAGCTCGCGCATCGCGGCGACGAGCTCGAGGTCGAACCCCTCCTTGGTCCCGTCTGCGTCGATCGAGTTGACGAGCAGCTCACCCGCCCCGCGCTCGATCGCCTCGCGCGCCCAGGCAAGCGCGTCGCGGTCGGTCTCCGTGCGTCCGCCGTGCGTCGTCACGACGAAACCGGACGCGGTGCGCGGCGAGCGCTTGACGTCGAGCGAGAGCACGCACACCTGCGCCCCGAAGCGGTCGGCGATCTCCCCGACGAGCTCGGGACGCGTGATCGCCGCGGAGTTGACCCCGATCTTGTCCGCGCCGTGGCCGAGCAGCCGGGCGACGTCGTCCACCGAGCGCACGCCGCCGCCGACCGTGAGCGGGATGAACACCTGGCCTGCGGTCGCGGTGACCGTCTCGTACATCGTCGCGCGGTCCTCGACGGTCGCGGTGACATCCAGGAAGGTGATCTCGTCGGCGCCCTGCTCGTAGTATCTCGCCGCGAGCTCGACCGGGTCGCCAGCGTCCCGCAGCCCCCGGAAGTTGACGCCCTTCACGACGCGCCCCGCCGCCACATCGAGGCACGGGATGACGCGGACCACCACATCCATCAGATCCTCGCCGCGTGGATCGCGCTGACCAGGATCGCGCGGGCGCCGAGCGCGTAGAGCTCGTCCATGACGTGGTTCATGTCGCCGCGCGGCACCATGACGCGCACGGCGACCCATCCGGTGTCGCGCAGCGGCGACACGGTGGGCGACTCGAGGCCCGGGGTGATCCGCGACGCCTGGTCGACGAGCTCGGCCGGCAGGTCGTAGTCGATGAGCACGTACTGGTGGGCGACCATGACCCCCTGAATGCGGCGACGCAGGGTGTCGAGGCCGGGCACCTCGTCGCTGGAGGCGATGAGCACCGCGTTCGACTCGAGGATGACGGGGCCGAAGATCTCGAGGCCCTGCTTGCGCAGCGTCGACCCGGTCTCGACGACGTCGGCCACCGCATCCGCGACCCCGAGCCGCACGGCCGACTCGACGGCGCCGTCGAGGCGCACGACAGAGGCGCTCACGCCTTCGGCGTCGAGGAAATCGCGCACCAGGCCGTCGTAGCTCGTGGCGACGCGCACGCCGTTGAGGTCGGACAGCTTCTCGAAGCGGTCGATCGGGCCGGCGAAGCGGAAGGTCGACGCGCCGAAGTCGAGCGCGTCGACCTCGATCGCGGGCGAGTGCGAGTCGAGCAGCAGGTCGCGGCCCGTGATGCCGACGTCGAGCGCGCCCGATCCGACGTAGGTGGCGATGTCGCGGGGGCGCAGGTAGAAGAACTCGACCCCGTTGCGGGGGTCGGCGACGATGAGCTCCTTCTGGTCGCGGCGCGTGGCGTAGCCGGCCTCGCGCAGCATCTCGACGGCGGTCTCCGACAGAGTGCCCTTGTTGGGCACCGCGATTCTCAGCATGGGAGTGCTTTCTGGGTTGTGAACGGTCATGGGCGGGGATGAATGTTCACAGATGTCGGTTCACGTCGTCGAGCGTGAGGCCCTTCGCGATCATGAGCACTTGCAGGTGGTAGAGCAGCTGGGAGATCTCCTGGGCCGTCTCGTCGTCGGACTGGTACTCGGCGGCCATCCACACCTCGGCGGCCTC
>JASGGJ010000127.1:0-5660 GCA_047605085.1 Protaetiibacter sp.
CGCCTTCATCTCCCTGCTCGTCTCCCTGCTCGTGCCGCGGGCGCGAGGCGCGCAGAGCGCGTGACGCGCTCGCGGTGCGCCGGTCAGTCGTCGACGGGTGTAAAATATAGGGTACGGAATGTAGCAGGAGCGTTTCGGACCAGTCGCGAAGGAGCAGACGGTGGAGACGATTGTTGAACGGCTGGCGCGCTTCGCCGCATCGACGACGGCGGACGCGCTGCCCGACGAGGTGGTCCACGAGTCCCAGCGGATCCTCCTGGACTCCTTCGGGTGCGCGGTGGCCTCCCTCGACGACGAGGGCGCGCAACGCGGTGTCGCCTATGGGCGGATGCTCGGCGGAGCGTCCGGCGACGCCTCGATCCTGGGCGCCGCCGATCGCACGAGCGTGCCGGCGGCCGCGTTCGCGAACGCCGAGCTGATCAACGCCCTCGACCAGGACGCCGTGCTTCCCCCCGGGCACGTGACGCCCTACGTGCTTCCCGGCGCCCTCGCGACGGCCGAGGCGGCGCGTGCTCCGGGGACGACGCTGCTCACGGCCATCGCCGTGGCCCATGAGATTTCCTATCGCATCGGCAAGGCGACCGATTATCTGCGCGACATGAAGGACGGCGTGGTCACGATCCCCCCGGTGATCGGCTACAGCAGCACGCTGTTCGGCGCCACCGCCGCGATCGGCGTCGTGAAGCGGCTGTCCGCACCAGCGATGGCCGACGCGCTCGGCATCATGGGCTCGACGATGCCGACCAACACCCAGCGGGCGTGGATGATGCACGCCCCCGCGACGACGATCAAGTACCAGCTCGCCGGAGGGATGGCGCTCGCCGCCGTGACGGCCGCGAACCTCGCCGCGCTCGGGCACACCGGCGACCGGCAGCTGCTCGACGACCGCGAGTACGGGTTCCCGAGGTTCATCGGCACGCAGCGCTGGGAGCCGGCGCCGATCACGTCCGAGCTCGGCAAGACCTGGACGTTCACCCCCTTCCAGTCGTTCAAGCCGTACCCGCACTGTCGCGTGATGCACTCGATCTTCGACGAGCTCATCGAGATCGTGGAGCACAACGACCTGCGGCCCGACGAGATCGAGTCGATCGACGCGTGGGGCGAGAGCTTCGTGATGCAGCCGACCTGGGTGAACGAGGAGATCCGCAACCCGCGCGACGCGCAGTTCAGCATGACCCACGGGCTCGCGATGGCGGCCTCCCGCATCCCGCCGGGGAAGGAGTGGCAGACCGACGCCGCCGTCCACGCCCCGGCGGTGATGGCGCTGATGGAGCGGTCTCGCTTCCAGCCGCACCCCGGGCACGCCGCAGCGCTCGCGAGCAACCCCGCCGCGCGCCGGTCGCGCGTCGAGGTGAGGGCACGCGGGCAGGTGTGGTCCGGCGAGCGCAACTATCCGAAGGGCAGCCCCTCGCCGGAGGAGTGGAGCTACATGACCGATGACGAGCTCATCGCCAAGTTCCGGCACAACGTCGAGGGCGTGCTCGCCGACGCCGACGCGGACGCGATCATCGAGCGCGTCTACGACCTCGAAGCCGTTGCCGACGTGTCGACGCTCGTCCGGCTCGTCCGCCCCCGAGCGTCCTGACCCGCCCCAACCGATCCACTCCCGCAACGCCCCACGAGGAGCCTCAATGACGAACGCCATCCACACCACCGATCTCAACCCCACCGAGTTGGTCCTCGGAGGCGCGCGGCAGCCCGCGCACTCGACCGCTCGCATCCCGCTCGTCAACCCGGCGACGCAGGAGCAGTTCGGGTCGGCGATCGACGGCGACGCGCAGGATGTCGACGCCGCCGTGCGCGCGGCCGAGGCGGCGGCGCCCGCGTGGGCGGCGCTGACCCCCGCCCAGCGCGCGGAGTTCGTCATCCGGCTGGCCGACGAGCTGGACAAGCGCGCGGAGGAGATCGCACAGCTGCTCACGAAGGAGAACGGCCTGCCGATCTCCGTTGCGCGGGGTCACATGGCCGCGACGCCGCGCGAGTACCGCTACTTCGCGACGCTGGCCGAGAAGTTCGAGCCCGAGGAGCGCATCGAGACGGGAACCGTCGACGCGCTCATCCGGCGCGTGCCGGTGGGCGTGACGGCGATCATCGTGGCGTGGAACGGACCGCAGCCCCTCGTGGCGCGCAAGCTCGGCCCCGCGCTCGTGGCCGGCTGTACCGTCGTCATCAAGCCCGCGGCCGAGACGTCGCTCGACGCCTACCCGCTGATGGACGCGATCGAGGCCGCCGGTATCCCTGCGGGCGTCGTCAACCTCGTCACGGGCGGGCGTGAGACCGGAGCGGCGGTCGTCGCGCACCCGGGGGTGCGCAAGATCGCGTTCACCGGGTCGACGCGCGCGGGCATCCAGATCGGCGAGGAGTGCGCGCGTCAGTTCAAGCGCGTCACGCTCGAGCTCGGCGGCAAGTCGGCCGGCATCCTGCTCGACGACGTCGACCTGGAGGCGTTCCGGCCGTGGATCTTCGGCGCGTGCCTTCCGCAGTCGGGCCAGGTGTGCCGCTCCCTCACGCGCATCCTCGCGCCGGCGTCCCGCTACGAGGAGGTGGTGTCGTTCATCGCCGATGCGCTGTCGCAGGCGACCGTTGGCGACCCGACCGAGCCGACAACGGTGTTCGGCCCGATCGTGAACAAGGCGCAGTACGACAAGGTAATCGGCTACATCCAGACCGGGCTCGAGGAGGGCGCGAAACTCGTGGTCGGTGGCACCGAGAAGCCGGAAGGGCTGGAGAACGGCTACTTCGTCGCCCCGACGCTGTTCCGCGACGTCCGCAACGACATGCGCATCGTGCGGGAGGAGATCTTCGGACCGGTGCTGACGATCATGCCCTACGAGACCGTCGACGAGGCGATCGCGATTGCGAACGACTCGGAGTACGGACTCGCGGGCGGTGTGTTCTCGCCCGACCGTGAGCGCGCGACCGAGGTCGCTCGGCGCATTGAGGCGGGCAGCATCGGCGTGAACACCGCCGCGATGCCGCTCGAGGCTCCGTTTGGCGGGTTCAAGAAGAGCGGCATCGGCCGCGAGATGGGCCCGCGCGCGGTCGATCCGTACTTGGAGTACCAGACGATCTATCGCGCGGGCTGACCTCGCCTGGACAAGGACGAGGCGGTGAGGATTGCCAACGACTCGGCGACCATGGCCGCGTTCGGCTTCGGCAAGGACCGCGAGGCCGAGGCGGATGCCGCGATCATCGGCGGTCACGAGCCGTGCGGTTGTCGTTGGCGTGTCGTCCCCGACCCGTTCGATGACCGTCATCTTCGACTCCCCGTAACCGCCGAAACGGAGCGGGCAAGCCCGTTGACCTGCGGTGCGGAAGATGATTGACTGGCTCCGGCATTCTATATTTCATCGAATACCGAATAACCGCAGCGATGCGGATGCGGATGGAGCGACCCGACTCCATCCAAGACGGTGCTGAGGCACACGACGAAGGAGTCGAATGATGAAGAGCAATGAAGAACTCGCCCAGCTGTGGCTTGAGGCCCTGGGGGACGTGGAGAAGTTCCGCGAGATCTCCACGACCGACTGTCGGGTGTGGCACTCCAGCGACAACCTGTGGGTATCGATCGACACCGCGATCGAGAACGTGTACAAGGGCGGCGGGCTGCCCCCGGTGTACGACACCGGCTACACGGTGACCGAGCACGGCTTCCTCGTGCAGTTCTCCGCGGAGCTCGCCGGCCACAAGATCCACAACACGATCATCGTGAAGACCGAGAACGGGCTCGCCGTGACCGCCGAGGAATACATCGGCCTGGAATTGGACGTCGCCGCCGTGCTCCTCGGACAGGGCTGAGCGGTCGCACGTTGGAGGGGGGCGCGAGTTCCCCCTCCAACGTGATGCGGCCATCCCCACGCGCCGTCGAGCGCCATATCATGTAGAGCACGTCGGGAGCGGTGACGGAACGAGGAGCGCATGGCATCGGCCGCGATCTCTTACCTGTTCGTGCCGGCGTCGCGGCCCGAGCGCTATGCGAAGGCGCTGGCGGCGGGAGCGGACGGGGTGATCGTCGACCTCGAGGACGCGGTGGCGGCAGACGAGAAGGACGTGTCCCGACACCACCTCGTCGCCGCGCTCGAGGCGGGCCTCGACGGGAGCGTGCACGTCCGGCTCAACGCGCCGGGCTCGCCCTGGTTCGAGGAGGATCTCGAGGCGCTCGCGGCGCTGTCGACCCGCGCTCGCCGGCAGCTCGCGGGAGCGGTCGTGCCGAAGGCGGAGGATCCGGAGGCGCTGCGGCGGGTACGGGAGGTGCTCGGCGACGACCTCGAGCTGATCGCGCTCATCGAGAGCGCCGAAGGCGTCGACCGGCTGCGGGAGCTCTCGCGCACCGCCCGGGTGACGAGGTTCGCGGTCGGCGCGGCCGATCTGTCGTTCGACCTCGACGCGGAGATCGCCTCCGCCACCATCGACCATGTCTACGCGCGCCTGGTGATCGAGTCCCGACGAGCGGGGCTTCCCGGCCCGATCGCCTCGCCGCCGTTCAGCATCACGGACCTGGACGCGATCGAGGCCGACGCGCGTCGCCTGCGCGGACTCGGTGTCACCGCGCAGCTGTGCATCCATCCCGCGCAGATCGCAGCGGTCCACGCGGGGTTCCGTCCGAGCGAGCAGCAGCACGCGTGGGCGCAGCGCGTGCTCGCCTCGGGCGACGGCGCCGTGCAGGTGGACGGGCAGATGGTCGACAAGCCCATCCGCGAGCGGGCCGCCAGGATCATCGCTCAGGCCGAGCGCGCGCGGAGCGACTGACGTCGAAGCGGGCTCGTCGCGGCGTCGTCACATGCCCTGTGTCTTCAGCAGGTGGCGCGCCATGACGAGCTTCTGGATCTCGCTGGTGCCCTCGTAGATGCGGAAGAGCCGCGCGGCGCGGTAGAAGCGCTCCACGGGGACGGAGCGCATGTAGCCGAGCCCGCCGTGGATCTGCACGCCGCGGTCGGCGACGCGGCCGAGCATCTCGCTGGCGAAGAGCTTCGAGGCGGAGGGGCCGAGCTTTCGGTCGGTGCCATCCTGGAAGTCGCGCGCGGCATCCAGGGCGAGCGCCCGCGCGGCACGCAACTCGGCGTACGACTCGCCGATCATGGCCTGGATGAGCTGGAACGTGCCGATCGGCCTGCCTCCCTGCCGGGCGTTTGCCGCGTGGGCGACGGACTCGTCGAGGATGCGCTGCGCCTGGCCGACGCAGATCGCGGAGATGTGCAGGCGGCCCTTGGCGAGCGAGGCCATCGCGGCGTGGAAGCCGACCTCCTCCTGACCGCCGATGAGCCGGTCGGCGCCGACGACGACGTCGTCGAAGAAGAGCTCGCTGGTCCAGGCGCCGGCCTGGCCCATCTTCTTGTCGTGGGGGCCGATCGTGACGCCCGGGGCGTCGGTGTCGACGAGGAACGCGGAGATGCCCTTGGTGGTGCCGGCCGTGGAGGGGTCGGTGCGGGCGAAGACGACGAGCACCTGCGCGAGCTGCGCGTTGGTGATGAAACGCTTCGAGCCGTTGATGCGGTAGACATCCCCGTCCTTGACCGCGGTGGTCCGCATGCCGCTCGGGTCGGAGCCGGCATCCGCCTCGGTGAGCGCGAAGGACGCGATCACGTCGCCCGAGGCGAGGCGGGGGAGCCACGTCCGCCTCTGCTCCTCGGTGCCGTAGTTCACGAGCACCTGGCCCGCGA
>JASGGJ010000128.1:0-5629 GCA_047605085.1 Protaetiibacter sp.
CACGCTGTGCGTCCCAGGCATCCGCACTCTCGCCCATCCCGTGCAGGAACACGACAGTCTGGGCAACGTGCATACTCGCCATGATCCCACGGCACCAATGACAGAGGACCAGCGAACGAAGCACATCCCGATGCGCGCGACAACGCACTCACAGACAGCGTGACGATCAATCAACTTCATTCGCGGTGAGCGTGAGCAGCAGGACCCGCATGAGTGGCGGGATCTTCTTCGAGCCTTGCTTGAGGAAGAAACGCGCGAATGCCGCTTTCGGCCCCCGGAACCCGTCTTGCAGGAACTCGTAGCGACACGAACGCGGGCCGAGTTCGGTGACGGTGAAAGTCACCGTCGTATCGATGGGGCCTCCACGCCATGACCATCGCATCCGGTGAGGGGCGTCGATCTCCAAGACGGTGCAGTGCACGATGCCGTCGAACATCGGGGCGGGGTCGGTTCTCAGGGTGAACTCGTGGCCGACTTCCGGGCGAAAGTCGTTCGGCATCAGCCAGATCGCCAGCAGATCACTTTCGGTCAAGGCGCGCCAGAGGGTCGAGGCCGGAACCTCAAAGGTCTCGGAGTATTCGATCTTGCTCATCGTTCTTCTTCCTCGTCGATGGTCTCCAAGAGGATTGCCAGCCGCTGGTGCCGCTCAGCCCAGAAGACTTCCAACTGCGCCACCCAGTCGGTCACATCCCGCAACGGAGTCGGATCAAGGCGGTAAACCTGTTCCCGACCCTGTCGCCTGCTGTCGACCAGGCCGACGGCGCGCAGGACTCCCAGGTGCTCCGAAACGGTTGATTGCGCCAGGCCGAGCGCGTCGACCAGCTCAGATACCCGCTTGTCGCTACCAGCGAGAGCACCGACGAGGTCGCGGCGGCGCGGATGACCGATTGCGCTGAACACGTCGACAACAGCAGGGGGTCTCGTCATGGTGTCGATAATACATCGGTAAAAACCGATAGTTTAAACCGGGCCGACGCCCACACGCGATCCGTACCGGCCGAGCCCGAGCACTCGCCCGAACCTCGGGCCGAGCCTGTGAGACGGCGCGACACCGGGACCTTCACGCGCAGTTCGGGCCCTCGCCGCCGGGTCGGCTGATGCCAGCGGCGCCGTACCAAGCCGTCAGGATCAAGACCAGCGCCGTGCCGGAGAGCAGCGGTCAGCCTAGCCAGAGCGATCCGACCGGCTTGAGCTTCGCCTTCATCTGCACGAGAGCGGCGACCAGGGGCATGTGATGGAGTGTGGCGACGCAGGTGATGAGCTCGAAGCTTCGCCCGTCCAGTTCCGGTGCGGTCAAGAACGAACCGAGGACGACCTGGGCGTTCGGTGTCTCGGTGTTGTGATTCCGGTAGCCGACCTTCGACATCGTCGCCTCACCGACCGGGCGCCGATCGGGTCCTCAAGCCGCTTCGGCCGTTGCGGACCCGATCCCCACGACGCGAGCAGCGAGTACCGGATGGATTGCAACGTTGTGTCCTGGCGGCATCGCTTTACTCGACGGCGAGCGTCCGGGGTATCTCGTGGCGGAGTGCGGTCGCCGTTGGCACGACGGTCGCCGCGAGGATCAGCACGAAGCCACCGCCGGCGATCAGACCTAGCGTTGCGAAGGACACGACGGGGACGGTCAGGGAGAGCTTGGCGGCGATGATGAGCCCGCCGACGGCGGTGGCAAGGGTGCCGAGGATCGCCGCGGTGACCGTGTAGATGACGGCTTCCCAGATGGCGGTGAGCGTGATGTCCGCGTGTGTCGATCCGGCTGCTTGGATCAGGGCGAACTCGCGTTCTCGGGCGTGACCGGACATGAACACGGTCGCGGCGGCGGCGACTGCGGAGAGCAGGAGCGGACCGCCGAGCAGGATTACGACACCTTCGGGAGCGAGGTCGAACCCGGCGCTGCTGCCAGTCTTTTCGGCTTGGGCTGCGGCGAGGGTTGCGCCAGTGGTGTAGAGGCCGCCGGCGAGGGCGACCGCGACCATGAGGGGACTGATCGCGGCACTGGATTGGCTGAGCCGGTTGCGGGCGGAGTTGCGTGCGAGGAACCAGGAGGCCGACGCGCTGGGAGGCAGCAGCGAGGTCCACGCGCGGAGGACGAGGGGGAACACCAGCGGCCCGGCTGCGGCGAGGGCGGCTGCGATGAGGGGCGTGAGCAGGACCGCTTGGCCGGAGAACGCCGAAATCGAGGCGTTGCCGTCGAGGGTCAGCGCGAGCGCGACGGTGCCGCCGAGCACGAGAACGGCGAGCACGATGCGGAACCAGCCCACCTTGATTCGCGGAGGTTCGGGATCGCGCAGCGCCTCGATCGGTGGTGTGCGGCTGGCGCGCCGCGCGCCGCGGAGTCCGCCGAGCAGCACGACGACGACGATCGACACCACCACGACGAGCATGCTGACGGCCCCGAGGTGCAGGCTGATGCCCTGCATGTCGGTCCACTCGCGGAAGACCCACACGAACAGCGGCGGGAAGATCGGGAGGGCGATGAGGCAGCCGACCGCTGCGCCGAGGGTGCCGACGATGCCGAGTTGGGTCAGCACGACCCAGGCGACGAGGGCGGGACGGATGCCGACGAGTTGCCACAGGGCGTAACTGCGCTGTTGCAGGGCTACCGTCAGGTTCACTGTCGAGCTGAGCACGATGAGCGCGGTGACGGCGGTGAACATGATGACCGCGGCGCTAGTGCTGGACAGCCCTTCGAGCACGCGCCCGCCGTGGACGGTGCCCGTCTCGATGAGTCCGGCGGCGATCGCGCCGACGAAGCCGGTTGCGATCGTCACGGCGAGGACACCGAGCCATACTCGCGCGTGGGCAGTGAGGTCGGAGAGGACGAGGCGGATCACGCGGCTGTCCCGGCGAGTGTGATCGCTCCGAGCACCTGTTCAGGGGTGGGGTGTCGCAGCTCGCCGTGGATGAGGCCGTCTCGGAGCACCAGTACCCGGTCGGCGAGCGCGGCGGCTTCGAGGTCGTGGGTGACCACGACGACCGCTCGGCCGTCGCCTGCGGAGGCGCGCAGGAGCCGGAGCACATCCGAGCCGGTCACGGTGTCGAGCGAGCCGGTGGGTTCGTCAGCGAACACGATGTCAGGATGCATGGCGAGCACCCGCGCGATAGCGACGCGCTGCTGCTGACCGCCCGAGAGCTGCCCAGGGCGATGGTCGCCGCGATCGGACAGGCCCACGTCGGCCAGCGCACGGTCGATGCCGGCGGGATTCACTCGGCGACGGGCCAGACGAGCAGGCAGAGCGATGTTCTCGCGCGCGGTCAGGGAAGGGATCAGGTTGTAGGACTGGAACACGAAGCCGACGTGCTTGCGGCGCAGCGTGGCGAGCGCGCCGCGCCCGAGGGTGCCGAGTTCGCGGCCGACGAGTCGCACCGAGCCGGAGTCTGCGGGTTCGAGCCCGGACAGGCAGTACAGCAGCGTGGACTTGCCGGAACCGGACGGTCCGACGATGCTCACCATCTCACCTGCCTGGACGTCGAGGGTGATCCCGCAGAGCACCGGCACTGGGGGCTCTTTGGTTCCCGCCGACATGAAGGACCTGTGCAGGTTCTCGGCGCGAATGAGCGATTCGGTCACGTCTCCCATTCGATGTAATCAACGTCACGCGCGCGATGGAGCGGGGTGGAGAGTCGAGGTAGAGCTGGCTCTACTCTTCGACGGACGCCCACCGCCAGCGAAGCCCGCATCCGTAGGCTGGAAGGCATGAGAACGGCAACCGTGTGGCACGCGCTGATGCGCCCGCCGTGGCGGTTCCTGTTCGGCCGGTGGCCGTGGAGGACGCTTCTCTACCTGCTGACGAGCGCCGTGATCGGGTTCCTCCTGCTGCCGGTCACGATCGCCACGCTGCTGCTCCTGCCGCTGTGGGGCATCGTCATCGGGGCGCTCGAACGTCGCCGCACCCGAATCCTCGGGTTCCCCAGCCAGGTGTCCGGCCATGTTCCCCTCTCGCGGGACCAGCGGCACATCTGGCTGGCGGTCCGCGTGGCCGAGGGAGCGACCTGGCGGGAGACGGCTGCCCTGCTGCTCGACCTCGTGCTCGGTTGGATTGCGCTCGCCGTCCTGTTCGTCCAAGGGCTCTGCCTCGTCGTGTTCGTCTTCGTCGGAGTGTCAGGCTCTCGCGGTCCCGCCCGGATCAATCTCTTTGCTGACGTGCGGATCGTCGTCGGGCCAGACAATTGGTGGCCGGTCATCCCGATCGCGCTGTTCGCAGTGTGTCTGTTCGCCTACATCAATGCAGTGCTCGCCGCAGGGCAAGCGTCGTTGTTGAGGATGCTGTGCGGTCCTCGGCAGCGCGAGCTCGCTCGCAACGTCGAACGACTCATGCAGTCGCGGGCCGCGCTCGTCGCGGCCTTCGAGTCAGAGCGGCGACGTATCGAGCGCGACCTGCACGACGGCGTGCAGCAAGAACTCGTCACGCTCGGCGCCCGGCTCGGGATGGTCAGCCTCGAACTCGACGACCTCGCCGCGCAGGGCACGGACACGGCCCTGGCCCGCGACGCGCTCGACGCGGCGCAGGGTCAGGCTGAGCACGCGATGGCGACGCTCCGCAACACTGTCCGCGGCATCCATCCCGCCGTGCTCACCGATCACGGGCTCCGTGCCGCGCTGGACGAGTTGGCCGACCGAGCGCCTGTCTCCCTCAGCCTCGACGTGGCCGACTTCGGGCGGCTGCCAGCCTCGGCAGAGACGGCTGCGTACTACCTCGTCACGGAGGCGATCACTAACGCGGCCAAGCACACCGCCGCGACCCGGCTGACCGTGCGCGCCGCGGTCGAGGGCGACGCGCTCACCGTGACCATCACCGACAACGGACACGGCGGGGCCGACGAGAACGCCGGAACCGGGCTCCGGGGGTTGCGCGAGCGTGCCGAGACCCTCGGCGGGCGGTTCAGCATCGTCAGCCCGGCTGGCGGCCCGACGACCCTGTACATGGCGCTGCCGATCCTCAGCGAGAGGACCGAACGCCATGCGTCTGCTGCTCGCTGAGGACTCCGCGCTGTTGCGCGAGGCGCTGACCGCCCTGCTGGAACGGCTCGGCCATACCATCGCTGCGACCGCGCAGACCGCTCCCGACCTGCTCGCAGCCTTCGGGCGACTATCAGACGCAGGCGAGCCGCCCGACCTCGTGCTCACCGACGTTCGGATGCCGCCCGGTAACAGCGACGACGGCCTCCGCGCGGCCCTGAACATCCGGGCCGCACACCCGACCCAGCCGATCATGGTGCTCTCGCAATACATCGCGGACACCTATGCCCGCGAACTGCTCACCCTCCCCGAAGGCGCGACCGGCTATCTCCTCAAAGACCGCGTCAACCGCATCCGCGACTTCGCCGCAGCCCTCGAAACCGTCGCAGCCGGCGGGACCGTGATCGACCCGGACGTGGTGCAACACCTGCTCAGCGCCTCCCGGTCGGGACCGCTCGACAGCCTCACGGCACGAGAACGAGAAGTGCTCGCACTCATGGCAGACGGCGGATCGAACGCCGACATCGCCACCGCGCTCACCCTCACCGACGCCGCCGTGAGCAAGCACATCGGCAACATCTTCGCCAAGCTCGGCCTCAGCCCCGTCGAGGACAACCGCCGAGTCAGAGCCGTCCTGACCTATCTTCAGGCCGACCGTCTCTGACTAGG
>JASGGJ010000129.1:0-5316 GCA_047605085.1 Protaetiibacter sp.
ACAGCAGGCGCCGCTCGAGGGCCCAGGCGGTGAGCTCGTGCCGGGAGGAGAGCTGCAGCTTCCGCAGCACCGAGGAGACATGCGTCTCGACCGTCTTGATCGAGATGAAGAGGTGCGACGCCACCTCCTTGTAGGCGTAGCCGCGCGCGATGAGCCGCATGACCTCCTGCTCGCGCGCCGACAGCCGGTCGAGCTCGTCGTCGTTCGCCGCCACCGCGGGCGCACCCGCCGCGGTGCCGAAGGCGTCGAGCACGAAGCCGGCGAGCCGGGGCGAGAACACCGCGTCGCCCGCCGCGACGGTCGCGACCGCGGCCGCCACCTCCGGTCCGCTCGTCGCCTTCGTGATGTAGCCGCGAGCGCCCGCGCGGATGACGCCCACCACGTCCTCCGCGGAGTCCGACACCGAGAGCGCGAGGAACCGCACCTCGGGAAGCAGCGCCGCCGAGCGCCGCACGACCTCGGCCCCGCCGCCGCCGGCCCCGCCCGGCAGGTGTACGTCGAGCAGCACCACCTCGGGGCGCAGCTCGTCGATCGCGCGCACCGCGGCATCCACGTCCCCCGCCTCGCCGACCACCTCGACGGCGCCCCCGAGGTCGGTGCGCAGCCCCGTGCGGAAGATCGAGTGGTCGTCGACGATGAGCACGCGCGTCACGCGGCACCCCCCTTCGGGCTCGGGGAACCGGATGCGGGCCCGGACGCGGCGGCGCGTCCGCGCGGCAGCCGCAGCACGACCTCGGTGCCCTCGGGCCCGCTCGTGACGGCGCCCGTACCGCCGGCGCGCACCATCCGTCCCATGATCGACTCGCGGATGCCGAGACGCCCGTCGGGCACCGCGTTCGGGTCGAAGCCCGGCCCGCGGTCGCGTACGAACACCTCGACCGCATCCGGGGTCGCCTCGGCATACACCGTGACGTCGCCACCCGCGTGCCTGGCCGCGTTGACGAGCGCCTCGCGGGCCGCCGCCGCGAGCGCGTGCGACTCGACGGCACCGACCTCGCCGACGGTGACGACCTCGATGCGCACCGCGTGCTCGAGCTCGAGCTCGCGCGCGATGGTTCGCAGCTCGGTCGCGAGGTCGCCCGCGAAAGGGTCGGTGCCCGCGAACAGCCAGTCGCGCAGCTCGCGCTCCTGGGCGCGGGCGATGCGCGCGATCTCCGAGCCCGCGCCCGCGCGGTTCTGGATGATGGCGAGCGTCTGCAGGACCGAGTCGTGCAGGTGCGCGGCGATCTCGGCGCGCTGCTCGTCACGAGCTCGGACGGCGCGCTCGGCGGCGCGCGCGTTCCAGCGGGCGACGAGCGGCGGCAGCACGAATGCCGCGATCCCGAGCAGCACGAGGGCGACGCCCACGACGGCGACGAGGGGTCGAGAGTCGGCGAACGCGCTGCGGAGCAGGAGCAGTCCGAACAGGATCAGGAACGCCGCGGCGAGGGAGCGCACCAGGGGCGCGCTCGCGGCGCGGCGCGGGTCGCGCGCGTCAACCGCGACAGTCCATACGATCGCGAGCACCGCGACGGTGCCGCTCTCGACGAGGCCGATCGGCAGGGCGTAGTACTCGAGCCCCCAGCTGAGTGGGGTGACGAGGGCGAGCACGACGGCCGCCCCGAGCAGCACGGACGCGACGGGGACGGCGCGGGCGCGCGGGGCGTCCGGGGTTCCCGGTTCCCGGGACACGAGCGCCCAGAACCACAGGTAGAGCAGCACGGGCGCCGCGCCGATGAGCACGAGGAAGGTGTAACCGCCCAGCACGATGCCGGCCGCCGCACCCAACAGCCCCAGCACCGCGGCGAACGCGACGACGACGCGGATGAGCGGGATCGGCACCCCGAGGTGCCGGCCGAGCGCGACCGACACCCCGCCGAGCACGACCTCGCGCGGACGCAGGAGCGCCGGACGAACGCGCACGGGCCGCGCCTCGGGCGCGGGGGCGGCGGCTGCGGTCATGGGACGATCCAAGCACGACGGGCGACCCCGTCACCCGCGGATCAGGGGACGATCAGGGGTTCACCCCATAGAGCGGATGCCGCATCCCCGCGACGATCGAGTCATGGCCCGACGCACCACCGCATCCCCGCCGCCCGACGAGCAGGCTCCCGAGGACACTCGCGACGAGACCATCGCCGACGCGACGACCGTCACCGCGACCGCGGCACCCGCCGAGCACGGCTTCTTCGCCTGGCTTCGCGGCCTCGGCCTCCCCCGCCGCGACGGCTGGCTCGGGGGCGTGTGCGGAGGCATCGCCGCCCGCATCGGCATCGACCCCCTCATCGTGCGCGGCATCGTCGTCGTGCTCGCGGTCATCGGGGCACCCGTCGCCCTCCTCTACGCGATCGCCTGGTTCCTGCTGCCCGACGAGCAGGGCACGATCCACGCTCAGCAGCTGGGACACGGCCACGTCACGCGAGCGCTCCCCGGGATCCTCGCGGTCTTCCTGCTGTCGTTCCTGCCGCTCACGCAGAGCTTCTGGTTCACGGGCGCGCTGTACTGGGGCGACCTCGGCTGGAGCGGTGCGCTCGGTCGCGGCATCTGGACGGGCGTGCTGCTCATCCTCGTCGTGGTGGTCGTGGTGTGGCTCGCGCGGCGCTCGGAGACCCAGCTGCCGACCTCGCCCGCGACGACCGACGACCGGCCCGACACCGTTCCGCGGTTCCCGGATGCGGGGGGCACGGGGGATGCGGACGCCGCCGCGGACACGGCGGGGCTCGCGGCGTCCGCCGGCCTCGCCTCCTTCGTCGCGGCGCCGAGCGCACCCGACGAGTCGGCCGCCGCATCCGACCCCGGCGAGCCCCCCGCCCCGCCGACCGACGCATCCGCCGAGGAGCTGGCCGCCTGGAAGCAGAGCCAGGACGAGTGGCAGCGCCAGCGCGCCGTGTGGGCGGCCGAGCAGCGCCGCAGCGAGCGCGAGCGGCGCCAGGCCGAGGCGAACGCGCGCGCGCAGGAGGCGCTCGAGGCCTCACGGGAGCGGGCGCGCATCCGGAAGCTGACACGGCCACGGGCGAGTGCGGGGATCGTGTTCCTCGTGCTCGGGGTCGCCCTCCTCGCGGGGGCGATCTCGGCGTTCGCCGCCGCGCAGTCCGCCTCGACGCGAGGCGCCGAGTGGATGGTCGGGGCCGCCGAGCTCGTGCTCGTGCTCGGCACGGGCACCGTCGTGGTCGCCCTCGGGAGGCGGCGCAGCGGGGCGCTCGCGTTCTTCTCGATCCTCTCGGTGCTCGCGCTCGTGGTGGCGGTCGTGCTGCCCACCGACCGGACCACTCTGCCGCCGGGGACGAACTCGAGCATCGACACAAGCCACGACGGTCGCTACGCCCAGCTCGGCGGTTCCACGAGTCTCTACGTCTCCTCGCTGCCGGACGGTGCCGAGGCGCCTGTCGTCGACCTCTGGCAGCTCCTCGGCGGCGTCACCGTCGACCTCGCCGACACCGCCACGGTGCGCATCGAACTCACGACGGACTCCGCGCGCGAATGGGTCGCGGTCAACGACAACTCGTCGGATACGGGCAGCACCGCCAGCTACGAGGTCACGGATGGTGCGCTGAGCTTCACCGCCGGATCGGGCGACCCCGACCTCGTGCTGCGGGTGTGGCTCGGCGACTTGGCCGATCTCTCGGTGAACCGCTGGGGGGAGAGCGACACCGCGCTGACCTTGGATCCGCTGCCCGACAGCTGGTGGGAGTGGGACGGGGACGGCGGGGAGGTCGACCTGCTGAACCCGACCCCCACCCCGATCCCCAGTGACGGAACGAACGCCGGCGGTGCCGGCACCGGAGGAGGCGAGTGATGTCCGAGCCGATTGCTGAGCCCGCGGAGACCGCGGTGGATGCCGACGCCCTCTCGGCGAGGGGCGAGACGGGCGCGCAGGCCGAGACGAGCGCGGCGCCCACCGCATCCGGAGCGGCCCCGGGCACCACGGGCGCCCTCCCGCGGCCGCGCATCCGGGTGGGTGCCGTGCTGTGGGGCCTCGTGCTCGTGGCACTGGCCGCCGCCGTGCTGTGGACGGTCGCGACCCCCGCCCGGCGCTCCGACGCCCTCGAGACCGTCCTCACGCTCTCCCCCCTCGGCGGGGCGGTCATCATCATCGTCACCCTCGGCGCCACCATCACCCTCCTCGCGCTCGCGGCCGTCCTCCGCCGCCTCCAGCGCCGCTGACCGCGAGTGGTCGTATTTCCGCATCAAAACGCTCGGTTTGGGGCGGAAATACGACCACTCGCGGACGAGCACAGGGGGTTTGTCCACAGAAGAGGGCAAGGGGGGTCTGGGGCCCGAGAGGAGGGGGCAGGGTGAGGGCATGCCCAAGGTCCTCGAACCCCTCCCTGAGGAGTGGGCGGATGCGCCATTCCGCCGTCACGAGGCCATCGCGCGCGGCATCGCACCCGGGCGACTCGAGGCATCCGATCTGACCGCGCCCTTCCAGACCGTGCGTGCGCCCATCGGTCCGCTCGATCCCCCGCGGATCTCGGCTGCATTCGCGCTCCGCCAGGGCCCTGATCAGGTGGTCAGTCACACGACGGCCCTGCTGCTGTGGGGCGCGCCGCTCCCGCGCCGCATTGAGACACAGCAGGCGATCCACGTCTCCTCGATCGGCGCATCCCGCCCTCGCACCCGCCTCACGACCCCGCATCTGCTCGACCCGGAGCGAGTGAGTACGACCATGCTCGGGAACCTGACAGTGACGGACGCGGCGACAAGCTGGGTGCAGAGCGCGCCGCTTCTGAGCCTCGACGACCTCGTCGCGGCTGGCGACTTCCTCATCACCGGCACCGAGCCGTTCGACGGCGCCCCTCCCCTCCTGGCACGGGAGGATCTGCGTCGCGCGGTCGCCAGGAGCACCGGGGCGCGCGGGATCCGCCGCGCCCGCGAGGCGCTCGACCTCATCCGGTACGGCCCGCTGTCCCGGCGGGAGTCGTTCCTGCATCTCATGATGAGGCGTGGCGGGCTCCCGCTCGCGGAGCTCAACTACCGGGTCCGGGATGCGCAGGGCCGGGAGGTGCACATGCTCGACGCCGCGCACGTCCGATTCCTCGTCGGGACGGAGTTCGAGAGCCTCCTCCACCTCGACCCCGCCAAGTTCCGCCGCGACATCCGCAAGCAGCAGGAGCTCGCGGCCATCGGCTGGGCGATGCACCGCCTCACCTCGGACGATGTCGACCCGCGCCTGCGCACCCCCGCCTCGAGGTCCGCTATCGCTCGCATCCGCGCGAGTCTCCTCGCCCGAGGCTGGCGCCCCAACAGCGAGTAGTCGTATTCCGGGCTCAAACCGGGAGTTTTGGGCCGGAAATACGACTACTCGCGGTGGATGCTCCGGGGGAGGCCCCCGGAGCA
>JASGGJ010000130.1:0-5275 GCA_047605085.1 Protaetiibacter sp.
TGCCGAGCGTGACGGGCGTCTCGACCGCCTCGCCGTCAGCGCCGCGCAGGTAGACGGAGCCGGAATCGACAGTCCCGGCGACCGCCTCGACCGGAAGGACCAGGGCGTTCTCGGCACGTTCGAGCTGGATCACGGTGGTCGCGGTCATCCCGGCCAGCACGGTCGCCGTCTCCGGCACCGCGCACAGCAGCGAGGTCGTGGCATCCTCGCTGGCCACGGAGGGCACCGGGTCGAGCAGCGCGCAGTCGAACGGGCCGGACCCGCCGGTGACCTGTGCGCGGATTCCCAGCGGCGGCGTGACGAACCGCAGCAGATCGGCTGCCTCCAGGGTGAGCGCGATGGCGAACCCCGGATAGCTCGCGTCCGCGAGCGCGATGCCCTGCGCGACCCGCTCGCCCCGCTCGACCAGGACCGTCTCCAGCCTCGCGCCCGCGGGGACCGTGATGACGATGCTCTCGCCCTCGTCGGGAGTGATCGTGAAGGAGTCTGCGGCGATGACCGTGACCGTGCCGGTGGTCGTGGCGTGCATCTGGAAGGAGGCGCCCTGGACGACGGTGCCGGTCTTGGTCAGCACGCCGACCACGTCGCCGCGCGTCACGGTCGCGGTCTGCACGCCTGCCGCCGACGACGCCTGCGCGGAGTTGTTCGTCGTGTCGGCTGCCGGCGAGCAGGCGGTGAGGGCGAGCGCCGTAGCAACGGCGAACGCGGTCGCGGTGAGACGGGCGCCGGGGCGGGGGGTCACTGGCCGGTCTCCGTCCGGTACCAGCGGCAGTCGGACTGGTAGAAGTCGCCGAGGATCGAGGGATCGCCGAGCTTCGCCTGCCCGAGCACGGTCTGCGTCCAGACCTGCTCTGGGTCATCGACGTACTGCGTGCGGTAGGTCGAGGAGGCGCCTGCTTCGAGCTGTGCCAGCGCAGCGTCGGCCGCGGCCTGATCCGCACCCTGCTGCTGGAGGTATTCGTCCATCCAGGCGCACTCCCAGAACTGATACGCCTGGGCGAGCCCCGCGCCCTTCTGGAACACCGCCTCCTGCGTGGGCTGCTGCGACTGCGCAGGGAACTCGACGCCGGAGGGCAGTTCGTAGGGGAACGCCGCGATCGTCGCGTCGTACTCGGCCTGCACCTCGCTGAGCGAGAGGTAGCCGTCATCACCCTTCGCGGTGTCGTCGGCAGGCGAGCAGCCGGCGAGCAGCCCGACGGCGAGCGGGATCGTCAGCAGCAGGGCGAGTGGTGTGGGGTGACGCATCGAGGACTCCTTGGATGGTTTGTGGCAGCGCGAAGCAGCGGTTCCCTCCCGCGCTGCCGCAGGGGAGGTCCGTCGAGGAAAGATCGAGGGCCGAGCGTTAGGGCTGTTGCAGCCCTTCGAGTGCTCGCGCGAAGCGTGCCTTGGCTCGGCTGTAGCGGGAGCGCGAGGTCGAGGCCGACAGGCCCATGATCGCGCCGGCCTCAGCGACGCCGAACCCGTCCCAGATGATGAGGCCGATCAGTTCCTGATCCTCCGGCGGAAGCGCACCGAGCGCGTCCCGCACCAGCTCTGCCCGGTCATCACCGGATGGCGCAGCCTCGTCGTATCCGGCGAGATTGTCGCGGAGCCGGTCCGCGAGCGCGTGCCGACGAGCCTGCCCGCGCGCGTGGTTCATCAGATGGTTGCGGGCCGTCACGAACATCCACGCCCGTGCGCAATCCCGCGTCGGCGGGATGTCGGCGCGGCGTTTCCAGATCGTCAGCAGGGTCTCCGCGAGCACGTCTGCCGCGTCGTCGACCGGCTGAGTGCGGCGGGTCAGGTAGGCCAGCAGCTCCGGGCTGACCTCGGCGATCAGCGCCTCGACCTCTGCGGCCGACCACGCGGGGTTCGGGCGGCGGAACACGTTCATCGGTCTCCCAGCAGCCCGGATGGGCACACGACGGCGCTCTGCGCCTCGACCCCGGCGGCGTCGCCGTCCCGTGCCGCGCGGCCGAGCGCGCGCACGGCGTCGAGCACCCCGCCGCCATCCGTCACGGTCAACGCCGGCCAGTCCGCCGCGTCCGTGAGGTGATCGGCCGCGCTCTCTCGGGTGGCGCTGCCGGGCGCGGCCGCCAGCCAGGTCTCGGTCCAGGTGCACAGCGCATAGGTCTCGTAACTGCGGACGACCCCGGTCTCCTGCACGAGCCCACCCGTGATCTTCGTCGCCCCGACCACCCAGCTCGCGGCATCCGAGGCTGTGAGGCCTGCGGGGTAGGCGAGGTAGTCAGGGGCGAGGTCCGCGACGACCGATGAGTAGTCCGTGCCGCCGGTGTCCAACCACTCGGTCCCGTCCTGCTCGCTCGTGACCGCGGTGAACCAGCCGGTCCGAGCGACGACCACCGCAGCCGCAGCCGTCGTCGCGCCCAGCACGCCGACGAGCGCGACCGCGATGACCGCTTCCCTGCTCCCGCGCCGCACGGAGTCGCGGACCCGATAGCCGCTCTTGCGTGCGACCGCGGCCGTCATCTGATCCAGCGACGCGAGCGTCGCCGGATCGCGCGTCGGCGGAACCGGGCGCGCGCCTCGGATCAGGCCCTCCACCTCCAGATCGTCCACGACGGCTCCTCTCTCCAGGTGTTCCTTCACCAACGTCGTGTCCGGCACGCCAGTGAACGTCCCATCGGTTCGACAGGCGCTTCGTCAGACCGTCTTGAACCCCGGACTGGCTTGCCGTTCTTCACGCGTTTCGAGTTCCTGGAACAGCGTGACCTCCAGGTCTGCCGGTGCGTGGAGGCGTGAGTTCAGGGAGCGCCACGGCGTTTCGCGGGGTTCGGCGATGAGTTCCGCGCCGGCCGCGGTCAGCTCGTCGGTGATGCCCGCGCTGTCATCGACCTCGAAGGCCACCCGGATGCGGGCGCTCGATCTCCCATCCGCCTCGACCGCGTCGATCATCCTCACCTGGGCCGGGTTGGACAGCTCCAGGGTCGCGTGCCCGGCATCGAGGATCGCCACCCGAGCGTCGCCGTCGCCCTCGAACGCAGCCCGTTCTGGCAGTCCGAGCATGTCGCGGTAGAACGCGAGCGCGGCGTCGAAATCCTCGGCCTCGACCACGAGGCGGAGCTGTTTGACGCGGGATGGTCCGGGGTTCTGTGTCATGCTGACGACGCTATTCCCTGACATGAATGTGAGAGGCAAGTCGGATATGCGCATCGGCGAACTGTCCCGGCGCACCGGCGCGAGCATCCGATCGCTGCGCTACTACGAAGAACGCGGCCTGATCGCACCGGACCGCTCGCGGAGCGGGCAGCGGAACTATGCCGAGTCGGACGTGAGCCGTGTCGTCCTCATCCGCCAACTGCTCGTCGCCGGGCTGAGCACCGAGACGATCGACGAGGTGCTGCCCTGCATGACCGATCCCGAGTCGCAGACGTCGCGGCTGACCGCGCGATTGATCGCGGAGCGCGTGCGGATCGACGACGAGATCGCCCAGCGCATGGCCGCGCGGCGGGCGCTCACGACGATCATCGAGGCAGCGCCGCCGCTGTAAGGCTCAGGCGTCAGGGCCGCGTTGCCGGAGCGGACGCGGACCGCTTCGCAGCCCACGATGGCAACGCTTGACGCGGAGTCGCTGCCGAGTTCGCGACGAGAAGCACCCTCACGCTCACTGGGCCGCCGATCCGCGTGCCTGGAGTCACGCTCGCTCACGCCTCGTCCGCATGGAGCCGCGTACTCCCAGTTTCACGCGTCCTTCGATGACGCCGAGAAGCCGCCCGGCGACGTAACCGTCGATGTCGCCCTGTACGACACCGAGGACGTTGCCTTCCACATTGCCGTGGATGTTGCGGACGTAGCCGACGACATCGCCGAGGACGTCGCCGTAGATGTCGGCGTGAACCTGGCCGAGAACACTGCCGACGTCCCCGTGGATGTCTTCGGTGACCACCCCGAGGATCTGTTTCCAGTACGCACGAGGCTGCGTCTCGGCGGCGTCGCCACGATCCGGCGGTGCGGACGCGCGCCCGGCCACCAGTTCATCCAGGGTCATGTCGAGGACGTCGGCGATCCGGGTCAGGAGGGCGACATCCGGCAGCGTCTGCTCGGTCTCCCACTTCGAGACGGCCTGGAAGCTCACGCCGACCTTTACGGCAAGGCTCCGCTGGGTCATGCCCTTCGCCCTGCGGGCAGTGGCGATGCGCGAGCCGATCGAATCGGCGGCCGTGTCCGTCATGACATCCAGCGTCCACTCCGCCCCCGGGGGAATGCAAACAACGGTTGAGCGAATCCCTCAACCGACGAGCGAATCGCCGGCGCAGCTGGGCGCATCCACCGGCGCGGTAGTCCGGTCTGTTTGCGGATCCGCCATGTGCCGGGGATGACGGGGCCGAGCAGGTAGTCGATCCGGCGACCGAGGATGCGGGCCATCGGCACGAAGTGCGCGCCGATCACGAAGACCATGGGTTCCGCAACCGCGACGACTGCCGGCTCCGCATGCTCCTCGCCACCGGCGGACTCACCCCATGACCCCCACCAGATGTCCGAAAAGCCCGATTGATCGCCCCGCAGGCACGCCGCACCCGCCAGCCTGAGCACCCCGCGCGAACCTCTTCCTGGGTCTGCTGAAGGTTCGCCGCCTCGGCTCCTGATCCCCGCACGAAAGACGAATGCCCTCGGTTCGTCAGGTGTGTTCGGCGTCCTGTGCGCCCACGCGGGTCAGGAACTCTCCCAGCAGCGTCGCGAAGACCTCGGGCTCCTCCGTGTGCGACTGATGCCCCGCGCCAGGGATGATCCGTAGGTCCGCACCGCGGATGCCCGCCGCGAGAGCGCGAGCGGCAGGCATGTTCAGGCGATCCTTCTCACCGCACAGCACCAGCGTCGGTGACGACACCGCATCGAGCTGACTTGAAAAGTCAGTACGGCTGACCGCTCGCATCACCGACAGCATGACGTCTTTGCGTGCACCCTGCTTCTCCAGCACCTTGGCTGGAAGCAGCCGGAACACTGCACTCTGCACGGCCATGAGCGCACGCGGAGGTTTCACCTGCCCCGCTGCCAATGTCAGCGACCGCACTCGCTCCGGGTGATCGAGCGCGAGCTGCAACGCGATCATCGCCCCCAGCGACAGTCCGCAAAGGTGCACGTTGTCAGCCCGGTGCCGGTCGATCTGCTCCAGCACCCCGTCCGCCGCGCCATCGAGGCTGAACGACGTCACCCCACCAGACCCGTCGCCGGGACCGAAGACGTCCACAGCCAACGAGTCGAAGCCAGGCGGCAACGCGGCACGCTGTGCGTCCCAGGCATCCGCACTCTCGCCCATCCCGTGCAGGAACACGAC
>JASGGJ010000131.1:0-5095 GCA_047605085.1 Protaetiibacter sp.
CACGGCGGAGGTCGCGGGTTCAAGTCCCGTCAGGGTCGCTCATCCGGAGCGACGTTCCGGATCCCCGGTGGTCGAGGAGTCGCACGGCGACGTATCGAGGCCCCGCGGCTCTGTAGCTCAGTTGGTAGAGCGCACGACTGAAAATCGTGAGGTCACGGGATCGACGCCCGTCGGAGCCACCACTAAATCCCCGGTTCAGAGGCCGTAGCGGACGCCGCCGCGGCGGACTCACGGCCCGGTCCTCAGCCGCGCGCGTCGAAGCGCCGGGCGAGCTCGCCTCCGGCGACGCGCAGCCAGCGGGCGGGATCGGCGAGGGCGGCGACGGCGGATCCGGCGAGCTCGGTGAGCGAGACGGAGACGGCGAAGCCGCCGAGCTCGGCTCCTGGGTCGATGCGCCCGGCGACGAGCGCGGCAGGGGTTCCGGCGGCCGCCGCGAGGCCCGCCACGTGGGCGGGCGCCTTCCCCGTGGCCGATTGCCCGTCGTACGCGCCCTCCCCGGTGATGACGACGGACGCGGCCGTCACCTCGTCCGGTAGCCCCACCAGCGCCGCGATCTCGGCCGCGCCCGGCGTGAGCCGCGCCCCCCAGGCCATCAGCCCGAAGCCGGTACCGCCCGCGGCGCCCGCGCCCGGAGCGGCAGCGGACACCTCGAACAGGCCCGCATAGCGCCGCAGCAGCGCATCGGCCTCCGCCACCTCCTGCGGGGCGAAGCCCTTCTGGGGGCCGAACACGGCGGCGGCGCCCTCGGGACCGGTCAGCGGCGCGGTCACGTCGCTGAGCACGATCGCCCCACCGGGCGGCGGCGGACGCAAGCCGGAGAGATCGACGTCGGCGAGCTCGCGCAGCGCTGCCGCATCGAGCCGTCCCAGCGAGCGCCCGTCGGCGGAGAGGAAGCGGGCGCCGAGGGCGTGCAGCATCCCCGCGCCACCATCCGTCGAGGCGCTGGAGCCGATCGCGAGGACGAGACGCGAGACGCCCGCGCCCAGGGCGTCGGCGATGGCGACCCCGAATCCCTCGGTCGACGCGTGCCACGGATCGCGGTGCGCTCCGAGCAGCTCGATCCCGCACGTCGAGGCCAGCTCGACCACCCCCGTGCCGGCCGGAGCGTCCCGCGTCGCCGGGAGCAGCAGCCAGTGGGCATCGACCCGCGGTCCCCTTCCGTCCGGCGGCGGTACGGCGACCGGGATCCGCCTGGCACCGGGCACCGCGGCGGCGAAGGCGTCGAGCGTCCCCTCGCCGCCGTCCGCCACGGGCCGCAGCACGAGCTCCGCATCCGGATCGAACGCCCGCCATCCCTCGGCGAGCGCCTCCGCCACCGCCGCCGCGCCGATCGAGCCCTTGAAGCTGTCGGGTGCGACGACGACGCGGCGCGCGGTCACGCGGCCGATCCCGGGGTGCTCTCCCGCAGCACGACCTCGAGCGGGAGCGGGTCCGCGCTCTCCCAGTCGGCGTCCACCGCCGCGCGCAGCGCCAGATACCCGACCTGCTCGAGCGGAACCCGCACGGTGGTCAGTGACGGCGTGACGTCGCGGCTGGTGGGGATGTCGTCGAAGCCGGCGAGCGCGATGTCGGCACCGACCGCGCGGCCGGCGGCGGCGAAGGCGGAGCGGGCGCCGATGGCGACGACGTCGCTGATCGCGAACACGAGCGTGCCTGGCTCGATGCCCTCGGCGAGCGCCTCGACCGCCAACGCGGCCCCCGACTCGCGGGTGAACGCCCCGCGGTGGATGCGCGTGATCGCCCCGCCGGCGGCGGCGAATCCGGCGGCGAATCCGGCCACGCGCTCGTCGGAGGTGCGAACGCCCTCCGCAGCCGCGAGCACCACCGCCCGCCGATAGCCGCGCGCGGCGAGCGCCGAGCCCAGCGCCCGAGCACCGCCGCGGTTGTCGATGACGACCGAGCGGATACCGTCCGCTCCCGGGCCGAGCGCCACGACTCGCCCGCCTGCGGCCGCGATCCCGGCGAGCTCCTCCCGCAGCACCGCCTCGGACGAGGCCGCGGAGCGGGAGGCGGCGAGGATGACGCCCCTCGGGCGCTGACCACGCAGCGCCCGCAGCAGCCGCACCTCGCGGCCGGGATCGCGCTCGGTGATCCCGATGGTGACGACGAGTCCCGCCTCGTCGGCACCGCGGACCACCCCCGCAGCGACCTGCCCGAAGTAGGGGTCGGCGATGTCCGCGACGAGGAGAGCGATGATCGCGGCGGTTCCGCGGGCCGTCGCCTGCGCGGACAGGTTCGCCGTGTAGCCCAGCCGCGCGGCCTCGACCTCGACCCTGGCCCGGTACGAGTCGGCCACTTTGCGGGTGGAGCCGTTGAGCACGCGGGATGCGGTGGCCAGCGAGACCCCGGCGGCACGTGCGACGTCCTCGAGCGTGGCGAACGTCGCGCCCCCTGGCCCTGCGCTGCTGTCGGACATCATCGTGATTCTAGGGGTCGGTCAGCAGCGGCGAGATCGTGGTGCCGAAGGTCTCGGCGGTGCGCCGCGCCGCCTCGCCCGCCGGGGTCGCCCAGACCTCCCCGTTGAAGATCTCGACCTCGATGTCGCGGTCGTAGCCCGTCTCGAGCACCGCGCGGGTCAGCGGCCCGAAGTCGATCACGCCCTCACCCGGGTAGTGACGCGAAAGCAGCACGTCGGCGGGCAGCGGGGTCTTCCAGTCGCACACCTGGTACGTAGCGATGCGGCCCTCGCGGCCGGCCCGGGCGATCTGCCCGAGGACGTCGGGATCCCACCAGATGTGGAAGGTGTCGACCGTGACCCCGACCACGCCCGGATCGAAGTCGGCCGCGATGTCGAGTGCCTGCCCGAGCGTCGTGACCACGCAGCGGTCGGAGGCGTACATCGGATGCAAGGGCTCGATCGCGAGGGTCACCCCGGCCGCCGCCGCCTCGGGTGCGAGCTCGCCGATCGCGTCGCGGACCCGCTCGCGGGCACCCGCGAGGTCGCGCGAGCCCTCCGGCAGCCCGCCGGCCACGAGCACGAGGACCGCCGTCGAGCCCTCGGCCCCCGCCGAGGCCAGCGTGGCCGTCTCGTGGATCGCGACCCGGTTGTCGTCGAGCGATGCGCGGCGGGCGGCACCATCCGGCATCGTGAAGAACCCGCCGCGGCAGTGGGTCGAGAAGCGCAGGCCGGAGTCGGCGAGCATCGACGCCGCGGTCGCGAGGCCGACCTCCTGGACCGGCTCGCGCCACAGTCCGATGGCCGGGATGCCCGCCTGCGCGGTCGCCCGCAGCGCGGTCGCGAGGTCGGCGCGCTTGATGGTGGCCTGGTTGAGGGACAGGCGCGGGTCCGCGGCGCTCATCGGATCACCGCTCCGGGACGTCGACGCCGTTGTGGCGCAGCATCCCGTGCCAGCGCTGCGCGGCGAGTTCGGGACGCTCGAGCGCCCCGGCCTCGTTGGCCAGGCGCACGATCTCGGACAGATGGGGCAGGCTCCGGGCACTGTGCAGTCCGCCGACCATCTGGAAGGCGCTCTGGTGGCCGTTGAGCCAGGACAGGAAGGCGACCCCCGTCTTGTAGTAGAACGTCGGGGCCGCGAACACCTGACGGCTGAGAGCCTCGGTCGGCCCGAGGATCTCCCGATAGCGCTGCGGATCGCCGGCATCCAGCGCTTGGATCGCCGCGGAGGCCACCGGCGCGATCGCCGCGAACGCCCCGAGCAGCGCGTCGGAGTGGCTGCGCTGCGCTGCGGAGTCGCCGGAGTCGCCGAGCAGCCGCACATAGTTGAAGTCGTCGCCGGTGAACATGCGCACGCCATCCGGCAGCCGCTCGCGCACCGCGATCTCCGCGTCGGCGTCGAGCAGGCTCATCTTGACACCCGCGATCTTGTCCCGGTTCTCCTCGATGATCCGGATCAGCACCTCGGATGCGGTGCGCCAGTCGTCCGAGCCGAAGTAGCCGGCCAGTTGCGGGTCGAACGCGGTTCCGAGCCAGTGCAGCACGACCGGGACGGTCGCGGAGCTCAGCACGGCCGCGTACACCCGGAGGTAGTCGGCCGGACCCGTCGCCGCGCGCGCCAGATGGCGGGACGCCATGAGCACCGGGCCGGCGCCCTGCTCCTCGGTGAAGTGCAGCTGCTCGAGATAGGCGTCGACGAGCTGCGGGAGCGTGATGGCCTCGTCCTCGACGTGGTCGGTGTTCACCCCGACCACGACCGACCCGCCCTCCTCGCGGGCGACTCTGGCGGAGCGGGAGATCAACTCGCGGGTGGCGGCGGTATCCAGTCCCATGTTGCGCTGAGCGGTGTCCATCGCGTCGGCGACGCCAAGGCCCCACGAGTAGACGTGGCGGCGGAAGGCGAGGGTGGCGTCCCAGTCGATCTCGGCGGGCCGGCCGGGGGTGTTGTCGGCCCAGCTCTTGGGCACGACGTGCGCGGCGGCGTAGGCCACCCGGCTGCGCAGGGGGGCCGCCGGGCGCGCGGTCGCGACGGGGTCGCGCAGCGAGGCGGAGCTCGTGGCGCCGTTCGCGTCGAGGAGGGCGAGTCGCGGCATCCGGCTCACCCCAGCGTCAGGACGGGAAGCTCGATCTTGCGTCCTTCGCGGCCGGACCGCAGCCCGGCCTCCGCCAGCAGCACCCCGCGGGCGCCGGCGAGCAGGTCGAAGGGGTAGTCGGTGCCGAGGACGTAGGAGGCGAGGAACTCCTCCCACTGCTGCTTGAAGCCGTTCTGGAACAGCTCGTTCGCGGGAACCTCGGCCCAGTCGGCGTCGTAGTCGTGCTCGTCGGCCAGATCCGGGTTCCACACCGGTTTCGGGGTCGCGTTGCGGTGCTGGATCTTCGCGCCGAACAGCCCGACGACGGCCGAGCCGTGCGTCCCATCGACCTGGAACTTCACGAGCTCGTCCCGGTCGACCCGGGTGGTCCAGCTCGAGTTGATCTGCGCGATCACCCCGCCCTCGAGCTCGAAGATGCCGTAGGCGGCGTCCTCGGCGTCGGCGTCGTAGTGCTCGCCGTTCTCGTCCCAGCGGTCCGGGATGTGCACGGAGGCGTGCGCGTAGACGCTCTTCACGCCGCCGAACAGGTTCTCGAGGAGGTAGTTCCAGTGCGGGAACATGTCGACGATGATCCCGCCGCCGTCGGCGACCCGGTAGTTCCAGCTCG
>JASGGJ010000132.1:0-5037 GCA_047605085.1 Protaetiibacter sp.
TGTGGTCGGGATTCGGCATCAACACGATCTTCTTCCTGGTGGGGCTGCAGACCATTCCTCGCGATGTCTACGAGAGCGCGAGCCTCGACGGGGCCAGCGGCTGGCAGCAGTTCAGGAGCATCACCCTTCCTCTGCTCGCCCCGATCCTGCGCATCGTCGTGATGCTGTCGATCGTGTTCTCGCTCCGGTCGTTCGACCTGGTCAAGACGCTGACCAATGGCGGCCCGGCCGGCGGCACCCAGGTGATGTTCACCTACCTGTTCGGGTACTTCTTCAGCCTCGACCGAGGGTCCCAGTACGGTTACGCCTCGGCGCTCGCCGTGATCGCCAGCATCGTCATCGCGATCGTCTCGCTCGTGTATCTCGCGCTCAGCCGGGCTAATGAGCAGCGTCCGGGACCCGCCGGCTCGCGACGCGGCGCGCGCCGGCGCGACGGAAGGAGCGCATGATGGCACTCCGCAGAGCGGCAGGAGAACGAGGCGCGCGCAGCTATCGTCTGCAGCGGAAAGCGGGGGACTGGGCGACGCGCGCGGTTCTGACGGTGGTCGGGGCGGCCGTCCTCTTCCCCTTCGTCTACGCCTTCTTCGCCTCGCTGAAGCCGCTGCCCGAGATGCTCGCCAGCGGAGCGAGGCTGCTGCCCCAGGAGTGGACCCTCGACAACTACTTCCGCGCCTGGGAGCAGGCCGGGTTCAGCCAGTACTTCCAGAACTCGCTGATCGTCGTCGTGGGCGTCACGACCCTCGACATCGTGATCGCGTCATTGCTGGGCTATCTGCTCGGCAGGAACCTCATGCCTTTCGGCCGAGCGATCCAAGCCGTGATGGCCGCTACGCTGTTCGTCGGCCTGGGCACTGCCACGCTCTTTCCGCGCTATGTGATCGCGTCCGCGCTCGGCATCGACAACCTCGTAGGGGTGGTCCTGGTCGAGGTGTCGGGGCTCACCGTGATCCATGTATTCCTCGCGCGCGCGTTCGTCTCGACGCTTCCGGTGGAGCTGGAGGATGCTGCGCGGGTCGACGGCAACGGCTTGATCGGGACCTACCGCCACATCGTGCTCCCGCTGATGCGTCCGATCCTGTTCACGGTGGGGATTCTCGCGTTCGAGGCATCCTGGAACAGCTTCCAGATCCCCTACGTGTTCACGCTCGCCTCGCCCGAGCTGCGCACGCTCGTGGTCGGCGTCTTCGCTCTTCGCAGCACGGAAGACGGCGCTCAGGCGTACGACCTCATGCTCGCCGGCGCGATGCTGATCATCATCCCCGTGACGGTCGTGTTCCTGCTGTTTCAGAAGCGCTTCATAGCGGGAATGACCGAGGGGAGCGTCAAGGGATGAAGCACCTGCTCGGAACGGAGTCGGTGGCGTACCGGGCTCTCGCGTTCGCCAGCAACGGTGCGTGGATCACGGTGCTGTGGCTCGTCACTTCGCTCCCGCTGCTCACGGCCGTGATGTCCGCCACCGGGCTTCACGACGCGGCGGCTGCGCTGTCTCGTGGTGAGCGATATGGATGTCGCGAGTTCGGACGGGCGCTCTGGCACGCTCGCCGGGACGGCTTGGCGTGGGGGGCCGTCCTCGTCGCAGCCTGGGCTGCTTGCATCGCGGCGCTGACCGGCGTCGGGGCTGCACCTCTCGCCGCCGGGGCGCTCCTGGTCGTCGTCGTGATGCTGATCATTGTGACCTCGGTCGCTCCGCTGGCCATCTTGAGCGGCCGCACTGGCCTCGGTGCGGGGCGCGCGATGCTGCTCATGGTGTCGTCCCGTCCCGGCCGGTGCACGCTCGTCGGCCTCCTCTGGATCGGTGTGGCTGCCGGAGTGATCTTCATGCCGTTCCAGTTCGCGGTGCTCGTCGTGCTTCTCGCCCCGATGGCTGTCGCGACCGTCGCGGTGCGCCTGCTCGTCGCGCCAGACCGCGGACCGGCATCGTCCGCCGTCGCGCTGCACACGACCGCCTCGGCTACACCGACAGGACCCCGATGACCGCCGCCGCCGCTCGACCCTCGGTTCTTCTCCTCACCGGATGGAACTTCTACAACATCGGTGACGTCTCGCACACCCCGGGGTTCCTCCGGATCCTGGAGCGCACCTTCCCCGAAGCGCGTGTGACGGTTCTCGCCGCGACATATCCCGACGAGCTCGCCGCCTACCTTCGCGAGCGGTTCGGCGACGTCACCGTCCTGCCGATGGAGTTCCTCGCGGGACGCGCCCTGTCCGCGGAGATGATCGCGGCGTTCGAGGGAGCCGACGCCGTCGTGCTCAACTCGGGCATGACCCTGTCATTCGGGTACTACGGCCTCGACTGGGAGAAATACCTCCACCGCATCCTCGCCTTCCTGTACGCCCGTGAGCGGGGAGTCCCGTACGGCGTGTGGGCGCATTCGTTCGACCGCATCGATCCTCCCGCCGACATCCTCTATCGCGACGTCCTCGGTGGGGCGGAGTTCCTCTACACCCGCGATTCGCGATCGCTCGCTCTCCTGGCGGACCGGGGAGTGCGCGCGGCGCGTCAGGGGTTCTGTCCCGACAGCGGCTTCGGATTCGATCTTCGGGACGACGTCGGCGCACGACAGTTCCTCGCCGAACACGGCCTCGAGGCGGGCGAGTTCCTCAGCTACGTCCCCCGGCTCGACATTCACCGATTCCGCACGGACGGCCGGGAGCAGGAGCATGCTCGGCAGGCGCGCGAGCTGATCAGCAGCTGGATCCAGCGGACCGACCGTGACGTGCTCATCGCCCACGAGACGATCAGCGACGTCGCCGCCGCGAAGGAGATGATCCTCGAGCAGCTCGATCCCGCGATCCGGACGCGGGTCGTCTATCAGCCGGAGTACTGGCTTCCGGATCGCTGCCAGTCCATTTTCGCGGCCTCTCGCCTGGTGATCAGCGCCGAGATGCACTCGGTGATCCTCGGTATCGCCGCGGGCACCCCGGCCCTGCACCCCTACTTCGCCGAGGCGGGCCTGAAGCAGTGGATGCTCGAGGATCTCGGCGTCGGCGACTGGATGTTCGACATGGACGAAGACGGGGCCGATCGCATCCTGGAGAAGGCGTGCGAGATCTCAGCGGACCACGAGGCGGCACGTCGCCGAGCCGCGGAGACCGCTCGGCGTGCGCGCGAGCTGCAGGCGCAGCGAGCCGCATCCCTGCGAGAGCTGGCGCAAGCGCACGCGAGCGCCCGTCGCGCCGCGGCGATTCGATGAAGAAGCAGATCGGCGCCTCGCGTGCAGCTCTCCGGTCGTGAGGGAGGTGCGCCGCCGAACGCGCTGGCTCTGATGAGGACGAGCGCGTTCGCAGAGCTCTTCGACTCCCGCCGCGGGGAGGCGCTCGCGGTCGCCGCGCGGTTCGACGGGCCGCCGCACCTCGTCTCGCTGGACGACGTGCCGCCGGACCGGCTGGCCTCGATCGAGATCCTGCTGACCGGATGGGACGCCCCGCGACTGAGCGACGACGTGCTGCGACGGCTGCCGTCGCTGCGCGCGGTGCTCCACTGCGGCGGAAGCGTTCGAGGGATCGTCAGCGACGAGCTGTGGCGACGGGGCATCGCGGTGACGAGCGTCCCGGACGTGAACGCGGTTCCGGTGGCCGAGTTCGCCTTCGCCTCCATCGTGCTGGCGGGGAAGAGGGCGCAGGTCTTCGCGGCCGTGTCCGCCCGGGCACGATCCGACTGGTCCTACCTGACGCGGTGGGGAGATCTGGGCAACGCGGGTCGCACGATCGGGATCGTCGGGTTCTCGCAGGTCGGCCGACGCGTCGTCAGGCTCGTGCAGTCGTTGTCGAACGTGAGCTGCCTGGTCGCCGATCCCTACGCCGACGCGGACGACGTCGCGCGATCCGGGGCGCGGCTGGTTGCGCTGGACACCCTGCTCCCCGTCGTCGACACGCTTTCGCTGCATGCCCCGGCGACGGCCGAGACCTACCATCTCATCGGAGCATCCGAACTCGCGCGCCTGAAGGATCATGCGACGGTGGTCAACACGGCGCGAGGGTCGCTCATCGACACGGCCGCGCTGGAGGCGGAGTGCCTGGCGGGGCGGCTGCACGCCGTGCTCGACGTCACGGATCCGGAGCCTCTTCCCGACGACTCCGCCCTGTACGGACTGCCGAACGTGACGCTGACTCCGCATATCGCCGGATCGATGGGGAGCGAGATGGGCGCGCTTGCCGACGCGGTCCTCGCGCAGCTGGCGGCCTACGTGCGCGGGGAGCCGCTGCCCGGGCGGGTCGTCGAGTCGGACATGGGGATCATCGCGTGATCGTCTCCGCCGTCGGCGCGCGACGGGGCGCGTCATGCCCTCCTAGCGGCGGCCGCGGAGGCCCGCAGGAAGGCGAGATCGTCCTCGAGCCGCTCCTCAAGCGGAAGGTGGGTCGAGAAGTCCTCGAGCGTGACCCAGCCGTCGTAGCCGGCCTCGGCGAGCGCTCTGAAGTAGTCGGGCACGCTCGCGATCCCCTCGCGCAACGGGGCCCACGACGCCGTCCAGCGCACGTCGCCGTCGATGCCGATCTCGCCCGTACGCTCCCACACGGCGTTCTTGACGTGAACGTGCGCGAGGTACTCCCCCAGCAGCTGGAGCGCGGCGCGGGTGTCCTCGTGCCCCTCGACGAGGAGGTTGCCGAGGTCGTGGATCACTCCGATCGTCGTCGGATCGATTCCCTCGACGAGTCGCCGTGCCGACGACGCCGAGGACGTGATGGTCTGGTGGTGGAGTTCCACGAGCACCTTCACCCCCAGCTGCCCGGCCCGGGCTGCGGCCCACTCCAGCTCGGCGCGCGTCCGGGCGAACACCGTCGCATAGTCGTCGACATCGTTGAAGGGCATCCGCACGCGCACCCGGCCGGCGCCCAGCGCGGCCGTCGCCTCGAGCGTGCGCAGCACGCCGTCGCGATCCGCGGCGACGCAGTAGCCGCCGAGAGCCGAGAACTCCAGGCCTGCCTCCCGGGTGATGCGCGCGATCTGCGGTACCGACTCCGCGAGCCCGGTGAGCGGCCAGGTCGCCCGGTTTCCCGCCCAGAACCCCGGGGGGTCCGCCTCCCGCTGATCGGTGA
>JASGGJ010000133.1:0-5030 GCA_047605085.1 Protaetiibacter sp.
AGCCGATCATGGTCGACTTCTGGGCCACCTGGTGCGGCCCGTGC
Organism: Protaetiibacter sp.; assembly: GCA_047605085.1. Classification (GTDB taxonomy): domain Bacteria; phylum Actinomycetota; class Actinomycetes; order Actinomycetales; family Microbacteriaceae; genus Homoserinibacter. Next base: position 45 of record JASGGJ010000133.1, read on the forward strand.
CGCGCCGTCTCGCCGATCCTCGACGCGATCGCCGAGGAGCACGCCGACAAGATCTCCATCGTGAAGCTCGACGTCGACGACAACCCCGAGACCGCGCTGAAGTACGGCATCACCTCGATCCCGGCGATGTACGTGTTCCAGAACGGCGAGGTCGTCAAGCGTGTCATCGGCGCGAAGCCGAAGCCCGCCCTCGAAGCCGACCTGGCGGAGTTCCTGGCGTAACGGCCGCACCCGGCCCGCCACCGCAGGCACCCCCCGCTGCCCACCCCCGTCGAGTAGTCGTATTTCGGACCTAAAACACCCCGCTTGGGCCCGAAATACGACCACTCGCGGCCTCCACGTCCCTCGATCTGACCGGGGTTCCCCGCTTCTGCGGCTACCCTGGATGGCACCGATCGAACGGACACCTCATGCACGAGCGCCAGGGCACCAACCTCGATCCGTGGTACGGCCACTACGCCGCACGCACGGCCGGACTCTCCGCGTCCGAGGTGCGAGCTCTCTTCGCCGTCGCGAGCCGGCCCGAGGTGGTCTCGCTCGCCGGCGGCATGCCGTACGTGTCGGCGCTGCCGCAGCAGCTCATCGAGACGGCGGTCGAGCGCACGGTGGCCGACCACGGCGCCGTCGCGCTGCAGTACGGCTCCGGGCAGGGCGTGCCGCGGCTGCGCGAGCAGATCCTCGAGGTCATGGCGCTCGAGGGCATCCACGGCTCTGTCGACGACGTCGTCGTCACGACCGGCTCGCAGCACGCGCTCGAGCTGCTCGCCAAGCTGTTCCTCGATCCGGGCGACGTGGTCATCGCCGAGGGGCCGAGCTATGTGACGGCGATCACGGTGTTCCGCTCGTTCCAGGCCGAGACGATCCACTCTCCGATGGATGCGGACGGCCTGAATCCCCAGGCGCTGCGGGAGACGATCGCGCGCGTCAAGGGCGAGGGGAAGCGCATCAAGTTCCTCTACGTGATCCCGAGCTTCCAGAACCCGATGGGCGTCACCCTCAGCTGGGAGCGTCGCGTCGAGATTCTCGAGATCGCGCGCGCGGAGGGCATTCTCGTGCTCGAAGACAACCCCTACGGGTTGCTCTACTTCGATCAGGCGCCGCCTCCCGCCATGCGCTCGATCGACGGCGAGGGCATCGTCTATCTCGGCACCTTCTCCAAGACGCTCGCCCCCGGCCTCCGCGTTGGATGGGCGATCGCGCCCCACGCCATCCGCGAGAAGCTCGTACTCGCCAACGAAGCCGCCATCCTGTCACCCTCCTCGTTCGCGCAGATCGTCATCTCCGAGTACCTGGAGACGGCCGACTGGCGCGGGCAGATCGACCTCTTCCGCGGCGTCTACCGCGAGCGTCGCAACGCCATGCTCGCCGCCCTCCAGGATCACCTGCCCGGCATGAGCTGGACGGTGCCGAACGGCGGCTTCTACGTGTGGCTGACGATGCCGGAGCACCTCGACTCGAAGGCCATGCTCCCGCGCGCCGTCAAGGAGCTCGTCGCCTACACCCCGGGAACCGCGTTCTACGCCGACGGCAACGGGCGCCGCAACATGCGGCTGTCGTTCTGCTACCCGACGCCCGACTTCATCCGCGAGGGCATCCGGCGCCTGTCGACCGTCATCAACGGTGAGCTCGCGCTGCTCGGCGAGTTCTCGCAGACCGCGCCGCTGCCGGTGGTTCCGATGGAGCGCGACGTGCTTCCGCCCTACGCGGGCTGAGCGGAGGAATCGGATGTCCCCTCTCCACATCGTCGTGCTCGCCGGCGGTATCTCGCACGAACGCGACGTGTCGCTGCGCTCCGGGCGCCGCGTCGCGGACGCCCTCGGCGGGCACGGCGTGGAGGTCGAGCTGCGCGACCCGGATGCGACGCTACTGTCCTATCTGCGCGAGCACCGTCCGGATGTCGTCTGGCCGGCGCTGCACGGCGCCAGTGGCGAGGACGGCGCGCTGCGGGGGCTGCTCGAGTTCCTCGGCATCCCCTTCGTCGGTTCTCGCTCCGGTCCCGCCCGGCTCGCCTGGGACAAGCCGGCCGCGAAGGCCATCGTCGAGCGGGCCGGCGTACCGACCCCGCGTTCCATCACCCTGCCCCGCGACGCCTTCCGTGAGCTCGGGGCGGATGCGGTGTTCGAGGCGATCGCCGACGAACTGCCGGTGCCGCTCGTCGTGAAGCCGGCCCGCGGCGGGTCGGCGCAGGGCGTCACGATCGTCGACGACCGCACGGACCTCCCGCGCGCGATGGTGGACGCGTACACCTACGGCGATGTCGCGCTCGTGGAGCAGTGCATCCGGGGCACCGAGATCGCGGTGGGCATCATCGACACCGGCGACGGACCGGTCGCGCTCCCGGCGGTCGAGATCGAGCCGCTGTCGGGCGTGTACAGCTTCGAGGCCAGGTACAACGCCGGGGAGACGCGCTTCTACGTGCCGGCGCGACTCGGGGACGAGGTGGCCGCGCGTGCCGCCGAGGCCGCGCTCGCCGCCCATCGTGCACTCGGGATGCGGCACATCTCGCGGGTCGACCTCATCGTCGACGGTTCGGGAACGCCGTGGTTCCTCGAGGCGAACGTGCTGCCGGGTCTCACGGAGACCTCCCTGCTCCCGCAGGCGCTCGAGGCGGCCGGGCACGACCTCGGCTGGGTCTACGCGGCCCTCGCGGAGGACGCCCGCTGCCTACCGTAAAATGCCCCTGACCAGGGATTTTAGTGATGTGGTGCGCTACGCGGATCGAACTATCCCATGGATGAATAGCGGTGCGCGCGGCGGGCGCGCCACGTATCGAAACCCCCAGGTCGCTCGTGCCGAGGCACCGGGGTCTCGATACTCCGCTTCGCGGCTACTCGACCAGCGATATCCCGTTGGTTGAGTAGCCCGCGTCAGCGGGCGTATCGACCCCCCGCATGCGGCAATGCGCGAGCACCGAGAGCACGAGTCGCCCGCGCACGCGTGCCGCTCAGCTCGCGGCGAAGGGGTCCTGCCCGAGCTCCGCGAGGATGCGGTTGAGGTCCCCCACCGTCGCGAAGTCGATCACGATGGTGCCCTTGCTGGCGCCGAGCGTGATCTTCACGCGGGTGTCGAGCCGGTCGCCGAGCCGCTCCGCGATCTCCGCGAGGTGATCCTGGCGCTTGCCGGCGGCCGGCCTGACCGCCCTCTGTTTCGTGGACACGAGCCCCGCGGCGGCCTCCGCGGCGCGCACCGAGAGGTCCTCGTTGACGATCTTGTCGGCCAGCTTCTCCATCCCCGCCTCGTCGCCGACCGACAGGATGGCCCGCGCGTGCCCCGCGCTCAGCACCCCGGCCGCGACCTTGCGCTGCACCGCGGACGGCAGCCGCAGCAACCGCAGCGTGTTGGTGATCTGCGGACGCGATCGACCGATCCGCTCGGCGAGCTGCTCCTGCGTGATGCCGAAGTCCTCGAGCAGCTGCTTGTAGGCGGATGCTTCTTCCAGAGGGTTGAGCTCGGCGCGGTGCAGGTTCTCGAGCAGCGCATCGCGAAGCATCGCCTCGTCGTCGGTATTGCGCACGACCGCGGGGATCGACGCCAGTCCGGCCGCCTTCGACGCTCGCAGGCGACGCTCGCCCATGATGAGCTCGTACTGCGGCTCACCTGCCGCGGCACCGGAGCGCGGCCGCACCACGATGGGCTGCAGCACACCGAACTCGCGAACCGACACGATGAGCTCGTCGAGCTCCTCCTGCCGGAACTCGCGGCGCGGCTGTTGCGGGTTCGGGACGATGTCATCCGGGGACAGGCTGGCGAGGCGCGCGCCGGGAACGGCGACGAGATCCGGCTGCTCGTCTGCGGCGGGGAAGAAGACGTCGACGGGACGCCCCGAGTGATCGCCGGAGGTCGGGATGAGGGCGCCGATGCCCCGTCCGAGCCCGGTGCGCTTGGGAGCCGCCATCAGTTGTCCTCCTGCTTCGTGGTGGTCGCCGCGCCGCGCCGCGCGATCTCGGCGGCCGCCTCGCGATACGAGAGCGACCCGGGTGAATTGAGGTCGTAGCTGATGACGCTCTGGCCATAGCTCGGGGCCTCCGAGATCCGGACCGAGCGGGGAATCACCGTATCCAGCACCTCCGCGGGGAAGTGCTGGCGTACCTCTTGGACGACCTGGTGGGCGAGGTTGGTGCGGGAATCGTACATCGTGAGCAGAATCGTCGAGACGGAGAGCACTGGGTTGAGATGGCGTTCGATGAGCTTGATGTTGTTGAGAAGCTGCGACAGACCCTCCAGTGCGTAGTACTCGCACTGGATCGGAATCAGCACCTCTCTCGCGGCGACGAAGGCGTTGATCGTCAGCAGCCCGAGTGATGGCGGGCAGTCGATGAACACGTAGTGCGGAGGGGTGTCGCTGTCTTCGATGTAGGCCGCGAGCGCTGAGCGCAATCGTTGCTCGCGGGCGACCATCGAGACGAGTTCGATCTCGGCGCCGGCGAGGTGGATGGTGGCGGGCAGGCAGTCGAGGCTGTCGAATTCCGGGCTGGACTGGACGACGTCGCGCATGGGGGCATCGTTGATGATGACGTCGTAGACGCTCGCGGTCTCGGAGCGATGCTCCACCCCGAGCGCCGTGGACGCGTTGCCCTGCGGGTCGAGGTCGATGACCAGCACCCGCGCACCGGCCTGAGCGAGTGCGGCGGCCAGGTTGACGGCGGTCGTGGTCTTGCCGACGCCACCCTTCTGGTTGGCCACCGTGAAGACGCGGGTCTTTTCGGGGAGGGGAAAGGTCGCCGAAGCGAGCGCGAGCCGACGGCGGGTGATCTCGGCGACCTCGCGCGCGAGCGGAGTCGACGCGTCGAGGGGGCTGGGGGTGGTCACGGGTGCCTTTCGGTGTTTCACGTGAAACATCGCGGTTGGGGGAACGCGACTCTCCACTGTAATCCAGGCGTGCGAGGAGGACGATCCTGTGGTGCCGGTCTCGATACGCCGTGCTGCGCACGGCACTCGACCAGCGGACTCCGGCGCGGTCCGAGCGTCGGCGCGGCGCTCCTCCGT
>JASGGJ010000134.1:0-4955 GCA_047605085.1 Protaetiibacter sp.
GAGGTCGTGATGACGTTGACGACACCCGCGGGGACGCCGACCTCCTCGAGCAGCTTCGCGAAGTACAGCGTCGTGAGCGGCGTGAGCGTGGCGGGCTTGATGACGACCGTGCAGCCGGCCGCGAGCGCCGGCGCGATCTTGCGGGTCGCCATCGCGAGCGGGAAGTTCCACGGGGTGACGAAGAAGCAGGGGCCGATGGGGCGCTGCGTGACGATCATCCGCCCGGTGCCCTCCGGGTTCGGCCCGTAGCGGCCCTGGATGCGGGGCGCCTCCTCGGCGAACCAGCGCAGGAACTCACCGCCGTACGTCACCTCTCCCTTGGCCTCGGTGAGCGGTTTGCCCATCTCGAGCGTCATGAGCAGCGCGAACTCGTCGGCGCGCTCCGTGAGGAGCTCCCATGCGGCACGCAGCAGCTCGCCGCGCGTACGGGCCGGGGTCGCCGCCCAGCCCGCCGCCGCGTCCACCGCCGCGTCGAGGGCGCGGATGCCGTCAGCCGGCGTCGCGTCGGCGATCGTCGCGATCGCCGCGCCGGTGGCCGGATCCTGCACCTCGATCGTGCCGCCCGCGCCGCCGTCCACCCATTGTCCGCCGATGTACAGCCGCGTCGGCACTTTCGCCAGCAGCTCGCTCTCCGAGATCATGCACCCATCCTCTCGCGAACCGGCGCATCCCGATGACCGCTCGGCGAACGGCGGGTCAGCGGGCGGGGCGCACGGCGCCGCCGGCGTCCTCGATCTCGACGAGGGCCGCATCCCCCGTGACGGGGTCGACCGCGGCGACGAGGTCGTCGAGCACGCTGACCCGCAGCCCCGCGTCGAGCGCGTCGAGCGCGGACGCCCGCACGCAGTAGTCGGTCGCGATGCCGACGACATCGACCTCCGTCACGCCGAGCCGCGCGAGCTCCTCGGGGAACGGCACCCCGTCCTCGGTCGTGCCCTCGAAGATCGAGTAGGCGGGCACGCCTTGCCCCTTCTTCACGTGCACGTCGACGAGCGAGACGTCGAGCGCCGGATGGTACTCGGCACCGGGCGTGCCGGCCACGCAGTGCCGCGGCCAGCTCGTGACGTAGTCGGGAGCGGCATCCGTCGCGAAGTGCCCGCCGTTGTCGTCGCCGCCGTGGTGCCAGTCGCGGGAGGCGACCACGACGTCGTAGCGTTCTGGATGCGCCTCGAGATACGCGGTGATGGCGGCCGCGACCGCCGCGCCGCCGTCGACGCCGAGCGCGCCGCCCTCCGTGAAGTCGTTCTGCACATCGATGACGAGCAGGGCGCGTGCCACGAGGACCTCCTGTCAGTTGTTGGAGAGGTTGTCTCCGCAGCGGAACACCGCCGTCGTGAGGGTGTCGAGCGCGGCCCGCGCGGTGCTCTGGATGCCGTCGCCGATCGCGTAGAAGGTGAAGGTGAGGGGCGTGCCGTCGGCCGCGTTGAGGTATCCGGCGAGCGTGTAGGCGGTGTCGATCCAGCCCGACTTGGCGAACACGTTGCCGCGGGCGACCGCGTTGTCACCCGTGAAGCGCCCGGCCAGGGTGCCACTCGCGCCGGCGACGGGCAGCCCGTCGCGGATGACGTCGAGCCCGTTCGCCCCGTCGCGCACCTGCCGCATGAAGTCGGTCATGGTCGCGGCGGGGACCGCGTTGAGGGCGGAGAGCCCCGAGCCGTCGCGGATGGTGAGGCCCGCCGCCGGCACGTTGAAGCTCGACAGCGCCGAGGGGATCGCCTGCTGCAGCGATGACGCCGAGCCGCTCATCCCCGACTCCTTCGAGACGATGCGCGCGAGCATCTCGGCGAGCGTGTTGTCACTCGGCAGCAGCATCTGCGGGATGAGCACGCGCAGCGGCTGCGACTTCGCTTCGGCGAGCGTCGTGGAGCCGACCGCGGTTCCGAGGCTCGTCGTGATGGCCGGATCGACGACAGTTCCGGTGGTGTCGGCCGCGAGGAGGGCAGAGATGAAGGCGGCGCCGGCCCGGCCGATCGGATCGGTCGACCGCGGGCTCGTCACGGCCGTCGGGTCGGCACGGTCGCCGTCGACCTGCAGCGCCGTGACCTCGGAGTGGTAGCCGATGGTCTGCTCGGAACGGTTCCAGCTGTCGTCCCACTTGTCGGCCGGGCTCCAGTAGCTCGCGTCGAGCACGAGCTGCGTGATGAGTTCGCCGGGGTGGGCGGTCTGGAATGCGGCGATCGTGTCCTCCGCGAGCGTCTGCAGCTTAGGAGCTCCCGCATAGACGCTCTCCTGCCCGACGGGCAGTGCCGAGAGGGTGGCGTCGCCGCGGCCGACGAGCACGATCGTGTCGGCGCTCGAGCCCTGGTAGACGCTCGTCGTGATCTGGAAGTCGGCGCCGAGGCGCGCGATGGCGGCGGCGGCCGTGAACACCTTGAGCACGGACGCGGTGCGGGCGGGCGTCGTGCCGCTGCGGTCGAAGAGCACCTCGCCCGTGTCGGCACGCATGACGTATGCCTCGAGCGACATGAGCCGGCTGTCGGAGGCGGCAGCCGCGACCGAGCAGGTGCGCAGCCGGATCGCGGTCGCCGGCTGGTCGGACACCGCCCTGGCGGGATCCTCCGTGGGGGTCGGACTCGTCTCGGCGACGATGATGTCGTCGTCGCGTGAGGCCCAGGCCACTCCCGCGAACACCGCGCCGGTCCCCAGCAGCGCGAAGACGAGGACCCCGGCCGAGGCGAGCCAGGCGACCGGATGCCGGCGCAGGAGCGCGCCGATCCCGCCCGTGCGGGCGGGGGCGTCCGCCCGCTGGGCGGCATCCGCGACGGGGGCGGCCGACTGCGGTTTCCCGCCGCGCTTTGCCGCCTCGCGGGCGGCACGGCGCGAGGTCGGCTGCTCGTCGGTCACCGGAACATGATAGCCAGCACCGCCTGGGCGTCCCGCGCCGCGGGCCGCGCTCACTCCCCCGGGTAGCGCAACCCGATCTGGCGGCGGATCTCGTCGAGCGTCCCCATGATCGCGACCGTCTCCCGCGGCGGCAGGATCTCACCCGAGGTGATCCCTCCGGCGACGAGCCGCTCGAGTTCAGCCGCCTGGAAGTGCATGCCACGCCCCGGTACGCGCTCCTCGAAGCGCTCGATCACGGTATCCGCCGCGTCGATGAGCGAGAAGGAGGCGGGCATGTACCAGACCGGGTCGATCTCGATGCGCGCCTCGGTTCCGATGACGACGGCGGTCGACGGCCCGCGCGCGTCGAGCTGGGTGTGGATGACGGCCTGCTCGCCGCCCGGGTAACCGAGGATGATCGCCGTCTGCCGGTCGACCCCGGTGGCGGTCGGCGAGGAGATGGCGTGCACGCTCGCGGGGGCGCCGAGCACGTCCCAGGCGAACGACACCGGGTAGATGCCGAGGTCGAGCAGGGCGCCGCCTCCGAGCTCCGGGTTCTGCAGCCGGTGCGCCGGATCGGCCGAAAGCTTCTGGTCGTGGTCGGCGATGACGGCGCGCACCTCGCCGAGGGCGCCCGTGGCGATCAGCTCACGCACCCGCACCATGTGCGGCAGCCAGCGCGTCCACATCGCCTCGAGCACGACGAGTCCCGCCGACTCGGCGAGGTCGACGACGCGCCGCGCCTCCGCCTCGTTGATCGTGAACGGCTTCTCGACGAGCACATGCTTGCCGTGCTCGAGCGCGAGCAGCGCGTTCTCGGCGTGGAAGGGATGCGGCGTCGAGACGTAGATGACGTCGACCTCGGGATCCGCGGCGAGCTCCTCGTAGCTGCCGTGGGCGTGCGGGATGCCGTGGCCCGCCGCGAACGCCTCCGCCGCCTCCCGTGTGCGGGACCCGGCGGCGGTCACGGTGAAGCCCGCCAGCTTCAGGTCGGAGGTGAAGGCGCGGGCGATGCCGCCGGTGCCGAGGATGCCCCAGCGCAGTCTTTCGGTCATGGGTTCAGGGTACGCGCCGCGAGGCCGCGCATCCGTCTCCCATCAGGCCGTGACGGCCTCCGGATGCGCGGCCTCGGGGCTTCAGCACCCGCCCCAGCGGGCGGCCGCGCGGGCGAAGCCGGCGCCGTCGTTCGGCAGGCCGCCGTGCACCATCGCGAAGCAGATGACGACGCCGCTCATCGAGCCGGTGTAGCTGGGGCGGTACAGCGACTTCTGGTGGGCGGCGGAGTTCCACCACTTCTGGGCGACGGTGGCACCCGTGTTGCCGGAGCCTCCCGCGAGGTTGCCGTCGCAGCCGACCGCGGGCACTCCGTCGGATCGGGTGGTGCCGTTGTGACCCCAGGCGCTGTTGACGTCCTCGCTCGGGTCCTCGGCGATCCAGAACAGCCGCTGCTCCATGCAGGCGTCGTAGCGGAAGTTCGCCATCGGCACGGGCTCGAGGCAGTTGGCGACGCGGATCGCGTTGTACTGGGTGGCGAACGACTGCAGATCCGCGGTCGTGGTGCCGCCGACGCCGCCTGCCGAGGTGATGCCGGGAGCCCCGCTGACGGAACCGCCCACGTTGCCTGGGCAGCTCTGGCCCGCGGCCTGCACCGCCGCGACGCGTGCCGCGGTGCCGCCGCTCTTCGCCGCCGCGGTCTCGGGCACGACGACGGGCACCGGCACGGGCTTCTGCGCCAGGTGCTCGCTGTCGACGGTGAGGTTCGGCGCCGTCTCGGCGGCGACGATGACCGCGGGCTCCGAGGCGAGCGTCACGGCGGCGACCGCGGATGCCGTGTCGCCGAGGCGTCCGGTGGTGGCGCTCGGCGAGGTGGCCGCGACCGGCAGCGCCTCGCTCTCGTCCGCGAACGCGGAGGCGCCGAGGGCGGGGCCGCCTCCGCCGACGAACGGCAGACCGAGCGCGAGCACCGCGCCGAAGACGGCTCCCACGAGAACGGTGCGCTTGAGCACTCTTGAACCCCCCCAGTTCAAGATGTCTCCGCCTCCCCCCACAGGAGCCGGATAGCGCCTCCCCCCACAGGCTGCGCTACGCGAGTCAGGCTACGCCCGGCGGGCGCGCGGCGTCGACCCCCCAGG
>JASGGJ010000135.1:0-4778 GCA_047605085.1 Protaetiibacter sp.
ACGGCGTCGCGCTGCTGCGCGACGGGCGCACGACCTTCGGCGGCGACGTCGTGGTCAACCCCAGCGGCGGCCTGCTCGCCAAGGGCCACCCGGTCGGCGCGAGCGGCGTCGCACAGGTCGCCGAGGCGTTCTGGCAGCTCACCGACCAGGCGGGCGACCGTCAGATCGACGACGCGCGCTGGGCGCTCACCCACGTGACCGGCGGGGGCACCGCCGGCCTCGACCACGGCGCGTGCACGATCCACATCTTCGAGGCGGCATGAGCGACACTCCGTCTCCCCCGGTGCTGTCCGGGCTGAAGATCGTCGATCTCACCACGTTCCTGTCCGGCCCGTCGGCGACGCAGCTGCTCGCCGACCTCGGGGCGGAGGTCATCAAGGTCGAGTCCCTCGGCGGCGACTCCAGCCGCGACATCGCGGGGCCTTCGGTCGACGGCACGAGCGCCTACTACCTGGCGAACAACCGCAACAAGCGCAGCATCGCGATCGACCTGAAGTCCCCGCGGGGGCTCGACGTGATGAAGCGGCTGATCGCGCAGGCCGACATCGTGGTGGAGAACTTCCGCCCAGGGGTGTGCCGCCGGCTCGGGCTCGACCCGCACGCGCTCACGCGGGAGCATCCGGCGCTGATCTGGGCGTCGATCAGCGGCTTCGGCCAGGACGGCCCGTGGCGGGACCGCCCTGCCTACGACATGGTCGTGCAGGCGCTCAGCGGGGTCATGAGCCTCACCGGCCACCCCGGGGCTCCCGCCGCCCGACTCGGGATTCCCGCCGGCGACGTGGTCGCCGGGCTGTATGCCGTGATCGGCATCCTCGGCGCGGTCGTCGCTCGTCAGCACAGCGGCGCGGGCCGCATCGTGGACGTCTCCATGCTGCGCGGTCAGCTCGCGATGCTCTCCTACCAGGCCGTATACGCCTCCGTGACGGGCGAGGCGCCCGGGCCGCAGGGCGCCGGTCACGACTCGATCGCGACCTACCGCTCGTTCCGCGGCGGCGACGGACGCGAGTTCGTCGTCACGGCGAACACCCCGCGGATGTGGGAAGGGCTCTGCCGCACGCTGGGCCTCGAGCACCTCGTCCACGACGAGCGCTTCGCCGACGCCGCCGCGCGGCTGCGCAACAAGCAGGCGCTGTGGGCGCTGCTTCAGGCGCGGTTCGACGAGCTTCCCGCCGCCGACTGGGTCGAGCGCCTCACCGAGGCCTCGGTGCCGGTGGCGCCGGTCAAGAACGTGACCGAGGCGCTGGCCGACGCCCGGGAGGCGGACGACGGCTCGCTCGTGACGGTGCAGCGCGACGAGGCATCCTTCGTCAACGTCGCCACCCCGATCCGCTTCCTCCAGACACAGGACGTCGCGCCCGTCTACCCGCCGGAGCTCGGCGGGGACACCGTGGCGATCCTGACCCAGGACCTGGGGCTCGGCGAGGAGGACGTGGACGCCCTGATCGCCGACGGCGTCGTGATCGCCGACGGCCGGGCGCCTACTCCTCGACCAGAGACAGCGAGCGACTCGGGCAGATCTGCACCGCCTGCCGCGCCGCAGCCAGCTCTGCGGGGCTGACCGGCTCGTCGTTGAGGACGACGACCCAGCCGTCGTCGTCCTGGTCGAACGTGTCGGGTGCGGCGAAGACGCACTGGCCCGAGCCGATGCAGGTCGCCCGGCGGGCCTCGACGTGGACGCTCACCACGCCACCGGCAGGCTGTGCGGGCCGAAGTTGCCCATCTGCTTGAAGGTCAGCTCGGACACCGGGACGGTCAGGCGCAGGTTCGGCAGGCGCTTGACGACCTCTTCGAGCACGACCACGAGCTCGAGGCGGGCGACGTTCTGCCCGAGGCACTGGTGCGGGCCGAAGCCGAAGGCCACGTGGTTGCGCGCGCCGCGGGTGAAGTCGATCGTGTGCGGGTCGGGGAACACCTCCGGGTCGCGATTCGCGGTGTTCTCCAGCGCCCACACCGTGGCCCCCTCGGGGATCGTCACGCCGTGCACCTCGATGTCCTCGAGGGCAAGGCGGAGGCCCCCGGACTCGGCGATCGTGAAGTAGCGCAGCAGTTCCTCGACGGCGTTCGGCACGAGGGTGAGGTCGTCCTTGAGCTGCTGCATCAGCCACGGCTTGTCGAGCAGGGTCATGATCGACAGCGCGATCTGGTTCGCGGTCGTCTCGTGGCCGGCGATCAGCAGCAGGAATCCCAGCCCGATCGCCTCGTCGCGCGTGGCGCCGGCGGCGAGCTGGCGGCTGAGGATGTCGTCGCCGGGTGTCTCGATCCGCTCGTCGACGAGGCGCGCGATGTACCCGCGGATCGCCGTGATCGCCTCGATCCGCTCCTGCTGGGTGCCCTCGCCGGAGAACTTCGACGAGTGTCCCTGGAAGAACTCGTGGTCCTCTTCGGGCACCTTGAGCAGGTCGGCGATGACGAGGGAGGGCACCGGCAGCGCCAGGAGCTTCACCAGGTCGCCCTCGTTGCCGCTCTCCAGCATCCGATCGATCGCGTCGGCGACGACCTGCTCGATCTTGGGCCGCATCGCTGCGATCTTCTTCACGGTGAACTCGTTCATGATCCGACCGCGCAGCGTCGTGTGCGTCGGCGGGTCCATCTCGATGAGCTGACCGTGGTGGGTGGCCGGGTTGTAGGCCATGTGCGCGGGGTGACGCGGGTCCTCGCGATCCGAGCTGAATCGGGTGTCGACGAGCACGGTGCGGACATCCTCGTGCTTGGTCACCGTCCAGACCTCGCCGCGTCCTGGCCATTCCAGGTGAGCCACGGGGCTTTCCTCCTGGAGGCGGAGGTGCTCCAGAGGCGGGCTGTACGGGTCTGTGCGTTCGCTTGAGAACACGGTCTTCGCCATCGAAGTTCTCCCTCGTGTCGCTGGGACAGCTTGTCATGAATAATTAGGGACTTGCGCTTACTTTACACCCTCGAAGCGCTCGCGTCGATAGTCTCGCACCGCCGATTCCGAGCGCCCCAGCCCGTACTCGCGGTGCCATTGACACTCCGCCCGGCGCCGGTCATACTGATGTTGCGTTATAGAGACTGTATGTTCGGTATTATCGAACACTAGAAGCAGGGCCGAGTCGGCATGGACGCCTGACGGCAAGGAGAATCATGACTGTCCTCGATCTCGAACAGGCGCGTGCCGCGCAGCACCCCGAGTCCTCCACGCCATCCGGCGACACTCCGGGCGGCATCGCGCTCCCCGCCACGTTGCGCATCCTGTTCGGCAGCGAGATGGGCAACGCGGAGATCGTGGCGGACAGGCTCGGCGAGGCACTCGCCGAGCACGGCCTCGAGACCGAGTGCGTCGCGCTCGACGACCAGCCGCTCGCCGAGCTGGGCGCGCTCGGCGTCACGCTCATCGTCACCTCGACCTCCGGCGAGGGCGACATGCCCTACAACGCCGACAGGTTCTGGAAGGCCCTGGCGGCCGAGGACGCACCGTCGCTGGCCGGGCTGCGCTACGCCGTGCTCGCGCTCGGCGACACCGGCTACACCTACTTCTGCGGAGCCGGCGTGAAGATCGACGCCCGCCTCGAGGAGCTCGGGGCGACGCGGATCGCAGAGCGCGTCGACTGCGATGTCAGCTACGACATCCCCGCAGCCGCATGGATCGCCGCGCGGGTCGCCCAGCTGTTCGGCTCGCCGGACGGCGAGCACGCCGACGAGCCGGTCGCGAACCCCCGGGCCGCGGTCGGCCCCGCGGTGTGGACCCGCGAGTATCCCTTCGACGCGACGCTCATCGCCACCCGGCTGCTCTCCGGCGCGGGCAGCGCCAAGGAGATCCGCCACTACGAGATCGATCTGTCCGGCGCCGACATCGACTATCGCCCGGGCGACTCGATCGGCATCGTCCCGACGAACGATCCGATCGCGGTCTCGCACTTCCTTCAGGCCGCGGGCGTCTCGGGCGACGAGCTCCACGACGGCGAGTCGTTCGCCTTCCTGGCCGAGCACCGGTGGGAGCTGCGCTTCCCTTCCGCGGCGCTGCTCGACGCGGTCGTCCGGCTCGCACCGGACAGCGACCTCGCCCGGGCTGTCGCCGGCGGCGCGCAGACGGTCGGAGACCACTCCGCACAGGAGGAGTGGGTGCGCTCGCACGGCGTCATCGAGGCGCTGCGCACGCTGCCGGCCCCGCTGCCGCCCGCGGAGCTGGCCGCGCTGATGAGCCCCATCCGGTACCGCGCCTACTCCATCGCCTCCAGTCCTCGCGTGCACCCGCACGCCGTCCATCTCACGGTCGCGACACAGCGCAACCCGGCCGGCTGCGCGCTCGCGTCCGGCGTCGGCAGCGGGTTTCTCGCCGACCGTCTGCAGTCCGACTTCACGGTGCGCGTCTTCCCCGTGCCCAATCGCGTCTTCCGCCTGCCCGACGACCCCGCTGTGCCCATCATCATGGTGGGCCCGGGCGTCGGCGTCGCCCCGTTCCGCGGATTCCTCGCCGATCGGGCCCAGCACGAGCATCCCGGGCCGGCGTGGCTGTTCTACGGCGATCAGCACGAGGCGACCGACTTCAGCTACCGCGAGGAGTGGGAGCAGTTCCTCGCCGACGGCACGCTCACGCGCCTGGACACCGCGTTCTCCCGCGACCAGCCGCAGAAGCTCTACGTGCAGGACCGCCTCCGCGAGAACGCCGCCGAGGTCGTGCAGTGGCTCCGCGACGGCGCGTACTTCTACGTCTGCGGCGACGGCAAGAGCATGGCCGCCGACGTCGACGAGGCGCTCAGCGAGATCGCCGCGGCCCAGCTCGGCGAGGAGGGCGGGGCGGCGCTGCTGGCGCAGCTGCACCG
>JASGGJ010000136.1:0-4737 GCA_047605085.1 Protaetiibacter sp.
CGCTTCCTGCCGCCCGACCCAGGACACGACATTTTGCGACAGGCTCTCCACCTCAGAAATGCAGGAGATTCTTGGGCGGATGCCCGGTTTTGTGGGATTCCTGGGTTGCGCGCGCCTGAATCTCCTGCATTTCTGAGGCGAATAATCTGACAGACCTGACTAGCGTGCTTAGCCCCAGCGTTTGAGCAGCCACCTCTCGAGCACGCCGATGAGCGCGTCGGTGGTCTTGCCGAGTACGGCGAGGGCGATGATGGCGAGGAAGATCCGGTCGACGCGGCCGTTGTTGCTCGAGTCGATGAGCAGGAAGCCGAGTCCCATCGAGCTCGACAGCAGCTCGGCTGCCACCAGGAACAGCCAGGACTGCGCGAGGGCGAGCCGCAGGCCGCTCACGAGGGCCGGGATGACGGCCGGGAGCTGCACGGTGCTCAACAGCCGCAGCCGGCCGAGCCCGTAGGCGCGTCCGAGCTCGACGAGGTGCGGGTCCACGTGCCGGAGTGCGATCGACAGCGTCGTGAGCACGGGGAACGCCGCCCCGATCGTGATGAGGATGATCTTCGGCGGCTCGAAGATGCCCACGTAGAGCACGAGCAGCGGCACCCAGGCGAGCGACGGCACCGCGCGCAGCGCCCCGATCATCGGCGACAGCAGCACGCTCGCGGTGCGCGAGAGCCCGATGAGCGAGCCGAGGACGATGCCGATGAGCGATCCGATCGCGAAGCCCTGCAGCACGCGCTGGGTGGAGATGGCGATGTCGCGCCACAGCTGCCCGTTCGCCGCCAGCTCACCGGCCGCACGCACCACATCCGCGGGCGAGGGCAGCCGGTAGGCGGGGATGTCGGTGAACTCGGTCACCGACCACCACACGAGAAGCAGGGCGAGCGGGATGAGGGTCCCGCCGACGATGGGCCACCAGCGTCGCTCGCGGCGCGGTCGGCGCCGATCCGCGAGCCCGGGCCCCGCCGCCGAATACCCGTAGACGCTCGCCTGCTGGTACGCCGAGGAGGCGGTCCCCGTCTCGGGGGCCACCTCCTCGGTCGCGGCGCGTCTGCTCATCGCGGCGATGATCGGTCGATGCCTAGAGGGCGCCCGGGTCGGCCGCCTCGGCGAACTCCGGCTCGAGGAGGGTGTCGAGGGCCGTGTCGATGAGATCCTGGCTCGTGACGTCGCCCGACTCCACGAACACCGGGCCGATGACCGCCAGCACGTCGAGCTGTGCCTGGCCCGGCACTGGGTCGACCGCGAGGTTGGTGCGGTCCGCGATGACCGCGGTCGCGATCGCCGGGTCGATGCCGGCCACCTCGGCGAGGATCGCCGCGGTCTCCTCGGGGTTCTCGATCGCCCAGGCGCGGGCCTTCTCGTAGGCGTTCACGACGAGCTGCGCGAGGTCCGGGTGGTTCGTGATGAAGTCCTCGGTGGCGTTGAGGAAGCCGTAGCTGTTGAAGTCGATGTTGTCGTAGATGATCTTCGAACCCGCCGTCGCGACGCTCGTCGAGAGCAGCGGGTCCAGGCCAGACCAGGCGTCGACCGCGCCGGACTCGAGGGCGGTCTTGCCGTCGGCGTGCTGGAGGTTCTCGACCGTGATGTCCGAGAGGCTCAGGCCGTTCGCCTCGAGCGCCTGGAGCAGGAAGAAGTACGGGTCGGTGCCCTTGGTGGCGGCGACGTGCTTGCCCTTGAGGTCGGCGACCGAGGAGATCGACGAGCCGGCGGGCACGAGCAGCGCGGCCCAGTCGGGCTGGCTGAAGATGTCGATCGTCTGGATCGGCGAGCCGTTCGAGCGCGCGAGGAGCGCGGCGGAGCCCGCGGTCGACCCGACGTCGATCGCGCCGGCACGGAGCGCCTCATTGGCCTTGTTCGAGCCGGCCGACTGCACCCAGTTCACGGTGACGTCGTCGCCGAGCGCCGCCTCGAGCCAGCCCTGGTCCTTGATGACGAGGCTCAGCGGGTTGTAGGTCGCGAAGTCGATGTTGAGGGTCGTGGCGCTCCAGCCCTCCTCGGCGGCGGTCTCGTCGCCCGCGGGCGTTCCCTCCCCCGCGACGCAGCCCGTGAGGGCGAGGGCGACTGCGGTGGCGGCTGCGGCGGCGACCAGGATGCTCTTCTTCATGTGTTCCGGGGTTCCTTGCTGTGCTGTGCGGGTGATGGATGCGGTGCGATGCGTCACGACGTTGCGCGCTGGGCGCGCTGGGCCTTGATCGCCTTGGTGAGGTAGTTCTCCGGGTGGTGGTTCTCGACGCCGAGCAGCGAGAGCAGCTCGGCACGCAGCACGGCGAGCTGGGCGTCCCCCCGGTCGCGCGGCCGCTTCTTCCCGACCTCGAGCACCCGGCGGATGCTGGCGCCGGGTCGCCCGTCCTCCGCGCCGAGCAGCACGATCCGGTCGGCGAGCTGGAGCGCCTCATCGACGTCGTGCGTCACGAGGAGGATGGTGGCGGGCTCCGCGGCGTGAATGTCGAGCAACAGATCCTGCATCGTGAGACGCGTGAGGGCGTCGAGGGCGCCGAACGGCTCGTCGAGCAGCAGCACCCCGGGATTGCGGGCGAGAGCGCGCGCGAGCGAGGCTCGCTGGGCCATGCCGCCCGAGATCTGGCGCGGGCGAAGGCCTACGGCGTGGTCGAGCTGCACGAGCCGCAGCAGCTCGGCGACCCGCGCGCGACCCTCCGCCTTCGCGGTGCCGCGCGGGAGCCCGAGCTCGACGTTGCGCTCGATCGTGCGCCAGGGCAGCAGGCGCGGCTCCTGGAAGGCGACCGCGCAGCGCTGGTCGACGACCGCCACCGGCGAGCCGCCGATCGTGAGCTCCCCGGCATCCGCGCGATCCAGACCCGACACGAGTCGCAGGAGCGTGGATTTGCCGCAGCCGGACGGGCCGAGCAGGGCGACGATCTCACCGGAACGGATGTCGAGGTCCACCTCGCGCAGGACGACGTGCTCCCCGCCGACGGGCGCAGGGAACACGCGGCCGACGCCCGACACCCGCACGGGCAGCGCGGGCGCGACAGGGGCGTCGAGCAGGGTCACGCGCTCGACGGTAGGGAAGGTGCGAAGCCGCTCGCAAAACGGGTCGTCACGAACTGAAACATGAGGCATCGCGGAGCGTCCGTTGCGGGGACGTCCCCGGCCGCCCGTTCGCCTCAGCGATCGCGGGCGATCGCCGCGAGAACGCCGTTCACGAAACCGCCGGAGTCCTCGGTGCTGAGCCGGCCGGCGAGCTGCACCGCCTCGGAGATCGCCACGGCATCCGGAACCTCGTCGTTGAAGAGGATCTCCCAGGCGGCAGCCCGGATGATGGCGCGGTCGAGCACGGGCATCCGCTCCAGAGGCCAGCCGTGCGCGTGCCCGGCGATCGCCGCATCGAGCTCCTCGCGATGGGCGTCGACCCCCTCGACGATCTCGCGCGCGTAGCGCCAGGAGGCCTCTCGCGCGGGCTGATGCGCGGCCCGGTGCTCCTCCTCGGCGAGGGCCTCGGCGAGCGGCCGTTCGCGCAGATCCGCCCCGTACAGGACGTCGACGGCCCGCTTACGGGCCTTGGTGCGTGCGCTCACGCTCAGACGCGGCCGAGGTAGTCGCCCGTGCGGGTGTCGACCTTGACCTTCGTGCCGGTCTCGAGGAACAGCGGCACCTGGATCTCGTAGCCGGTCTCGAGGGTCGCGGGCTTGGTGCCGGCGCTCGAGCGGTCGCCCTGGAGGCCGGGCTCGGTGTAGCTCACCTCGAGCACGACGGAGGCCGGCAGCTCGACGTAGAGCGCCTCGCCCTCGTGCAGCGCGATCTGCACCTCCTGGTTCTCGAGCATGAAGTGCGCCGCGTCGCCGACCGTTCCGGCCGGCACGGTGATCTGGTCGTAGTCGCCCGTGTCCATGAACACGAAGCCGTCGCCGTCGCGGTAGAGGTACTGGAAGTCGCGGCGGTCCACCGTCGCGAAGTCGATCTTGGTGCCCGCGTTGAAGGTGCGGTCGACGACCTTGCCGGAGAGCACGTTCTTGAGCTTGGTCCGCACGAAGGCGCCGCCCTTGCCGGGCTTGACGTGCTGGAACTCCACCACGTTCCAGAGCTGCCCGTCGATGTTGAGGACGCTGCCGTTCTTGATGTCGTTGGTCGTGGCCATGCTCGTTCGCTGTTCCGTTTCGCGGGTGTCGGGGCGGATGCGCCCGTACGAGTGTAGCTAGGCGCCCGGGGTGCGCCGAACCGCCTCGAGCGCGAGGACGTAGGAGTCGAAGCCGAACCCGGCGATGACACCCGTCGCGACGCCCGAGATGACGCTGCGGTGGCGGAACTCCTCACGCGCGTGCGGGTTCGAGATGTGCACCTCGACGAGCGGCAGGCCCGCCTTCGTCACGAGCGCGGCGGCATCGCGGAGGGCGTAGCTGTAGTGGGTGAACGCCGCGGGGTTCAGGATGACGGGAGAGCGCTCGTCGACCGCCTCATGGAGCCAGTGCACGAGCTCCGCCTCGTCGTCGCTCTGCCGCAGGTCGATCTCGACCGCGTCGCCCGCCTCCTCGGCGAGCAGCACCCGGAGGGCGGAGAGGTCCTGGTGGCCGTAGACGTCGGGCTCCCGGCTGCCGAGGCGGCCGAGGTTGGGTCCGTTGAGCACCATGACGCGCGACATGTCGACGAGCCTATCTCGTCGCAGAGGAACTGTAGACGGATTCGTCTACACGCCGTAACCTGGCTGCATGAGTGAGACCACGACGATCCGGGTGAGCAAGGTCACCCGTGACGCACTGGGAGAGTTGGCGGAGCGCCGGGGCG
>JASGGJ010000137.1:0-4542 GCA_047605085.1 Protaetiibacter sp.
CGTGCGGGACGGCGCCGGCCGCGAGGCGGTCGACGATCGTCCCGACCACCCGGTTGGGCAGCTTCTGCGAGCCGTTCCCGCCGACCTGCGCGGTCGTGTGGGCGAGGGCCGGGTTCGCGAAGCGCGCGAGCACGCTGTCGCGGTACTCCGCGAGGCCGAGCCCGTCGGCGGCCTCCAGGGTGGGCAGCACGTCGTCATCGAGCATGCGCAGCGCGTGCTCCCGGAGCGGGCCGTCGGCGGCCGCCTCGGCGATCGTGCGGTGGCCGCGCAGCGCGCCAGCCCAGGCGAACAGCAGGTGGCTCGCGTTGAGCACGCGCAGCTTCGCCCGCTCGTAGGGGGCGACGTCGGAGGCGAAGACGACCCCAGCGAGCTCCCACGGCGGACGCTCCCCCGCGAAGCGGTCCTCGATGACCCACTGGCCGTACGGCTCGGCCACCACGAGTCCCTCGTCGCGCAGGCCGAGCAGGCGCTCCGCCTCGGCACGGTCCGCATCCGTGGTGGCCGGGGTGATGCGGTCGACCATCGTCGAGGGGAAGGCGACGGCGTCGGCGAGCCAGGCGTCGAAGCCCGGATCGACCCCCGCGGCGAGCGCCGTCACGAGCTCGCGCACGACGGTGCCGTTGTCGATGAGGTTGTCGCAGCACACGACCGTGAAGCCGCGCCCGCCTCGCCGGTAGCGGCGGGCGAGTCCGCGTGTGAGCAGGCCGATCGGCGTGCGCGAGGCGGCATCCGCCGCCTCCCCTGAGAGCTCGCGCCCGATCAGCTCTCGATCGGCGGCCACCTCGGGGCGGTCGAGGTCGAGTCCGCCGTGGGCGGCGACCGGATACCCCTGCTCGGTGAGGGTGAGCGTCGCGAGGTGGGTCGTACCGGCGGCGACCGCCTCGACGACGACGCCCGACCGGTCACCCGGCCAGGCGACGTCGCGGATGGAGCCGACGAGGCGCAGGGACGACTCGTGCGCGTCCCGTGTCAGCACCCCGAACAGCCCGTCCTGCGGCTGCAGCTGCCGCACGACCTCGGCGGAGCGGCCGGTGACCCCGAGGATCCCCCAGCGGGTGTCCCCGGATGCCGCGATCGCGTCCTCCGTGTAGACGGCCTGGTGAGCGCGATGGAACGCGCCAAGGCCGAAGTGGACGATCCCCACCGCGAGCGGGCCGTGGACCGCGGGCGGGCGCACCTCCGGGGTGGACGGCAGCCCGGCGAGGGTCGCACGCGTCAGACGCGGCACGACCGGCTGCGGGGCGGTCGCACCGCGCCCCGCCGCATCCGCGTCAGTCATCGTCGACGTCCCTCACCCTGGCCACGAGCTGCGCGGGGTCGATGAGGCGCAGCGCGATGACCAGGATCACGAGCATCATCGCCGTGTAGACGACCCCCATCGAGGAGATGGGCTGCCGCGCCTCGCCGCCTCCCGCGCTCGTCATGGCGCGGTGCACCCGGCCAGGACGATGCCGACGGCGGCGACGAGATGTCCACTCGTGCGAGTTCGCAATCGGACTTCTTTCTCTCGGTGTCCGGACGTCGACGTCCGGATCACGGGGTGGTGGCCGCGAGGGTGACGTCCGGACCGCTCGCTGCAATGACGGGGACGACCCCCGTCGACTGGCGCACGACCAGTTCGACGGGGAGATCGGAGGTGCGCACGGCGGCGTGGGGCCGCCCCAGCACGATGTCGAGGAGCGCGTCGACGCACACGCGCCCCATCTGCACACGGGGGAAGTCGACGGTCGTGAGCTTCGGCCAGACCATCGACGAGACCGCGACGTTGTCGAAGCTCGCGATGCTCATGTCGTCCGGAGCGCGCTTGCCGCGCTGCCGGAGCCGGTCGATCAGCCCGAGCGCCATGAGGTCGTTGTAGGCGATGACGGCGGTCGCGCCGCTCGCGATCGCGAGGTCGGCCGCCTGCACCCCGCCGTCGAAGACGGGAGGGAAGTTGCCGAGCTCGATGAGGCGGATGCCGGGGTTCTCCTCGCCGAAGGCGCGGAAGCCATCGGCGCGTCGCCCGCTCGACCACGAGGTGCGGGGGCCGGCCGCGTAGGCGATGGTCGTGTGCCCGAGCGCGAGCAGGTGCTGCATGATCGCCCGCAGCCCCCCGGCGTTGTCGAAGTTGATCGAGTCGAGCCCCTCGAGCCCGCGGTTCACGAGCACGAGCGGCGTCTCGGCGGCGAGCGCCCGGATGCTCTCGTCGCTGCCGCGCGCGGAGCACAGGATGACGCCGTCCACCTGCTTCGCGATGCTGCGCACGACCTCCGCCTCGAGCGCCGGGTCTTCGTTCGAGTCCCCGATGAAGACGGCGTATCCCGCGGCGCGGGCACGATCCTGCACGCCCTTGCCGATCGAGCCGAAGAACGGGTTCTCGAGATCGGGGACGACAAGCCCGATGCACCCCGTGCGCCCCGTGATCAGTCCGCGAGCCGCGCGGTTGGGACGGTAGCCCATGCTGCGGGAGGTCTCGAGCACGAGGTCGCGGGTGGGCGCGGCGACGAGCTCGGGGGTCGCGAGAGCGCGGGACACCGTGGAGATCGAGACCCCGGCCGCTTTCGCGACGTCACGGATCGTCACCGCCATGCCACACCACCTCGTGCTCGGCCCGGAGCCTCCGCCCGGATTCCGACATTCTGCAAACCTTTTCAGCGTTTCGTCAAGACCCACTCGCAAAAAGTTCCCGAACCTGCCTATAGTTGAGCGGCATAGCCCAGGAAAAAGCGGTCGCTACGACCCCGATCGATGAAACAATAGGAATGTTGTTTCATTCTGAATCCGCTTCGACGAGGAGGCGCACCCGTGCAGCACCCGGCAGACCCCTGGACGCTCCACCCCGACCGCGCCCTCCCCGCCGAGCCCGGACAGCGCGCCATCGCCCGCGAGCTGTACGCCGCGATCGCCGGGCTCCCGATCATCTCCATGCACGGCCACGTCGATGCCGGCATGCTCGCGCGCGACGAGAGCTTCCCCGACCCCGCCGAGCTGCTCGTCATCCCCGACCACTACCTGCTGCGCATGCTCGTCGCGCACGGCGTGCGCTACGAGGAGCTCGGCATCCCCTCGCGCGCGGCCGGTGCACCCGCCCCAGAGACCGATCGGCGGCTCATCTGGCGGCGGCTGTGCGAGAACTGGTCGCTGTTCCGCGGCACGCCGACGCGCTACTGGCTCGAGCACGAGCTCGTCGAGGTGTTCGGGGTGACGCGGATGCCGTCCGCCGGCACCGCGGACGCCATCTACGATGAGCTGCTCGACACCCTGGCGCGCCCGCAGTCCCGTCCCCGCGCCCTGTTCGAGCGCTTCGGCATCGAGGTGCTCGCGACCACCGATCCGGCCTCAGCGACCCTCGCCGACCACGCGGCCCTGCGCGCGGACGGCTGGGGCGAGCGCGTCATCCCGACCTTCCGGCCGGACGCGCTGTTCCACCCGCACCGGCCAGGCTGGCGCGCCGAGCTCGGCACGCTCGCCGAGCGCGCGGACCGGGAGATCGGCGACTACCCCGCCTTCCTCGAGGCACTGCGGGAGCGACGACAGGCCTTCGTCGCGGCCGGCGCCCGCGCGAGCGATCACGGGCACCGCACCGCGGATACCACACCGCTGCCAGACGCCGAGGCCGCCCGCCTGTTCCGCGACGCGCTCGATGGCCCGCTCGGCGAACGCGAGTCGGCGGCGTTCGCGGCCCACCTGCTCTTCGAGAGCGCCCGGATGTCGCTCGAGGACGGACTCGTGCTGCAGCTGCACCCCGGCATCGTGCGCGACCACTCCGCCGTCGTCGCGCGCGACCACGGACCCGACCTCGGCTTCGACATCCCCGAGCGCATCGAGTTCACCCACGCGCTGCGGCCCCTCCTCGACGCCGTCGGGCACGATCCCCGTTTCCGGATGATCCTGTTCACGGTCGACGAGACCAGCTACAGCCGCGAACTCGCGCCGCTCGCGGGCGCCTACCCCTCTGTGCTGCTCGGGGCGCCGTGGTGGTTCCTCGACGCGCCTGGCGGTCTCGCCCGCTTCCGCGAGCTCACGACCGAGACCGCGGGTTTCGCCAACACGAGCGGCTTCGTCGACGACACCCGCGCCTTCGCGTCGATCCCCGCCAGGCACGACCTGGCGCGCCGCATCGACGCGGGGTACCTCGCGAAGCTCGTCGCCGAGCACCGCCTCGGGCTCGACGAGGCGATCGAGACCGCGATCGACCTCACCCGCGCCCTGCCGCTGGCCGCCTACGCCCGTCGCGAGGTGCGGCACGCCTAGGGCCGTGTTGCCGAACCCCGTGCGCGAGCGAGGATGCGGCTGGTTCGTGCGATCGCAAGGTGGAAGAGGAGTCGATAGCGGCGCTATCGGCTCCGATGACAACGCCGCGAGCGTGCGAACCGGACGCACCGCAGCGCGTGCGGGGTTCGGCGGCACGCCTAGGCTGGAGCCGACCCGCCCGGCGCCAGCGCGGGTCGGGACACCGAACGATGTGGAGCGCCCCGTGCCGGAGACCCCCGCCCCGTCCTCGACCGCCGACGCCGTCGAGCGCATCGGGATCGTGCCCGTGGTCGTGCTCGACGATGCGGC
>JASGGJ010000138.1:0-4511 GCA_047605085.1 Protaetiibacter sp.
GGGCTCCGCGCCCCGCCCCCCGCCGAACGCGCGCCCGCGCCCCGGCCCACCGCCGCGCAGGCGGTCGCCATCGACCGCCTGCGCATCGCCCGCGAGCTGCACGACGCGGTCGCGCACCACGTGAGCGTCATCGGCATCCAGGCGGGTGCGGCGCGTACCGTGCTGTCCTTCGATCCGGATGCGGCATCCGCGGCGCTGCAGACGATCGAGCAGACCAGCCGCGAGACCGTCAGCGAGCTGCACGAGATGCTCACGACGCTCCGCGACCCCGAGGAGGCGAGCGACGGCGCGCGCGGGCTCGACCGCCTCCCCGAGCTCGTCGAGGCCTCCGTCGACGCCGGGGTGCCGACCAGCTACCGGGTCGTGGGCGAGGTGCAGCAGGTGCCCGCGATCGTGAGCGTCAACCTCTACCGCATCGCCCAGGAGGCGCTCACCAACGTGCGCAAGCACGGCGGCCCCGACGCGACGGCCGACGTGCGGGTGCGCTACGGCGCCGGCCACGTCGAGCTCGAGGTCGCCAACACGGGCGGCCACGCCGTCCGACGGTTGCCGGGCGGGCTCGGTCAGCTCGGGATGCGTGAGCGGGTCGCCGTCTCGGGCGGCACGCTCGAACTGGGACCCCGCAGCCGAGGCGGCTACCTCGTGCGCGCCCGCATCCCGCTCCCCGCCGGGGAGGAGGCATGACCCGCGTGCTGCTCGTCGACGACCAGGCCCTCGTGCGCACGGGGTTCCGGGGGATCCTCGACGCCCAGCCCGGGCTGGAGGTCGTCGGCGAGGCGGCCGACGGGCTCGCGGGGGTCGAGCTCGCGGCCGAGCTCGACCCGGATGTGGTGTGCATGGATGTGCAGCTCCCGGGGATCGACGGGCTCGAGGCCACGCGGCGCATCGTCGGGGCGCCCGGCTCCGGTGGCCCCGCCGTGCTCGTGCTCACGACCTTCGACCGCGACGACTACCTCTTCCAGGCGCTCGAGGCGGGCGCATCCGGGTTCCTGCTGAAGACCGCGAGCCCCGAGCAGCTCGTCGAGGCGGTGCGCGTGCTCGCCTCGGGCGACGCACTGCTCTCCCCCGCCGTGACGCGGCGCGTGATCGAGCGCTTCGGCACGCGGGAGACGGACGCGGCGCCCGGCGACGCCGAGGCACCCGGACTCACCGAGCGCGAGGCCGAGGTGTTCCGGCTGCTGGCCGAGGGGCTGTCCAACGCCGAGATCGCCGGCCGGCTCTACCTGGGCGAGGCGACCGTGAAGACCCACGTCTCCAGCATCCTGCTGAAGCTCGGGGTGCGCGACCGCGTCCAGGCGGTCGTGCACGCCTACCGCTCCGGCTTCGCCCGCGCCTGACCCCGCGCCGCGCATGAGGGGTCGCAAAGTGCGCCCATGACGGCGTGTTGCGAGCACTTTGCGACCCCTCCTCGCGGGCCGCATCCCCTGGGGCGGGTTCCCGCGGGCGGCATTCCGCCGGGAGGCTTCCGTCGCGAGGGGGAGGCGGATGGCGGGGGCCGGTCGTAGCGTGGGGGACGACCCAGGGAGGTTCCGTGCTCGAGATCCGAGACGTTCGCAAGAGCTATGGCACCCGTCGCGTGCTCGACGAGGTGAGCTTCGACGTGGCCCCCGGCCGCATGACCGGCTTCGTCGGCGGCAACGGCGCCGGCAAGACGACGACCATGCGCATCATCCTCGGCGTGCTGGAGCCCGACGCGGGCACCGTGACCCTCGACGGTGCCCCGCTCGGACCGACCGGCCGCCGCCGTTTCGGCTACATGCCCGAGGAGCGCGGCCTCTACCCGAAGATGAAGCTCGCCGAGCAGCTCGTGTACCTCGCGCGCCTGCACGGCCTGACGCCCGCCGACGCCAAGCGCAGCACCGACGAACTGCTCGCTCGTCTCTCGCTCGGCGAGCGGGCGGGCGACACGATCGAGAAGCTGTCGCTCGGCAACCAGCAGCGCGCCCAGATCGCGGCCTCCCTCGTGCACGACCCCGAGGTGCTCGTCCTCGACGAGCCGTTCAGCGGGCTCGACCCGCTCGCGGTCGACGTCGTCGTCGAGGTGCTCGCCGAACGCGCCCACCGCGGGATCCCGGTGCTGTTCTCGAGCCACCAGCTCGACATCGTCGAGCGCCTGTGCGACGACCTCGTCATCATCGCCGACGGCACCATCCGCGCCGCGGGCCCCCGCGATGTCCTGCGCGCCGAGCACGCCACGCTGCGCTACCAGCTGCAGACCGACGGCGACGCGGGCTGGGTGCGCGCGCAGCCGGGGGTCGCGGTCGTGGAGGCGGACGGCGGCTACGCCCTGTTCGACGCGGAGACCCCGGAGGCCGCCCAGCGCGTGCTCGAGGCCGCGGTCGCGCGCGGCGCGGTGTCCGACTTCGCGCGGCAGCATCCGTCCCTCTCCCAGATCTTCAAGGAGGTCGTCAGATGACCGCAGAGCGCGCCGTCACCACCCTTCCCTACTCGGCCGCCCGCAGCGTGTGGCTCGTCGCGATGCGCGAGGTCGTGGTGCGCCTGCGCTCGGTCGCGTTCCTCGTCTCGACGGGGCTCATGCTCGCGCTCGTGCTGGGCTCGATCGTCGTCAGCGCGGTCCTCTCGGCGACCGCCGCCGAGCCGAAGGTCGCGGTCGTGAGCGGGGTCGCCCTGCCCGCGGATGCGGCCGTCGACGCGCGCGAGGTCGCGGACCGGGCGGAGGGCGAAGCACTGCTGCGCGCGGGCGAGGTCGCAGCGGTCCTGCTCCCCGACGAGGCCGCGCCGCTCGGCTTCACCGTGCTCGGCGACGACAGCATCCCGACCGGGGTCGTGCAGGCGCTCAGCGTCTCGCCGAGCGTCGAGCTGCTCGATCCGAGCGGGGCAGCCGGGTTCATCGGCTACATCGTCGCGACCGGCTTCGGCATCATCTTCCTGCTCTCCGCGATGACCTTCGGCTCGACGATCGCGCAATCGGTCGTCGAGGAGAAGCAGACGCGCATCGTCGAGATCCTGCTCGCGACGATCCCGACCCGCGTGCTGCTGGCGGGCAAGATCCTCGGCACGACGATCCTCGCACTCGGCCAGGTCGCGCTGCTGCTCGCGATCGCGATCGTCGCGCTCAGCGTCACCGGGCAGAGCGAGCTGCTG
Source organism: Protaetiibacter sp. (assembly GCA_047605085.1). GTDB lineage: Bacteria > Actinomycetota > Actinomycetes > Actinomycetales > Microbacteriaceae > Homoserinibacter. The sequence continues at coordinate 3,106 of JASGGJ010000138.1, forward strand.
CTCGGGCTCGGGATGCCGTTCGTCTGGTTCGCGATCTTCTTCGTTCTCGGCTTCGTCCTGCTGGCGTCGCTGTTCGCGGCGACCGGCGCGATGGTCTCGCGCGTCGAGGACATCGGCTCGACCACGACGCCCGTCACGATGCTCGTCATGCTGCCGTACTTCGCGACCGTGTTCTTCAACGACAACCGGGCCGTGGTCGCCGTCATGTCGTACGTGCCGTTCTCGGCGCCGATCGGGATGCCGCTGCGCCTGTTCCTGGGCGACGCCCAGTGGTGGGAGCCGCTCGTGGCGCTCGTCATCCTCGTCGTGACGTGCACCGGGGTGATCGCTCTCGGCGCCCGGATCTACGAGAACTCGCTCCTGCGGCTCGGGCAGCGCGTGAAGCTCGCCGAGGCGCTGCGCGGCTGAGGTGGCGCGGTTTCGGCCGGATGGCACCCGCGAAAGCACGCCATCCGGCCGAAACCGCCCCAGAATGGTCGGGTGACCCTGCACGACGGCTCCTTCCGCGGCTTCGCGAGCGACAACTACGCCGGCATCCACCCCGCGGTGCTGGAGGCGATCGCCGCGGCCAACGGCGGCCACCAGATCGCCTACGGCGAGGACGCCTACACCGCACGGCTCGGTGAGGTGATCCGCGCCGAGTTCGGCGAGCGGGCGGAGGTGTTCCCGGTCTTCAACGGAACGGGCGCGAACGTCGTGGCGCTCACCGCGCTGCTGCCGCGCTGGGGCTCCGTGATCGCGACGAGCACCGCCCACATCCACACCGACGAGGGAGGCGCGCCCGAGAAGGTCGCCGGCCTCAAGCTCCTCGTCGTGCCGACCCCGGACGGCAAGCTCACCCCCGAACTGCTCGCGACCGAGACGTGGGGGATGGACGACGAGCACCGCGCCGAGCCGCGCGCCGTATCCATCACCCAGACGACCGAGCTCGGCACCCTGTACACCCCGGACGAGGTGCGCCGGCTCGCGGACGCCGCCCACGCTGCGGGGCTCGCCGTGCACATGGACGGCGCGCGCATCTGGAATGCGGCGGCCGCGCTCGGCGTGCCGTTCCGGGAGTTCACGACGGATGCCGGGGTCGACGTCCTCAGCTTCGGCGGCACCAAGATCGGTGCGCTCGCCGTCGAGGCGGTCGTCGTGCTCGACCCCGGCCGGGTGTCCGACATCGTGCGACTGCGGAAGACCTCGATGCAGCTCGCGAGCAAGATGCGCTTCTTCAGCGCTCAGCTGCTCGCCCTGTTCGACGGGGTCGGGCTGCGCTCTGCCGCGCACGCGAACGCGATGGCGGCGCGCCTCCGGTCCGCGCTCGAGGCGGGCATCGCCGACGGCTCGATCTCGGGGCTCTCGTTCGGCCAGGCGACCCAGGCGAACGCCGTGTTCGCGGTGCTGGCGAACGAGGCGGCCGA
>JASGGJ010000139.1:0-4507 GCA_047605085.1 Protaetiibacter sp.
CGCACGACCGACTTGGGTCGCAGCTCGAAGTCGCGGATCCAGGGCTGGCTCGAGGCGAAGGTCTCGTACGCCTGCTCGAGCAGCTCGGCGAGCGGTGCGGGCCAGCTGATCGCCTCGAGCAGCTCCATCCGCTCCTCGTACTCGATCCCCTCGGCCTTCATCGCCGCGACGGCCTCGCCGCGAGCGCGGAACTCCTGCTGCGAAAGCACGGGACGCGGGTCGTCGAGGGTCGCCTCGATGACGCTCACCGCGTCGAGGGCGTAGTCTGGCGAGTTCCGGTCGAGCAGCTCGAGGGCGGCGAGCGCGAACGGCGACAGCGGCTGGTTGAGGGCGAAGTCGGGCTGCAGTTCGACGGTGAGCCGGATGCGGGCGGTGCCGTCGAATCCGCCCCCGAGCTGCTCGACGACGCCCGCCGTGCGCAGGGTGCGGTACAGGGCGATCGCGCGGCGGGCGAGCGCGGCACGCCGCGGCGCCGGCTCGTGGTTGTCCGCCACGAGGGCGCGCACGACACGGAAGGCGCTGCCGTCCTCGGCCGCGGGAGCATCCGCCCCGGGGCGCGACAGCAGCTGGAGCAGCATGGCCGCGGTCATCCGCATCGAGCTCGTGGGCGGCTCCGGATCCGCCGCGATGAGCCGCTCGAAGCTCGCCGGGCCCCAGCTGACGAATCCGTCCGGCGCCCGCTTCTTCACGACTTTGCGCTGGGCCTTCGGATCGCTCCCGGCCTTGGCAGCGGCGCGGGCGTTGTCGATCTCGTGCTCGGGGGCGAGGGCGACGACCTCACCTGCCGTGTCGAAACCGGCCCGGCCTGCGCGACCGGCGACCTGGTGGAACTCGCGCGCCGTGAGCTGCCGCATCCGGGTGCCGTCGAACTTCGTCAGGCCGGTGAGCAGCACCGTGCGGATGGGGACGTTGATGCCGACGCCGAGGGTGTCGGTGCCGCAGACCACCCGCAGCAGCCCCTGCTGGGCGAGCTGCTCGACGAGCCGCCGGTAGCGCGGCAGCATGCCGGCGTGGTGCACGCCGATGCCCGCTCTCACCAGGCGGCCGAGGGTCTGGCCGAAGCCCGTCGAGAACCGGAAGCCCGCGACGGCCACGGCGATGGCGTCCCGCTGCTCGCGACTCGCGACCCGCACGCTCGCGAGCGCCTGCGCGCGCTCGACGGCCGCCGCCTGCGAGAAGTGCACGATGTAGACCGGCGCGAGGCCGTCGGCGAGCAGCTCCTCGACGAGCTCATGCACCGCCGTCACGGCGTAGCGGTAGTGCAGCGGCACCGGACGCTCGAGGCCCGTCACCCGCGCCACCTCGCGCCCGGTGCGGCGCTCCAGGTCCGCCGTGATGGCCGAGACGTCCCCCAGGGTCGCCGACATGAGCACGAACCGTGCGCGCGTCAGCACGAGCAGCGGCACCTGCCACGCCCAGCCCCGCTCCGGATCGGAGTAGAAGTGGAACTCGTCCATGACGACCGAGTCGACCTCCGCCTCCGCACCTCGCCGCAGCGCGAGATTGGCGAGGATCTCGGCCGTGCAGCACACGATGGGGGCGTCCGGGTTGACGCTCGAGTCGCCCGTGACCATCCCGACTCTCTCCGCCCCGAAGATCGCGACGAGGTCGAAGAATTTCTCGCTCACGAGCGCCTTGAGGGGAGCCGTATAGAAGGAGCGCCGTCCCTGGGCGAGCGCGGCGGCGTGGGCGGCGACCGCGACGAGCGACTTGCCGGTGCCGGTCGGCGTGCTCAGCACGAGGTGCCGGTCGAGCACGAGCTCGAGCACCGCCTCCTCCTGCGCCGGGTAGAGTGCGAGCCCGCGGGAGCGCGCCCAGTCGTCGAAGACCGAGAGGAAGAGGTCCGGATCCCACGGTCGCGGCAGGCGCGTCGCGAGGCTCTCGGAGGTCATCCCCCGAGTCTGCCGCACCCGGGCGAGGGGTCCCGTGTCCCCAGGCTTGGGGGGAGGTGAGTGTCTATCGGCCGCCTCGAACCCGCCCGTATCATGGGCCGGACGAACGAGTCGTTCCGTCGGGGGAAGCATTCCGAGAGCCCTCCCCCACGGGACGCGGTGAGGATGGTATTTCATGGCGGACGAGGACAGCCATGTGCCGGCCGGATGGTATCCCGATCCGCTCGGGCTTCCCCAGCTGCGCTGGTGGGACAACCACGCCTGGACCGAGCACACCTCTGACGCACGCCAGCCGATGGTCGCCCAGGAGACCGTCACGGCGAAGCTCGCCTACGCCGACGACGACGAGTTCCTGACCGACGACATCCGCGAGGAGCTGCATCCCGAGTCCGGAACCGGCCAGCCGGCCGCGGATGCCGCGTTCGCGACCGCCGACCCGGTGCTCTCGCTCGAGGCGGCGCCCGCCATGCAGCAGCGCCAGGCCGAGGAGGTCGTATCCCCCGGACTCCAGTACGCGCAGGACCACCACATCGGGGACGCCCCGACGAGCGCGCCCTTCCTTCTCGACACGAGCTACGACGACCTGCTCGGCGTTCCGATCGACCCCTCGGAGGCGCAGCTCCCGAGGGCGCGTCAGAGCTTCTCGGGGTTCGACGCGATGCCGTCGTTCCAGATCGACCCGAACGCGGCCGCCGGCGTCGGCGCCTTCACGACGACGAACTTCGACGCATCCGCCTTCAACAACTTCAGCTACGCGCCGTCGGTGTTCGCCGATCGCGACCTCTCGCAACCGCTCACGCGGCGTGCGGTGATGGCGGAGAGCGGTCTCGCCGTCAACACCGGCCCGGTGTGGATCATCGCGCTCATGCCGATCATCATGCTCGTGCTCGCGCTCATGTTCCTCGTCGCGGGCAACGCCGGGGAGGACTCCGCACTGTTCGCCGGCATCATCCTGTTCGGCTCGTACATCGCCACGGTGATCCTCGCCGTCATCGACCGCACGATGCTGCACCGGGCGGGCCACACCCGGACGGCGAACTGGGACTGGGCGTTCCTCGGCGCCCCCGTGTACCTCATCGCGCGGATGTCGAACGTCGTGCGCGAGACCGGCCGGGGCCTGCGCCCCTTCCTGACCTGGTCGGCGCTCACGATCGTGCTGATCTGCTCAGCGATCGCGATCCCCGGCATGGTGATGGCCCTCGCCCCCGGGGTGTTCTCCGAAGAGGCCGAGCAGTCGATCTCCGAGCAGGCCAGCGCGATCGGCGCGGACGTCACGGCGACCTGCCCCGACGTTCCCCCGTTGCTCATCGGCGACACGATGGTCTGCTCGGCGGTCAGCTCCACCAAGGTCTTCGACGTCGAGGTCAGCCTTCAGCGCAAGAACGGCTGGATCGACTGGCGCGTCGACGACTGGGGCGTCTTCACCACCGATAGATGAGTCTCGACCCGCGTGGTCGATGACCTCATCCCCGAACCCGAAAGCACTGCACAGAAGGTGGTTCCCGTGACCGATCAGGCGACCAGAGTGGTTCCTGCCGGATGGTATGAGGATCCGTCCGACTCCGGGCAGGTGCGCTGGTGGAACGGCATCGCCTGGACCGACCACACCCGGGCGAGACCCGGGCTCGACACCGCCGACGCCGAGTCGGCCCGGCTCGAGGCGAGCTTCGCGAGTCCCGCCGCCGAGCGAACCGGCACGCGCCTCCGCCCCACCTCGACGGCCGAGAGCTGGATCATCTCCTTCACGCCCATCCTGCTCGCCGCGGGTCTGCTGACGGCGATCTGGGCCTGGCTGTACCTGACGCCGAGCCTGGTCACGGGGATCGTCGCGCTCGTCGTCGTCTACGCGGCGGTCGTCGTGCTCGCCGTCCTCGACCGGCGCAAGCTCGTCCGCTGGGGCCACGCGCCGCTGCCGATCGCGACCGTCGCCCTGACGGCTCCGGTGTACCTGCTCGTGCGCGCCCTGCGTGTGCCGAAGAGCTGGGGTCAGCTGATCACGTGGACTCTGCTGATGGCGGGCCTGTTCGCCGCGCCGGCGGCGGCGTGGTTCGGCGGCGCCGTCCCCGGCGTCCAGACCGCGGTACGCATCCAGTCGGAGGTGCGCGACGCGCTCGTCGGCTCCGGGCAGGCCTCGGCGGTGAGCTGCCCGCCGATCGCGGACGCCATCACGGTCGGCTCGATCTACAGCTGCGACGTCACCGCACCCGACGGCTCGCATCACGTGCTCTGGGTCAGCATCGACACCGACACGGGCGACTACAGCTACGCGTTCGCGATCGACTGATCCGGTCCGGTCGCCGCGAGCCGCTCCCTCACCCGAAAGGGGGACTGAGCCTCGTGGCCGTGGGCGCATAGGCTCGATCCATCACGGACACAGTGGGGGCTGAACGTGTCGGACAACATGGGAGCGTCGCCGCGGGCGGCTTGGTACCCGGACCCCAGCAATGCTCTGATGCAGCGCTGGTGGGACGGGCGCGGCTGGACGGCGTACACGACACCCATCACGCCGCCCGTCATGCCGGCGCCCGTCGGCCCGCCCTCGAGCAATCTGCCGGATCCGACGATCCAGGCCATCCCCCTGGCGCAGGTTCAGTCGGCGCAGGTTCAGCAGCCCC
>JASGGJ010000140.1:0-4507 GCA_047605085.1 Protaetiibacter sp.
CCGGTCGTACTCGCGAGGCTCGCGAGCACGACCGGCACGAGGGAAGCCGCACCCCCCGGCCCCAGCTCGGGGCGGGGACGCGGGGCGCGTTCCCGGCCCATCTCAGCGCGAGCCGGCGACGGCATCCGGACGCACCGCGGGAACCACCTCGTGCGGCTCCGGCAGCTGCGCGGGCGAGAGGCGCTTGCGGAACACCCAGTACGTCCACGCCTGGTAGGCGAGCACGAACGGGAGCGCGATGCCCGTCACGATCGTCATGACGGTGAGCGTGTAGCTGCCGCTCGCCGCGTTCCAGATCGTCAGGTCGAACGCCGGATCGATCGTCGAGGGCAGCACGACGGGGAACACGGCCGCGAAGATCGATGCAGCCCCGAGCGCGCCGAAGGCCGCGAAGCCGGTGAACGCCCAGCCCTCGCGGCGGCGGCGGGCAGCGAACCAGGCGAGCACCCCCGCGACGACCGCGAGCAGCAGCAGCGCCCAGCTGAGCACCTTGCCGCTCGCCACCTCCACGAGGATCGCCCACCCGGCGATCGGCAGCAGCGCGAAGGGAGCCAGTCGCGGCACGAGGTGCCCCATCCGCTCGCGCACCGGACCGTCGGTCTTGAGCGCCAGGAAGGTGGCACCGTGCACGAGACAGAAGCCGACGAGCGCGAGCCCCCCGAGCACGGCCACCGGGGTGAGCCACACGAACGGGCCGCCGACGCGGTCGCCGTTCGCGTCGATCGGCAGGCCCGTCGTGGTGAGGGCGAGGCCGGCACCGAGGCCGAAGGCCGCCACCGCCGAGCCGAGGCCGATCGACCACGTCCAGAACCGCGTCCAGGCCGCCGACACGAGCTTGCCCCGGTACTCGATCGAGACCGCCCGCAGGATGAGGCCGAGCAGCACGAGCACGAGCGGCACATACAGCGCCGAGAACAGCGAGGCGTACCAGAGCGGGAAGGCCGCGAAGGTTCCGGCGCCCGCGGTGAGCAACCAGACCTCGTTGCCGTCCCACACCGGGCCGATCGCGTTGAGCATCACACGACGGTCCTTCTCGTCGCGGGTGCTGAACAGCATGTGCATGCCCACGCCGAGGTCGAAGCCCTCGAGCAGGATGTAGCCGGTCCACAGCACGGCGATGACGATGAACCAGACGACGGGAAGCGCATCCATCTTCTTGTCTCCGTTTCGATTCAGTACGCGAACGCCAGGACGTCGTCGCGGTCGACAGCGTCGGCATCCTCGCCTGCGGTGTCGTCGTGGGCGGCGAAGTGGCCTGGCAGCACCCCGGCGATGCCGGCCCGCGTGTAGCGAACGAGCAGCATGACCTCGACGACCATCAGCACGAGGTAGACGAGGCCGAGCGCCACGAGCGAGAACACGATCTCGCGGCCGTCGACGCCCGGCGACACCGCGGCCGCAGTGAACATGAACACCCCGTCGATGCCGGTGGGGTTGGGAGCCACCACGAAGGGCTGGCGTCCCATCTCGGTGAAGATCCAGCCCGCCGCGTTCGCCCCGAACGGTGCCAGGATGCCGAACACCGCGAGCTGCATGAGCGGCTTCGAGGCCGGCACGGTGCCCTTGCGGGTGAGCCACAGGGCGACGGCCCCCGCGAAGGCGGCGAGCGCGCCGAAGCCGATCATGATCCGGAAGCCCCAGTAGGTGACCTCCATGATCGGCAGGTACTGGATCTCCTGACCCGCGCGCTCGCCGTAGAGCGGATCGTCGGGCAGGGTCGTGCCGTACAGTTCCCGGTACTGCGGGATGAGTTCGTTGATGCCAGGTACGTCCGTCGTGACGTCGCCCTTCGCGAGGAACGACAGGAGCCCGGGGATCTCGACGACGGGCACGACGTCGTCGCAGTCCTGCGAGCCGAGGCTGCCGACCGAGAGCACCGAGAAGCTCGTGCCGGTGTGGCAGGCGGCCTCGGCGGCGGCCATCTTGAGCGGCTGCTGCTCGTACATGAGCTTCGCCTGCGCATCGCCCGTGATCGCGACGGCGCCGAAGCCGAGGATCGCGGCGACGGCCCCGATCCGCAGCGAGTTGAGCCACACCCGGTGGTCGGCCGCGTCGCGACCGGGGATCTCGGGAGCGGCGCCGACGACGACGCGACCGCTCGCATCCACGGTGTCGATCCCGTCGCGGCGGCGGCGCCACAGCTGGTACCAGGCGATGCCGAGCAGGAATCCGCCGGCGACCGCGACCGAGCCGGCCAGGGTGTGCGGGTAGGCGGCCCAGGCGGTGTTATTGAGGAGCACCGCGCCGATGTCGATGAGCACGGGGCGGCCGTCGACGAGCTCGACACCGACCGGATGCTGCATCCACGAGTTCGCGGCGATGATGAAGAACGCGGAGATCCACGATCCGATCACCGCGAGCCAGACGGTGGCGAGGTGGACGCGCCTCGGCAGCCGGTCCCAGCCGAAGATCCACAGCCCCAGGAACGTCGACTCGACGAAGAAGGCGAGCAGCCCCTCCATCGCGAGCGGGGCGCCGAACACGTCGCCGACGAAGCGCGAATACTCGCTCCACGCCATCCCGAACTGGAACTCCTGCACGATTCCGGTGGCGACGCCCATGATGAAGTTGATGAGGTAGAGCTTCCCCCAGAACTTCGTCATCCGCAGCCAGATGGTGTCGCCGGTGCGCACCCACATGGTGTGCAGGATCGCGACCACGAGACCGAGCCCGAGGGTCAGGGGGACCATCATGAAGTGGTAGACGGTCGTGATGCCGAACTGCCACCTGGCGATCTCCAGGGGATCCACTGCGCCTCCTCCACGCGGCCGCGCGCGCCGCGACCTCACGGTTCAAGCATCCGGATGCGGGCGGCCGCGCGTCAGGGACCAAGGTCCCGTGCGGGCCGAAGGGCCCACCCGCGCACCCCGCCGCTCGCGTAGCGTGGACGCCGTGGCGACCCGCATCTACCTGACGAGCGCCGAGGGGCGCACCGGCAAGTCGACCGTCGCGGTGGGGCTGCTGGAGACCCTCACGGCATCCGTGGGCCGGGTCGGGGTGTTCCGTCCCATCGTGCGGGGCGACGTCGAGCGCGACTTCATCCTGGAGCTGCTCGTCGCGCACGCGAGCGCAGGGCAGCGCTACGAGGACTGCGTGGGCGTCGACTACGACACCCTGCACGAGGATCCGGATGCCGCCCTCGCCACGATCGTCGAGCGTTACGCCGAGGTCGAGGAGGGCTGCGACGCCGTGCTCATCCTCGGCTCCGACTACACCGACGTCGGAACGCCGACCGAGCTCGCCACCAACGGGCGGATCGCGGCGAACCTCGCCGCCCCCGTCGTGCTCGTGGCCGGGGGACGGCAGGCAGAGGGCGACGAGGCGCGCACGCCTCGGCAGTGCGCCGAGATCGCGCAGATCGCGCTCGGCGAGCTGCGTGTGGAGCACGCCGAGGTGCTCGCGATCGTCGTGAACCGTGCCGATCCGGACGAAGCCGGGCAGATCGCCGCCGAGGTCGCGAGCGCGACGGGGCTGCCCGCCTGGGCGATCGCGGAGGATGCCGAACTGCAGGCGCCGCTGCTGCGCACCGTGCTCGCGGCGGCGGAGGCGCACCTCGTGCGCGGCGACGAGGCGAGCCTGGACCGCCCCGTCATGGGCACCACGATCGCGGCGATGAGCCTGCCCAACGTGCTGCCGCGGCTGCACGCCGGCGGCATCGTCATCGTGCCGGGCGACCGCTCCGAGGTGCTCGTCGGCACCATGGCCGCGCAACTGTCGCAGACCTTCCCCGCGCTCACCGGCATCATCCTCAACGGCGGCTTCGAGATCGAGCCCGCGATTGAGCGGCTCATCGACGGCCTCGGCACCCCGCTGCCAATCGCCGTCACCCCGCACTCGACCTTCGACACGGCCGTGCGCGTCGCCCAGGCGCGCAGCAGGCTCGCCGCCGACTCCCCCGCCAAGCACGCGAGGGCCCTGAGCCTCTTCGCGGAGCACGTCGACGCGGCCGAGCTGGTCCGGCTGCTGAGCCTGCCGGGCTCCGGCGGCGCCATGACCCCGATCCGCTTCGAGCATACCCTCGTCGAGCGCGCCCGCGCCGCGGGCAAGCACATCGTGCTGCCGGAGGGCGACGACGACCGCATCCTGCAGGCGGCGGCGATCGTCGTGAAGCGCCGCATCGCGCGCCTCACGATCCTGGGAGAGGTGGATGCGGTGCGCGCCCGCGCCGCCGCGCTCGGCCTCGAGCTCGGCGACACGCGCATCCTCTCGACGAGCGACCGGGAACTGCACGACCGCTTCGCGGCGGAGTACGCGCGGCTGCGCGCTCACAAGGGCGTCTCGCCCGAGCTCGCGGCCGACACCGTGACCGATGTCTCGTACTTCGGCACGATGATGGTGCACCTGGGGCTCGCCGACGGGATGGTGTCGGGGGCGAAGCACACGACGGCGCACACCATCCGTCCGGCGTTCGAGATCGTGAAGACCGCGCCAGGCGTCTCGGTCGTGTCGAGCGTGTTCCTCATGGCGCTCGCCGACCGGGTGCTCGTCTACGGCGACTGCGCCGTCA
>JASGGJ010000141.1:0-4458 GCA_047605085.1 Protaetiibacter sp.
GTGAGCGCCATCGAGAACGGGATGTTCATGAAGCACAGCGCCGTCTGGATGTCGAGGCGCATGAGGCGGCGGCGCTCGCGCTCGGCGTCGAGCACCGGGATGTCGAGCTGCGCGAAGTCGAGCGGGCCGGTCCGCTCGAGGGGCACCCCGTCGAGGGCGATCAGCACGTCGTAGACGTTGACGTCGTGCTCGACGACCGCGTGATCGCCGAGCCCCGAGAGCGCCTCCGGGCGCAGCGTCACGGGATCCATGGGAACGTTCGTGTTGCGGATGATGAAGTTGACGAGATTCGTCTCGACCACGAAGTGCCGGATCAGCAGCTCGACGGCATCCGGTGAGACGAAGCGGCGCAGGAACCAGATGCACAGGAAGTCCATCATCGACAGCGGCATCCACCGGAACGGCAGCACGCGCTTCACGACCGAGACGATGCCGACGAGCACGCGCGACGCGACCCGCGCGATCGGGTACAGCCAGCGCCGGGACAGGCGCCGCTGGTCGTCGATGATCTGCCGCACGAGCGCACGGTCGAGCGGCACCGAGGGGTCGGCGTACACCGCCTCCCACATGCTCGGGTCGGAGCGGACGAACTCCGCCACCTCAGCGATCCAGTTCCTCGAGCTGCAGCGCGTAGAGCCGCGCGACGACCTGGGCGCACCGCACGACCTCGTCGGCATCCGCCTCGGAGAGGATGCCGGAGGTGAGGATGGCGTCCATGTCGCCGGTGTGCCCGGCGTCGGCCTGCTCGTGGTAGCGCATGAAGTGCACCTGGTTGTCGGCGAGCCCCAGCACCTCCTGGAAGCGCGCCGCCCACTCGGCCGCGCGGCGGGCCCCGAGACCCTCGATGATGAACATGGCACCGAGCAGGCCGGCCGGGTTGGGCCGGTCGGCGTAGCTGAACATGTAGCCCGAGAGCGCCTCCGAGCCGAGGTTCTTGCGTCCGGCGCGCAGTTCCTCGAGGGTGCCGCCGACCGCGACGTAGTCGCGCTCGATCATGAGGAAGTCGCGGTGCTCCTCCTCGGCGTGCCGGATCGCGGCCGAGCGCAGCTCGAAGTGGGCGATGTCGAAGTTGGATGCGGCGCGCGAGATCCACGGTGAGCCGTCGACGACCTGCTGGCGCAGGTTGAACAGGAGGCGCCGGTAGTCCTCGAGGGTCACGGTGCCCTCGGCGAGGCGTTGCAGCACGGGGACCCGCGCGAGGTGCTCCTCGAGTTCGAGCCAGACGGCGGCGAGCCGCTCTGGCAGGGTTGCGGTGGCGACGGCATCGGTGGTGAGGGTCACGGTGTGGCTCCTTGCTGGTCGGGTGGTGCGACGACGGTGAGGTGGGCGAAGGCGAACGAGAAGCGGCCGGACTCGGGCACGGCGAGCAGCACCGTCTCGCCCGGCGCGAAGCGGCCCGTGCGCCAGGCCTCCTCGAGCGCGATGAAGATGCTCGCGGCGCCCGTGTTGCCGCGCGTCTCGAGGTTCGAGAACCAGCGGTCGGTGTCGAGGGTCGGGACGCGGCGGCGCAGCGCCTCGAAGGCGACGTCGCGGAAGACGTTGGTGCTGTAGTGGCAGATGACGTGGTCGAGGTGCCGCACGTCGACGAGGCCGATGTCGACGAGCTCCTCGAACTGCGCGATACCGGCGCCCGCGAGATCGTCGAGCATGCTGACGTCCTGCCGCAGCAGGAACATGCCGGCGGCGTCCGCGTCATCGATCGCGAGATCCTGCCAGGTGCCGCCGACCTCCGCTTCGTCGCCCGACATCCCGGCGCGCATGCACACCGGGTGCTCGTGGGCGAGCGACACGTGCCGCACCCAGTCGACCCGCAGCGACGGCTTGTCCGGGTGCGGCTGGAACTCGACGATCACCGCGCCCGCGCCATCCGACAGCATCCAGCGCAGGAAGTGCGCGTCCATCCCGGCCCTGATGCCGTCGTACCGCCGCTGCCGGAGGCTGCGGCTCGGAAGCTCCGAGCCGACCACCGCCGCGCGGGGATGGTCGCCCAGCCGGATCTTGGCGACCGCCGCATCCAGCGCTGCGAGGCTCGAGGCGCACACGCCCGACGCGCTCAGCAGCTGCATCGGCCCGCCGCCGAGGCGTCCGTGCACCATCGAGGCGAAGCCGGGCACGAGCGCGTCGCCGATCGTCGTGGCGGTCGCGAGCATCCGGAGCTCGGACGCCGCGATCCCGCGGTCCGCGAGAGCCGCCTGCAGCGCCTTCACCGCGAGCCCCTCGTTGAGCTCGGTCACCTCTCCGTGCTCGTCGAGCGCGTAGTGGCGCCGGCGGATGCCGTTCTGCTCGAGGATGCGCCGCCGGATGCGCTCGGTCACGGGGTCGTCGCCGCCGAGCCGCGACACGATGCCGTCGTTGTCGACCGGCTCGCCCGGGAGGTAGCTGCCGAAGCCCGTGAGATACGCGTGCGCCGTCACCCCCATGCGACGACCCTAGAGGATGCCTCTGCGCGGCGTGGACAGCGAGTTCGCGATCATGCCGCCGAACCATGCCGCATCCGACGCGGCAGAATGGGACTATGACCGACCCCCGCCTCGCCGTCATCGTCCTCGCCGCCGGGGAGGGCAAGCGGATGCGCTCCAAGCGCGCCAAGGTGCTGCATCCGATCGCGGGGCTCCCCATGATCGCGCACGTGCTCACCACGGCCCGCCACCTCGAGCCCGCCTACGTGGAGGTCGTCGTGCGGCATCAGCGCGAGGCGGTCGCCGCGGCGGTGCTCGAGTACGCCGACGACGCGATCGTCGTCGATCAGGACGAGGTGCCTGGCACCGGCCGTGCCGTCGAGCTCGCCGTCGAGGCGCTGCCAGCCGGGTTCGAGGGGGAGGTCGTCGTCGTCTCGGGCGACGTGCCCCTGCTCGACGCCGTCACCCTCAGGGCGCTCGTCGAGGAGCATCGCTCGACCGGGGCATCCGCCACGATCCTCTCCGCGGTGCTCGACGACGCGAGCGGTTACGGGCGGGTCGTGCGCGACGGCTCCGGCGGCGTCTCGGCGATCGTCGAGCACACGGACGCCGACGACGCGGTGCTCGCGATCACCGAGGTGAACTCGGGCAGCTACGTGTTCTCGGCCGCTGCGCTGCGTGAGCTGCTGCCGCGGATCGGCGCCGCCAACGCCCAGGGCGAGAAGTACCTGACCGAGGTGGTCGCCCTGCTGCGCGCCGCATCCGCCCCCGTCGCCGCCGTGCCGGTCGCCGAGAACTGGCGGGTCGCCGGTGTCAACGACCGTGCGCAGCTCGCCGAGCAGGCCGCGCGCCTCAACGCCCTGATCGTGCGCGGGCACCAGCTGAACGGCGTCACCGTGCACGATCCGGCGACCACCTGGATCGACCTGACCGTCTCGATCGGCGAGGACACCGAACTGTTTCCCGGCACGCGGCTCTCCGGCGCGACCACGATCGAGCGCGACGCCGTCATCGGACCCGACACGACGCTCGTGGACTGCGAGGTGGGGGAGGGTGCGGTCATCACGCGCACGGATGCGACGCTCGCCGTCATCAAGGCGTTCGCCGAGGTCGGCCCGTTCGCCTACCTGCGGCCCGGCACCGAACTCGCGGGCGGGGGCAAGATCGGCACCTTCGTCGAGACGAAGAACGCCAAGATCGGCCGGGGTTCCAAGGTGCCGCACCTGTCGTACATCGGCGACACCGAGGTGGGGGAGGGCTCCAACATCGGTGCGGGCACCATCACCGCCAACTACGACGGGGTCGCGAAGCACCGCACGACGGTCGGCTCGCACGTGCGCACCGGCTCGCACAACGTCTTCGTCGCGCCGGTCACGATCGGCGACGGGGCGTACTCGGGGGCCGGAACCGTCATTCGCAAGGACGTGCCGCCCGGGGCGCTCGCGATGAACGTCGCCCCGCAGCGCAACCTCGAGGGCTGGGTCGCCGAGCACCGCGCCGGCACCGCGGCGGCGGATGCGGCTGCCGCGGCGGGCGAGAGCGTCGCGCCCGGGGCGGAAGGGGATGCGGCGGCGGAGTAGGCGCCCTTCGTGCCCGCCGCGCTCTTCCGGTGGTTGTGTGGCGGCGCTGAGCGGTGCTCTTCCGGTGGTTGTGTAGCGGCGGAGCCGCGTATCGAAACCCCCGGTCGCGGTTGCGTGAGGTGGCGTCGCGTCGTCGTCTCCTCCCCATCCTCGTGGGGGTATGTCTTGTCCACGAATCCGGCATCTGGCCTGGTATTTATATTCGACCAGTTGGATAATGGACGCATGTCTACCATCGATCACATGTGCGCCACCCTCGGCGACCCGGCCACCCCTCTGGTGCTGCCGCAAGTGACCGCGTGGGCGGATGAGGAGCTGATCGGCACCCAGCGGATCCTGGCCGAGGTGCGGCGCCGGGTGGATGCGGTGTCCGCGGTGATCGCGGGGGAGATCGCCCACCGCTCCCGGAGGGAACTCGGCCGCACCGGGCTCGCCGCCACCCGGGGTGTGCGGTCGGCGGAAGAGCTGATCGCCACCGT
>JASGGJ010000142.1:0-4339 GCA_047605085.1 Protaetiibacter sp.
AGGTCTGCAGCGGGAAGTCGCCCATGAAGACCGTCTGGGTCTTGATCTCGCCGGTCATGTGGTTCATGAACTCCGCGTTGACGTAGAGCGGGGCGGCGTAGGTCTTGCCGCGCTCCTTGCACTCCTCGATGGAGTACTTCGGCTCCTCGAGCTCCGGGCTCGAGAAGCTCAGCTGCATCGTCTCGCCGAGGTCCTCGATGGGGGAGATCTCCTCGAAGATCTCGTCGAGGCCCGTCGTGGTCGACGCCGCGGGGTCGCCCGCGATGCGCGCCTTCCACGCCTCGTTGCCGACGAGCCAGTCGAAGCTCTCGGTCTGAAGGGCGAGAAGATCCGGAACCGTCAGGGTGTCCGTGATCTTGGCGAACGAGAGCCGCGAAGCGCCGCGACCGTTCTTAGGGGAGTTCTTACTGGATGCGGAGCGCGCAGCAGCCAAGGGTAAACAACCTCCGTGAGACCCGGCGGTCTCAATTGGTGTCGGTCAGTGAGGAGGCGCCCGGACCAGCCGTGAGACGTCCCGCCGTCATATTCGGGAACCGCCTCCGGGCACACACCGGCCGACCGCAATATGAGGGCAGGGTGAAGGGGGAGCGCAAAGAACAACTATAGGACGCGACGACGCGACGTGTCCACTCAATCCTTGACTTTCGTTTCACGCGGGTCTATAACCGCCCCGCCGCGGGTTCGGTTTCGGCCGGATGGCACGGTTTCGCCGGTGCCATCCGGCCGAAACGGTGCCAGGCGAGGAGAGAATGGCGAGGTGGATGAGCTGCCGAACGCGCGCCTGTCGAACGGGATGCGCGCCGAGGTGCGGCGGGACAGGCTGACCGGCGGCTTCGAGCTCGTCGTCGACGGCACCCCGCAGTCGCATGTCGACCCGGTCGACCCGACGCACCTCTTCTACGAGTACATCGCGCGGATGGGCCACGTCGTCGACGAGCTGCGGGATCCCGGCGAGCCCATCACCGCCCTGCATCTCGGGGCGGGGGCGCTCACCCTCCCGCGGTACATCGCGGCGACGCGGCCGGGGTCGCGGCAGCAGGTGGTCGAGCTCGAGCCTGCCCTCGTCGAGCTCGTGCGGGAGGTGCTCCCGCTGCCAAGGGACGCCTCCATCCGGGTGCGCTACGGCGACGCTCGGGAGACGCTCGGCCGGCTGCCCGCGGGCCTGCGCGGTGCGGTCGACCTGCTCGTCGTCGACGTCTTCTCGGGCGCGCGCACGCCCGCGCAGGTGACGAGCGTCGAGTTCTACCGGGAGTGCGCGAGCTTCCTCGCCCCCGACGGGGTGCTGCTCGCGAACATCGCCGACGGTCAGGGCGCGGCGTTCGCGCGCGGGCAGGCGGCGACGCTCTGCGCGGTGTTCGCGGACGTCGCGGTGCTGGGCGAGGCGCAGGTGGTCAAGGGACGGCGGTTCGGCAACTTCGTGCTCGCGGCGTCGCCGTCGGCGCTGCCGCTGGACTGGATGCCGCGGCTGCTCGCGGGAGGTCCGCATCCGGCGCAGCTCGTGCACGGCGAGGCGCTGCAGGCGTGGGTCGCGGGGGCGGCGGCCGTGACGGATGCCACGGCCGTGGCCTCTCCTCCCCCGGGTCGCGGCGTGTTCCAGATTCCCCCGAAACGCTGAGCCGTCGGCGGGACGTCGGCGGGCGGTGCTGGAATAGGGGCATGACGGAACTGGCGCGGGTGCGCACCTGGGCGGACGCGCTCATCCGTCTGCACCTCGATGGTTCGTGGAGCTTCGCCTTCGACCACGCCAGGACCCGCGCAGGACTGTGCGACTACACCGCGAAGCGCATCTCCGTGTCGCGGCACATCGCACGCCTCTCGGAGGACGACGACATCCACCAGGTGCTGCTGCACGAGGTCGCGCACGCGATCGCCGGGCGTGCGGCCGGGCACGGCGCCCACTGGCGCGCCGTGGCGGCCGATCTCGGCTACGTCGGCGGGCGCACGCACGACGGCCCGCTGCCGACCGAGCTCGCACCGTGGGTGGGCACCTGCCCGAACGGGCACCTCAGCTATCGCTACCGGCGGCCCACACGGCCGAGCTCCTGCGGGGTGTGCTCGCGGCGCTTCGATCCGGCGCTGCGGATCAGGTGGGCTCGGCGGTAGCCGGGGTCCCCGGGCGGGTCCCCGCCCTTGATCTCGCAATTCAGGAGAATGTCGCCGATCGGTCTCCGCAATCCGCACATCGGCGGCCTTGTCCTGAGTTGCGAAACTCACGAGCTTCGCAACTCAGGAGAAACGTGCCAAGAAGGCACCATCCGGGCGAGATCCGCAGCATTGTCCTGAGTTGCGAAACCCGGGGGCGAGGAGAGAGCGGCGGCGGAACAGGCCGCTACCGCAGGCGCTCGACCGCCTCGACGGGGGCGAGGTCGGGCTGCACCCCGCCGAGCTCGCGGGCCGAGACGGAGGCCGTCACGAGGTGGCGGGTCGCGGTGCGGAGCCCCCGGTAGGCGGATGCGGCGGCCGCCGCCTCTGGCGACTGGTGGTCGATGCCGAGCTCGGCGATCGCCTCGATGACGGCACCGGCCGCGAGCAGGTCCTCGACCGCGAACCGCAGCGAGCCGTCCGGCTGCCTGGCCCCCGCGGCGACGACCGCGATCACGAAACGCCCGCCGAGCTCCCCCTGCCGCACGAGCGACCAGCGGGCAACGGCATCCGCGCTGCGCAGCGCCCCCGCGATGACCGGGACGCCGAGCTCGGGCACCTCCTCCCCGCCCAGCTCGTCGACCCAGACGACGGCGTGCGCGCCGTCCGACACCGCGGCGGCACCCTCCGCCCCCCACTCGAAACGGACCTGGTAGGAGCTCTGGGCACGCGGCGACACCATGCCTGCGAGGTTAGCGGCGGCTGCGCATCCGCCCCGAACCCGCCCGTCACGCGCCGAAACCCGCTAGAGTGGCAACGGCGCAGTTCCGCGCCCGCGTCGTGAACGCATCCCTCGCCGCCCGATCCGCTCGGATCGCACCCCGGCTGACATCTTTTCCCGGCGACCCGACGTGCCGTCCGGCACGCTCGCCCTCCCGCGCACTCGCGCGCAATCCGAAAGCACCCCATGACCACCGATTTCCGCACGCTCGGCGTGCCCGCCCCGCTCGTCGCGGCCCTCGCGGCCGACGGCAAGACCGAGGCGTTCCCCATCCAGGCCGACACCCTGCCCGACACGCTCGCCGGACGCGACGTGCTCGGCCGCGGCCGCACCGGCTCCGGCAAGACGATCGCCTTCGCGCTGCCGCTCGTCGCGCGCCTCGGCACCGCGCTCGCGGGCGGGCGACGCCGCAGCGGGCTGCCGCTCGGCCTGGTGCTCGCCCCCACGCGCGAGCTCGCGACCCAGATCGCCGCCACCCTCGCGCCGCTCGCTGCGGTGTACGGCCTGCGCGTCACGACGATCTTCGGCGGCGTCTCGCAGAACCGCCAGGCCTCCGCGCTCCGCGAGGGTGTCGACATCGTCGTCGCGTGCCCGGGCCGTCTCGAAGACCTGATGCGCCAGCGGCTCGTGCGCCTCGACGCGATCGAGATCACCGTCATCGACGAGGCCGACCACATGGCCGACCTCGGCTTCCTGCCCGGCGTCACGCGCATCCTCGCGGCGACCCCCGCGGACGGCCAGCGCCTGCTGTTCTCGGCGACCCTCGACAACGGGGTCGACAAGCTCGTGAGCCGCTTCCTGCACGACCCCGTGCTGCACTCGGTGAACGAGATCGACCAGCCGCCCGCCAAGATGACCCACCACGTGTTCGGCACGGCCGACGTCGATGCGAAGAAGGAGCTCGTGCACACGCTCGCCGCAGGTACCGGGCGCCGCATCCTGTTCCTGCGCACCAAGCACCACGCGAAGAAGCTCGCGCAGCAGCTCACGGCATCCGGCATCCCGGCGGTCGACCTGCACGGCAACCTCTCGCAGCCGCAGCGCGACCGCAACCTCGCGGCGTTCGCGTCCGGTTCGGTGCGCGTGCTCGTGGCGACGGATGTGGCGGCGCGCGGCGTGCACGTCGACGACGTCGAGCTCGTCGTGCACGTCGACCCGCCCACGGAGCACAAGGCCTACCTGCACCGCTCTGGCCGCACCGCGCGGGCCGGTTCGGAGGGCGACGTCGTCACCCTCGTGCTGCCCGCGCAGGAGAAGGACGTCGCGCAACTCATGCGCAAGGCGGGCATCTCGGTCGCCGCGCAGCGGGTGACCCCGGATGCGGCTCCCGTCACAGCGCTCGTCGGCGAGGTCGCGGCGTATGTGAAGCCCGAGCCGCGGGCCGCTCAGGCCCCCCAGCGGGGCGGCGGAGGGCGCAGCCAGGGCGCGAACGCGCAGCGCAAGCGCGCCGCCCGCGAGGCGCAGGGCGCGACGCAC
>JASGGJ010000143.1:0-4246 GCA_047605085.1 Protaetiibacter sp.
TGGGTGAGCGGCAGCACCTCGAGGATGCCGCGCTCCACGACCTCGTCGAGCACGTTGTCGGAGACCAGCGCGCCGAGCGTGTCGAAGACCGCCTGCCCCCACGGGCTCATCTTCTCGTCCTTGTCGCCTGGCAGGTAGCCGAGCTCCTGACCGCCGACCGCGTAGAGCGGACGGAACACCATGATCTTGCGGTGCTGCTGCTTCTCGAGCACCGCCTCGAGCCCGGCGCACAGCGCGAGCGCCGACTTTCCGGTGCCGGCTCGCCCGCCGAGCGACACGATCCCGACCTCCGGATCCAGCAGCAGGTCGATCGCGAGTCGCTGTTCGGCGCTGCGGCCGTGCAGGCCGAACACGTCGCGGTCGCCGCGCACGAGCTTCAGCCGGCCGCGCCCGGTGACCCGGCCGAGCGCCGAGCCGCGCTCGGAGTGGATGACGAGGCTCGTGTTGACGGGCAGATCCTGCACCCCGCGCGACACGAGGCTCTCGGTGTCGTACAGCTCGGCCATCTGCTCCGCGGAGATCTCGAGCTCAGCCAGCCCGGTCCATCCGGAGTCCACGGCGAGCTCGGCACGGTACTCCTCGGCGGCGAGGCCGATCGAGGCCGCCTTGACGCGCAGCGGGAGGTCCTTCGACACGACGACGACGTCCAGCCCGTCGTTGGCGAGGTTGAGGGCGACCGCGAGGATGCGCGAGTCGTTGTCGCCCAGCTGCAGTCCGGACGGCAGCACCGACATGTTGGAGTGGTTGAGCTCGACGCGCAGGCTGCCGCCGGCGTCCCCCACCGCGATGGGGAAGTCGAGCCGTTCGTGCTCGACGCGCAACTCGTCGAGGATGCGCAGCGACTGGCGCGCGAAGTACCCGATCTCGGGGTCGTGGCGTTTCGCCTCGAGCTCGGTGACCACGACGACGGGGAGCACGACGGAGTGCTCGGCGAAGCGGTAGATGGAGCGCGGATCGGCGAGCAGCACGGAGGTGTCGAGCACGTAAGTGCGCTCCCCCTGCTTCCGTTTCTGAACTGCGCCGGTCGTGGACTTCTGCTGAGGGCTGTCGAGCGCGGGCACTCCCACTCCATCCCCGGGTGGGATGCCACCCGGATCCTGTCGCGGATCGGCCAGGGGCTAGGCGGTGCGAACGGGTGGCCGCTCCGATCAGGCGCGGTGCCTGATTCCCTGACGCTAAGCCCGGCCGCGAGTCCCCCGCGACCGCGACACGCGCGCACCCTGTTACCGGCTCGTTAACGCTGAGTGGTCGGTTTCTGGCCTCAAAGAGGCCAAATGAGGCCAGAAACCGACCACTCAGCGAACGGGGCGTGAGCTCAGCGGGCGCCGGA
Organism: Protaetiibacter sp.; assembly: GCA_047605085.1. GTDB lineage: Bacteria > Actinomycetota > Actinomycetes > Actinomycetales > Microbacteriaceae > Homoserinibacter. Next base: position 1,331 of record JASGGJ010000143.1, read on the forward strand.
TGCGGTGGCGTAGGAGAGGAGGGCCGAGCGCAGCAGGGCGAGGGTGTCGGCACCCGTGGAGGCGTGCGGGGAGAACCGCACGGTCTCGCCGCGCAACGTCGCGCTCACCCCGTGGTTGTGCAGGGCGGCGGCGAGCACCGTGAGCCGGTCGGGCTCGGGTCGCACCACGACGATGCCGGCGCGCTCCGGCTCGGCACGCGGCGAGACGACGGGCAGCGCGAACTCGTCGGCAAGGTCGATGATGGCGCTCACCCGTTCGGCGATGCGCTCGCGCACCGCGGGCACCCCGACCTGGGCGAGCTCCTCGAGCGCGGCAGCGAAGCGCGCCATCGCCATCGGGTCCGGGTGCGACACCGAGAAGGCGCGCGCGTCCCGCGCGGGCGGCAGCACCCCCTCGAGCGGCAGCTCCTCGCTCTCGGTTCCCGTGAAGCCCGACCACACCGGTGTCAGGTCATCGAGCGCCCGGTCCGAGAGCGCGAGGAACCCGGTGCCCCATCCGGCGCGCACCCACTTCTGCCCGCCAGACGCCACGACATCCGCCAGCTGGTAGGGCGCATCCACGACGCCGAAGCCCTGGATCGCGTCGACGATCAGCAGCCGGTCACCGATGACCTGCCGGATGCCCTCGAGGTCGACGAGGTGCCCGGTACGGAAGTCGACGAGGCTCACGGCGACGGCGACCGTCGAGGAGGAGAGCTGCTCGCGGATGTTGCCGGGCGTCACGCGCCCGTGATCTGTCTCGAGCCACTGGGGGGCGACCACGCCGAGCGCCTGCTGCGCCCGCACGGTCGCGAAGGTGAGGGACGGGAACTCGGTGGGCGAGAGCGCCACCTGGCCCGTGATGCCGAACAGCGCGTGCATGAGCCCCTGGCTCGTGTTCGGCTGGAAGACGATCTGCTCGGTGCGGAACCCGGTGACCTCCGACACCGCGTCCTGGACGCGCGGATGCTGCACCGCGAGCGGGGCGAACGCCCCGAACCGCCCGCTCGCGAACAGCGTCTGGAACGCCTCGGCCTCCGACCGCACGGTGTCGCCGATCGGACCGGATGCGGCGAAGTCGAGGTAGCCGGGCTCCTCGTGGAACCGGGCGGCGTAGGCATCGATGCCGAGCGTCACGCGCTGCCTCCTACTGTCCGAAGCGGCGGTGGCGGGTGGCGTAGGCGCGCAGGGCGCGCAGGAAGTCCACCTCGCGCAGGTCGGGCCCGAGCGCCTCGACGAAGTAGAACTCGCTGTGCGCCGCCTGCCACAGCATGAAGTCCGACAGCCGCTGCTCGCCCGAGGTGCGGATGATGAGGTCCGGGTCGGGCTGCCCCTGCGTGTAGAGGTGCTCGCCGATGAGCTCAGGAGTCAGGATGCCGGCGAGCTCCTCGACGCTGCCGCCCCGGTCGCCGTGGGCGCGCACGATGCTGCGCATGGCATCCGCGATCTCCCGGCGCCCGCCATAGCCGACGGCGAGGTTGACGTGCAGGCCGCGGTTGCCGGAGGTGCGCTCCTCGGCCGCGCGCAGCACCGCGGTGAGCGGCTCTGGCAGGCCCTCGCTCGTCCCGACGTGCTGGATGCGCCAGTCCGCGGCGCGCGAGAGGTCGTCGGCGAGGTCGGCGATGATCTCGAACAGCTGGTCGAGCTCCTCGGTACCGCGGCCGGTGAGGTTGTCGGTGGAGAGCAGGTAGATCGTGACCACCTGGATGCCGAGCTCGTCGCACCAGCCGAGGAACTCGCGCATCTTCTCGGCCCCCGCGCGGTGCCCGTGGGCCGCCGTCTCGAGGGCGCGTTCGCGGGCCCAGCGGCGGTTGCCGTCGATGATCATCGCGACGTGCCTCGGCAGGGTCGCGTCCTGCAGCTGCCTACGGAGGCGGGCCTGGTACAGACCGTAGAGGGGGCCCGTGCCGCCCGGACCCTGCCGCTGACTCACGCAGCTACGGTAGCCGACCGCGAGCTCGGCGGCGATCCGCGCGCGGCTCACAGCCCGCCTGCGGGGCGCGCGGCTACCATCGGCACTATGACTGCCGCGCCGGCACCGACCGAGAACCCGTCCGAACGCGCGGACGCCGCGATGCCGCAGACGCCGTCCGAGGCGGAACTCGCCGCGGAGAGCGAGCCGGCGGCGGGTCTGCCCAATCTGCCCCTCCTCGAGGACGAGCTCGACCATCCGCCGCTCGAGAAGAAGCCCACCTGGCGCGGCTGGCTGCACGCGGGGACCTTCCCGTTCGCGATCGCCGCGGGCATCGTGCTCATCTGCCTCGCCGAGGGTGCGGCCGCCAAGTGGGCATCCGCCGTGTTCATGGCGAGTTCGCTGCTGCTGTTCGGCGTCTCGGCGACCTACCACCGCTTCAACTGGCGACCCGCGGTCAAGGCGGTGTTCCGCAGGCTCGACCACTCGAACATCTTCCTGCTCATCGCGGGAACCTACACGCCGCTCGCCGTCTGCGCCCTGCCGCCAGGCAAGGCGGTCGTGCTGCTGTCGATCGTGTGGGGCGGGGCGCTCCTCGGCATCGGATTCCGCATCTTCTGGCTCAGCGCCCCGCGCTGGCTGTACGTGCCGCTCTACGTCGCCCTCGGCTGGGCGGCGATGATGTACGTCGTCGATCTGGTGAACGCGAACCTCGCGATGATGGTGCTCGTGCTCGTGGGCGGCGTCGCCTACACGGTGGGGGCGATGTTCTACGCGCTCAAGCGGCCGAACCCGGTGCCGGGGGTGTTCGGCTTCCACGAGATGTTCCACGCCTGCACGGTCATCGCGTTCCTGTGCCACTGGACCGCGATCCTGCTGATCGTCATGGATCCGGTGTATGGCTGAGTCTTCTGGCGCCGCGACCCCTTAATCCCAGGGGTAGGGTCGCGGCGCGCGCACCCCCGCTTGAGTAGCCGCGCAGCGGCGTCCGCCGCTGATTGGCGTCGCGTCGGTTTCGATACGCG
>JASGGJ010000144.1:0-4243 GCA_047605085.1 Protaetiibacter sp.
GGGCCGGTGGTGCGGGAGGCGCTGGGCTCGGCGATCGCACAGCCCGTGGCATCCGTCCTCACGATCCTGATGGTCGCCGGCATGGTGATCGCCGTCATGCTCACCACCGGCCGGACGGTCGGCGCGGAACAGCGGGTGCTCGGCTCCATCGACTCCGCCGGGACCCGCTCGATCGTCGTGCGCGCCGAGGACGGCGCCGGCATCACCAGCGACGTGCTCGGCCGCATCGGCGGCATCGAGGGCATCGAGTGGGCGGGCGCGTTCTCCTCCGCGATCGACGCCACCAACGCGCTCGTACCCGACGGCACGCGCGTGCCCGTACGGTACGCGTACGGTCCGCACCTGGAGCGCCTCGGCATCCCCGCCCACTTCCCCGTGCCGGGCGGGCTCGCCTACGCCTCCGCGCTCGCACTCGACCAGCTCGGCATGCCCGACAGCAGCGGCGGCATCGCGCTCACCACGGGCGCCGGCTACGGCGTCGCGGGAAAGCTCACCACGCCCGACTTCCTCGCCGGCTTCGAGCCGCTCGTGCTCATCCCGCAACCGGGCGCCAGCGGCGCCGAGACCGTCAACCTCGTCGTCGTGATCGCCGACACCCCCGAACACGTCGCCCCCGTCTCCCAAGCCGTGCTGTCGGTGCTCGCCGCCGACGACCCCACCAAGGTGTCGGTGCAGACCTCCGAGGCCCTCGCCCAGCTGCGCACACTCGTGCAGGGCCAACTCGGCTCCTTCTCTCGAGGGCTCGTCATCGCCCTCGTCGCCGTCACCGCCGCGCTCGTCGCCATCCTCCTCTACGGGCTCGTGATGATGCGCCGCAAAGACTTCGGCCGCCGCCGCGCCCTCGGCGCCACCCGCGGCCTCATCATCGCCCTCCTGCTCGCCCAGACCGCCGTCCTCGCCCTCGCCGGCACCGTCCTCGGCCTCACCGCATCCACCATCGCCCTCGGCGTCACCGGCGACCCGCAGCCCGGCATCGCCTTCACCGCCGCGCTCGGCATCCTCGCCCTCGCCGCCGCCACCCTCGCCGCCCTCATCCCCGCCACCATCGCCAGCCGCCGCGAACCCATCCGCGAGCTCCGCGTGCCGTAGCGGCACATGAGCATTCCGCGCCGGCGGGCGTCAGCCCAGAAGCGCGACGCCGAAGCCCGCGACGACGGCCCGCACCTCGGCGAGGTAGCGCTGCGCCTGCTCGGTGAGCGGGATGGCAGACCGGCCGATCCAGCCGATCTCGATGTGCTCGTCGACGTCGAGCGGGATGGCGACGATCTCCGGGTCGAGATCGTCGCTGACGATGCCGGTGGAGATCGTGTAGCCGTCGAGCCCGATCATGAGGTTGAAGATGGTCGCGCGGTCCGAGACGCGGATCTCCTGCTTGCTCGACAGGGTGGAGAGGATCTCCTCGGCGAAGTAGAAGGAGTTGTTCGCGCCCTGGTCGAAGGTCAGCCGCGGCAGGTCGACGAGATCGGCGAGCGCGACGCGGTCTCGCACGACGAGCGGGTTCTTCCGGGAGACGAAGATGTGCGGCTCCGCGACGAAGATCGGGTGGAACGCGAGCCCGGAGTCGCGCAGCAGCTTGTCGATGACCTTCCGGTTGAAGTCGTTCCGGTAGAGGATGCCGAGCTCGCTGCGCAGCGTCCGGACATCCTCGATGATGTCCCACGTGCGCGTCTCGCGCAGCGAGAACTCGTACTCGGCCGCCCCGCTGTCTCTCACCATCCGCACGAACGCGTCGACCGCGAACGAGTAGTGCTGCGCCGACACGCCGAGCAGGCGACGCGACGGCGGCCGGCCGAGGTAGCGCTGCTCGAGAAGCGCCGCCTGCTCGACGACCTGCCTGGCGTATCCGAGGAACTCCACGCCGTCGGCGGTGAGCGTCACCCCGCGAGCGGATCGGAGCAGGAGCGTGCGCCCCACGCGGGTCTCGAGGTCTTTCATCGCCGCGGACATCGTCGGCTGGGCGACGTAGAGAAGGTCGGCGGCGGCGGAGATCGACCCTTCCGCGGCCACCTCGACGAAGTAGTGGAGCTGCTGCAGCGTGATGCCGCTCGATCCCGGAGGCATAGGCCAAGACTATATCTCGCCATAGGTTCGTTTAGTTACTCGATGACAGCGATCCGCCTGCACGATGGAGGCACCGACTTCCGCACGGCCGAGCCCGGCCGATCAGCCACCGGATGGGCCGCTCATGACGAACGAGTTCGCGTTCCGCATCACCACCACGCCGTTCGACGAGAACTACTCCCCCTCGCCGAGCTCTCGACTCACCACGAACTTCGCCAACCTGGCCCGAGGCGCACGGCGTCAGGAGAACCTCCGCAACGTCCTCACGATGATCGACCGCCGGTTCAACGACCTCGCGCGCGCGGACAACCCCACCCGCGACCGGTACGGCGTCATCCTGGAGATCGTCTCCGCCCACCTGCAGTTCACCGCGGACGGCGAGGACCACACGTTCCCGCTGCTGGAGGTCCTGGACATCCGGATCGACGACCGGCGCACAGGCGAACGCCACCACGGGATCGTGGGGAACAACTTCTCGTCCTACGTCCGCGACTTCGACTTCAGCGTGCTGCTGCCGGCGGTGAACGAGGCGACGAGCGAGTTCACCGTCCCCGCCGACTTCGGCCACCTGCACGGCACGCTGTTCCAGCGCTTCCTCGACTCGGCGGCGTATCGGGAGCGCTTCCCGCTGCCGCCGGTGATCTGCATCAGCGTCTCGACCAGCAGGACGTATCGCCGCACCGAGAACCGCCATCGTGTCCTCGGCGTCGAGTACCGGCAGGACGAGTTCTCGCTGACGGACGAGTACTTCGCGAAGATGGGCCTGCAGGTGCGCTACTTCATGCCGCCCGGCAGCGTGGCGCCGCTCGCGTTCTACTTCCGCGGCGATCTCATCGCCGACTACTCCGACCTGCAGCTGATCGGCACGATCAGCACCATGGAGACGTTCCAGAAGATCTACCGCCCCGAGATCTACAACGCGAACTCGGCCGCCGCGGCCGTCTACCGGCCGAGCCTGGAGCAGCAGGACTACGCGCGGACGCCGATCGCCTACGACCGCGTCGAGCGCAGCCGGCTCGCGATCACGCAGGGGAAGTACACGGAGGAGCACTTCATGAAGCCGCACGGTGACGCCCTGAAGCGGTGGGCCGCCGCCGACCCCGCTCTCGTCGGATGACCGCAGGAGAATCGTCGACCATGCACACGCTCCTGCCCACCTCCATCGTCGGCAGCCTGCCGAAGCCGTCCTGGCTCGCAGAGCCGGAGACCCTCTGGTCCCCCTGGAAGCTGGAGGGCGACGCCTTGGCCGAGGGCAGGCGGGATGCCTTGCGCATCGCCGTCCAGGAGCAGCGCAGCGCAGGCATCGACATCGTCAGCGACGGCGAGCAGACCCGGCAGCACTTCGTCACCACCTTCATCGAGCATCTCGGCGGCGTCGACTTCGCGCGTCGTGAGACCGTCCGCATCCGCGATCGCTACGACGCGAGCGTGCCGACCGTCGTCGGGGCGGTGCATCGCGAACGGCCGGTGTTCGTGGATGATGCGACCTTCCTGCGCGGTCAGACCGATCAGCCGATCAAGTGGGCGCTGCCCGGCCCGATGACGATGATCGACACGCTCTACGACGACCACTACCGCAGTCGCGAGAAGCTGGCCTGGGAGTTCGCGGCGATCCTCAACCAGGAGGCGAAGGACCTCGAAGCCGCGGGGGTGGACATCATCCAGTTCGACGAGCCCGCGTTCAACGTCTTCTTCGACGAGGTGCGCGACTGGGGGGTCGAGACGCTGGAGCGGGCGGCGGAGGGATTGCGTGCGCAGACCGCCGTGCACATCTGCTACGGCTACGGGATCGCGGCGAACACCCAGTGGAAGGCCACCCTCGGACCGCAGTGGCGGCAGTACGAGCAGTCGTTCCCGCTCCTGCAGCGCTCTGCCATCGACATCGTCTCGCTGGAGTCCCAGCACTCGCACGTCCCGATCGAGCTCATCGAGCTCATCCGCGGCAAGAAGGTCATGCTCGGGGCCATCGACGTAGCGAGCGAGCTCGTGGAGACCCCGGAGGAGGTCGCCGACACCCTCCGCAGCGCACTCGAGTTCGTCGACGCGGACAAGCTCATCCCGAGCACGAACTGCGGCATGGCGCCGTTGTCCCGCCAGGCCGCCCGCGGGAAGCTCGGCGCGCTGAGCGCCGGTGCGGACATCGTCCGCGCGGAGCTCGCCGCCGCGAAGCCCTGACCGCCGG
>JASGGJ010000145.1:0-4076 GCA_047605085.1 Protaetiibacter sp.
CGACCAGCGCGCGGTGCCCGACGAGGGGGCCGATCGGGTGCTCGTCGCCTGCCGCGTGGCCGACGCCGAGGCGCGTACCGTCCGCCGGGTGGTGGCGGGAATCATCTCGTTGCCCGGTGTCACAATGACCCGAGTCTACCGGCGGTCAGCTGAACGTGCCATCCGAGCCGGCGTGAGAACTGTCTCATTCAGCCGGCGCATGCCGCGCACGCTCGATCAGCCCACCGCGAGCATGACCTCCACGACGGCGTCCAGCAGCGCATCGACCTGTTCCTCGCGATACCCGCCGCGCTGCATGCGAAACGCCGCCTGCCGCACCTGCTCCACCGTCACCCGCTCTCCGCGCTCGAAGTAGTCCACGAGCTTGCGGGAGACGAGGTCCACTTCGTCGACGCGGTACCCGTAGCGAAGCCCCCGCGCGCGGGCGAAGCGCTCCCCGTCGGGTCGCGAGAGGCGATCGAGCACCTCCTGCGCGTTCGCGCGGGCACGCCCCACCCATCCCTCGACACCGTCGCGGGTGATGCCCTGCTCGCGCTCGCGCGCCGCGAACGCATCCTCGATGCGGGTCATCGCCGCATCCACCGCCACGATGGAATAGCCGCGCTTGACGAGCGGGAACGAGGCATCCCGCACCGTCGCACTCGTGACGGTAGAGGCGCCCACGGATGACTCGAACGCCTCCCGTGCGTGCGCCAGGAAGGCGTCGACCGCGCGCCGTTCGTAGCCTTTCTCCCCGCGGCCCTGGCTGGGGAACGGGGCGGACGGACGGGCGGGGCGGTCAGGGTCGTCGGCCTCGAGGATGGAGAGGTCGTCGTCGAGCTGATCGGATGTCATGCAGTCACCAGGGGAGCGAAGAGATAGTACAGGGCGAGCGCCGGCACCGTGGACAGGAGGATGGAGTCGAGCCGATCCAGCACGCCGCCGTGCCCCGGCAGCCAGGAGCTCATGTCCTTGATGCCGAGATCGCGTTTGAGCATCGACTCGCCGAGATCCCCGATGGTCGCCGACGCGAGCACGAGCGCGCCGAAGACGATGCCGCACCACCAGGGCAGGTGCAGCATGAACAGGGCGACCAGCACGCCCGCGACGAGCGCGGCGACGACAGCGCCACCGAAGCCCTCCCAGGTCTTCTTCGGGCTGATCCGAGGCGCCATGGGGTGCCTGCCGAAGGAGATGCCGGCCACATAGGCGCCCGTGTCGACCGCGACGGCGATGATGATGAAGGCGAGCACCCACCACTCGCCGTGCTCCTGGCTCAGCAGCACCACGCACAGGCTCGCGAGGAACGGCACATACACCTGCAGGAGGATGCCGGTGATCACGTCGCGCAGCACATCGGCGTAGATGCGACCGTCCCTCGCCGCCATCTGCGCGATGAGGCGCCACACCACGATCACCGCGATCGCGCTGAAGAGCATCACCCAGCGCAGCGTGTAGCCGTGGAACGCGGCGGCCACGACGAGGGCGCAGCCGAGCGCGAGCTGCGGCGCGAGGTCGATGCGTCGCCCCCCGCCTTGCAGGGCGCGGGCCAACTCGATCGTGGCCAGGACGCTCGCCGCGAGCGCGAAGGCCAGGAAGACCCACTTGAAGAAGATGAGCGTCGCCAGCAGCACCACCCCCAGGACCAGACCGCTGCCGATCGCGAGGATGAGGTCGCGCCCGGTGCGCTGCTTGATGCGCTCGTTCGCCTCCTCGAAGTGCTCGCGGGCGTGTGCGACCTGCTGCTCGAGCTCGTCGCGCGCCGCGCGCATCGAACTCTGCAGCATCGCCGCCGGGTCCTGCGGCAGCGGCGGGCGCGGCGGGATGTCTTCCGGCACGGGCGGGGTGGGTGGCGGCGTGCCGGCGACAGCGGCACGCCGACGCGCCCTCGCCGCCTCGCGGCGGGTCAGCGGAGGCGAGGCGGGGACGGGCGGCTCGTCGTCGCGGGGTTTCGTCATGTGCGCTCGAATCAGACGCTCACACCTCGAGGAGCTCGGCCTCTTTGCGCTTGAGAGCCTCGTCGATGAGGTCGACGTGCGTGCGGGTGAGCCCGTCGAGCTCCTTCTCCGCCCGCACCAGCTCGTCCTCGCCGAACTCGCTCTTGAGCGCGTCGAGGTCGTCCTTCGCCTTGCGCCGGATGCCGCGCAGGTGCACCTTGGCATCCTCCGCCTTCGAGCGCACCAGCTTGACGAACTCCTTCCGTCGCTCCTCGGTGAGCTCGGGCAGCGTCACCCGCACGAGGTTGCCGTCGTTCGTCGGGTTCGCGCCGAGGTTCGGGGTGTCGCGGATCGCCTGCTCGATCGCCTTCAGCGCCGACTTGTCGTACGGCGTGACGATGAGCGTACGGGCCTCGGGGTTGTTCAGCGACGCGAGCTGGGCGAGCGGCGTCGGCGAGCCGTAGTAGTCGACGAGGATCTTCTGGAACAGCTGGGGGTTCGCCCGTCCGGTCCGCACGGTGGCGAAGTCCTCCTTCGCACCCTCCACGGCTCGGTCCATGCGAGAGGCGGCATCTGCCAGCACGTCCGCGATCACGGTGACTCCATTCGGTTGTGACTCGACCATCGATTCTCGCACGTCACGCTCTCAGACGCCCGCGCGTGCGCTGTCACGCCGTGACGAGCGTGCCGATCGACTCGCCGAGCAGCGCCCTGGTGACGTTGCCCGCGGGCTCCATCCCGAACACCCGCATGTCCATGCGGTTGTCCATGCACAGGCTGAACGCCGTGGAGTCGACGACCTTCAGGCCCCGCTGCAGGGCGTCGTTGTAGGTGAGCCGGTCGAGCTTCGTCGCGGTCGTGTCCTTCTTCGGATCGGCCGTGTAGACCCCGTCGACCCCGTTCTTGGCGACGAGCACCTCGTGCGCGTCGATCTCCAGCGCACGCTGGGCGGCGACCGTGTCGGTGGAGAAGTACGGCAGGCCCGCGCCGGCTCCGAAGATCACCACACGGCCCTTCTCCATGTGTCGCTCCGCCCGACGGGGGATGTAGGGCTCGGCCACCTGCGTCATCGCGATCGCCGACTGCACGCGGGTGGCGGCGCCCGCCTGCTCGAGGAAGTCCTGCAGGGCGAGGGCGTTCATGACGGTGCCGAGCATGCCCATGTAGTCGGCCCGGCCGCGGTCCATGCCGCGCTGGCTCAGCTCGGCACCGCGGAAGAAGTTTCCGCCGCCGACGACGACGGCGATCTCCACGCGATCCACCGCCGCCGCGATCTCCTGCGCGATCTGGCTGACGACGTCGGGGTTGACCCCCAGTCCGCCGCCGCCGAACGCCTCTCCGGAGAGCTTGAGCAGGACACGCCTTCGCCCGGTGGCCTCATCGATCACGTCGGATCCTCTCGTCGACTCTCAAACTACCAAGGACAGCCCAGAGGCCCGCACCGGATTCCGATGCGGGCCTCTTCGAGCAACTATGCGCCGACCTTGAACCGGGCGAAGCCCGTCACGGCGATGCCGGCATCCTTCGCGACCTGCGCGACGGACAGCTTGTTGTCCTTCGCGTACTCCTGGTCGAACAGCGCGACCTGCTTGAAGAACGCGTTGACGCGCCCCTCCACGATCTTCGGCAGGGCGGCCTCCGGCTTTCCCTCGTTGCGCGAGATCTCGGTGACGAGCTGGCGCTCCTTCTCGACCTCCGCCGCGGGCACGTCGTCGCGCGACAGGTACGTCGGGTCGGCGAAGGAGATGTGCTGCGCGATCGAGCGCGCGGTCTCCGAGTCGGCGCCGGTGTACGCCACGACCACCCCGATCTGCGGCGGCAGATCGGCGCTGGTGCGGTGCAGGTAGACCTGGAAGGCGTCGCCGGTGAGCGTGCGCACGCGCCGCAGCACGACCTTCTCGCCGATGATCGCGGCCTCGTCGGAGATGAGCTGCTCGACGGTCTGACCACCGGCGTCGGCGGCCAGCGCGGCCTCGACCGAGTCGGCCCGGACGGCCGCCGCGGCATCCGCGACCCTGTCCGCGAGGGCGATGAATCGCTCGTTCTTCGACACGAAGTCGGTCTCGCAGGCGAGCTCGAGGAGCGTGACGGCACCGTCCTGCTCCCGCGCGACGACGAGGCCCTCGCTCGTGGAGCGGTCGGCGCGCTTGGCGTTGCCCT
>JASGGJ010000146.1:0-3986 GCA_047605085.1 Protaetiibacter sp.
CGGCGCCGTGACCCCGCCCCGACGGACTCTCAGCTCGGGTCGATCAGTCGACCCGCGGCGGCGAGACGCTCCCTCACCCGCGCGACGGGGAGACCCTCCCGCACCCGACCGCTCCGGCCCGTCATCGTCGTGCCGGCGACGAGGGCGTTGAGCACCGCTTCCTCGGTCGCCTGCACGACGGCCGTGTAGAGCGGGTCGATCTCCCCCCACGGAAGGAAGGGCAACGAACGGGGTTCGACGGGGTGGGGTTCCTTCGCCGGGATCGAGGAGTTGAGCGCGCCGGGGGCCGCGGTCGAGAAGGCGAGGAACAGGTCGCCCGAGAAGTGGGAGGCGGTCGCGCCGGTGCGGGCGAGTCCGAGCGGCACCCGGCGTGCGAGGGCCTGGCACTGGTGCGGCAGGAGGGGGGCGTCGGTGGCCACGACGACGACGATCGATCCGCTGCCGGGCTGCATCCGGAAGCCGGGGTCGGGCACGGGTTCCTCGTCGAGGTCGCCGAGCGGCACGCCCGCGATCGTGAGCTCGCCCCGGGATCCGAAGTTCGACTGACACAGCACGCCGATGACATAGCCGGTCTCGCCGAGTGCGACGATTCGCGAGGACGTGCCGATCCCCGCCTTCCACTCATAGGTGGACATGCCCGTCCCCCCGCCGACCGATCCCTCGGCGACGGGACCCGGACAGGCCGCGTCCAGGGCGGCGATAGCGTGTTCCGGTCGCACATGCTGGCCGTCGATGTCGCTGAGCCAGCCGTCGTAGGTCTCGGCGACGACCGGCATGTACCACCGGGCGCGGCCGGGATCTCCGCCGTCGATGAGCCAGCGCACCGCGCCCGCGTGAACCGCGCCGACGGAGTGAGTGTTGGTCGTCAGAACGGGGGTCGTGAGCGAGCCGGATTCGGTGATCCACGGTGTTCCCGTCATCTCGCCGTTGCCGTTGAGACTGAACCAGCCCGCGGGGAAGGACGTGTCGCGGCTCCCCCCGCGCCCCCCGGGAAGGATGGCGGTGACGCCCGTGCGGACGTCGTCGCCCTCGATGAGGGTGACCTGCCCGACCTCCACTCCGGGGACATCCGTGATCGCGTTCCAGCGGCCCGGTGTTCCCGGCAGGGGGATACCGAGCTGTCGTGCACGGGGCTGCGAGGGTGCATCAGCGGACATCGAAACCTCCGATTGCTTTGAGACTATGCTTCAATCGCTTATACCCATGGTCCGAGACTCCCGAGGAGGAGCCGTGCTCCACCACCGCATCTCGCTCCACCGCCTCGAGGTCTTCTGCGAGGTCGTCGAGGCGGGAGGCGTCGGGCGCGCTGCCACGAGCCTCTCGCTGTCCCAGCCGGTCGTGAGTGCGCACGTGCGCGCGCTCGAGGATCGCCTCGAGGTCCGCCTGGCCGAGAAGGACGGGCGGGGCATCCGGCTCACCGAGGCCGGTCGGGTCGTCTACGGATGGGCGCGCCGGGTGCGCAGCGCGACCGCGGAGATGGAGCGGACACTGTCGCTCGTCGCCGCGGGTCAGGCCGGCTCGCTCACCGTGTTCGCGGATGCGACGGTCGGCAGCTACACCTTGCCGGGTGTCGTCGCCGCCTTCCTCGAGCGCTACCGCGACGCGGACGTGACGCTCGAGGTGCGTCAGTCGGATCTGGTGCTCGCGGGGGTCGCGGACGGCCTTGCGGATTGCGGCGTGGTGCTGACCGACGCGGTACCCGAAGGAAGCGGCCTGCGATCCGTTCTGCTCGGCAGCGTGGAGTCCGCGATCGTCACCTCGCCCCGCTCGACCGCGGCCGCCATCCGGATGACCGTCTCGGAGGCGGCTGAGGAGGAATGGGTCACCCCTCCGCCGGGATCGACCCGCCGACGGATCGAGGACGCCGTCATGGCCGGCAACGGTCTCCTTGCGCGCCGCAGCCGGATGTCGGTGGGCAACCCGGAGGCGCAGCGTCGGGCGGTGCTGAGCGGAGCGGGCATCGCCGTCATGCCTCTCGGGGCCGTGGAACGCGAGCTCGCGAACGGGACCCTGCAGCGCGTCGAGGTGGCGGGGTTCGCACCGCTGAAGCTGCCGATGTTCCTCATCCACCGCGAGGGCGCGGAGGACGAACCGTCGATCCAGGCGTTCATCGAGTTCGTCGCCGACGCCACGGCGGATTGAACGACTCACGCGCTCTGCGTCACGATCGCGGGATCGGCCGCCGCATCGAGCGCGGTCCACGCGAGTGCCGTGGCCGCGCGGATGATCGTCTCGTCGGCGCGAGGTGCGACCATCGCCTCGGCGAAGGCCGCGCTGTGCGGTAGCGGCCCGTCATGCGGCAGGGCCGGAACGACGGCGTGCACGGTCGGGACCACGCGGGACACGTTGCCCATGTCGGTCGCGGCGTGCGCGGGAGGGGCGATCGGGTCGCCGAAGCCGAGAGCCAGGCCGTTCGCCGCGAATGCGGCCGCCAGACCCGGCGCAGTTACGACGGGTGCGTAGCGCGGGTGGCCCTCGCGGATCTGCACATCGAACCCACACGCCGTTGCGACCGCACTGCACCGCTCGCGAACCGCCGCGAGCACCTGATCCTGCTCCTCGATCGTGTCGCACAGCCACCGCACCTGCAGCACGCTTCGCTCGAGCGGCGCGAGCCCGTCGGGGTCGCCGTTGCCGATGCGTGCGAACAGTCGTGAGCGCGGCGAGATCTCCTGCCGGAGGAAGCCGATCGCGGTGAGCGCCATCCCGGAGACCGCGTCGGCGACGAGCGACGGGGCGGCGGCACTCACCTGACCGCGGCGATCGATGAACTCGATCTCGAGATCGTCCAGCGCATACGAGGTGAAGTCGACGCAGAAATGGCGGTGCGGATGCACCATCATCGCCGCCGTCACGCCGTCGAAGACACCCGCGCGCGCGAGCAGGATCTTGCCCCCGCCGCGCTCCTCGGCGGGGCAGCCCACGACGAGCACGCGGATCCCCGCCTCGGCCGCCACCACGGCGAGCCCGAGCGCGCCACCGAGGCCGGACGCGGCGATGACGTTGTGACCGCAGGCGTGGCCGAGGCGTGGGAGGGCGTCGTACTCGCAGCAGATCGCGATCGTCGTCTCCGAGGTGCCGAACTCCGCGACGAACGCGGTCGGGAGCCCGGCGACACCTCGCTGCACGGCGAAGCCCGCCTCCTCGAGCGCGTCGGCGAGCGCCGCGGAGGCGCGATCCTCACGGAATGCGATCTCCGGATCGTCGTGCAGCCGGTGGCTCAGCGCGATCAGCTCGTCGCGCCGCCGCACGATCTCCTTCGCCGCCGCGTCTTTCTGCTCCGCGAGTGTCATGTATCCGCTCCTTCCGTTGCCGCGCCGCGCGCGATCGAGTTGATGATTGGTTCGCCAGCCCGCAGTCGCCGCACCTGCTCGCGCACCAGGGCGGCAAGCTCGCGCAGCGCGGACGCCGTGTTGCCCCCCACATGGGGCGTCAGGACGACGTTGGGATGAGCCCAGAGGGGATGGTCGCGCGGCAGCGGCTCGGGCTCCGTCACGTCGAGAGCCGCGAACAGCCGTCCCGCGAGCACCTCCGCCGTGAGCGCGGCCGTATCGACGACGATGCCACGCCCCACGTTGACCACAATGGCACCGGCCTTGAGTTCGGCCAGCAGAGCGGCATCGACGAGCCCGGCCGTCTGAGGCGTCGCCGGAAGGCAGCACACGAGCGCATCGAGCTCCGGGGCGACGCGGCCGATCGCATCCATCGACTCGATGTCGTGTCCGGAAGACCCACACCTCGCCGTCCGGGCGAACCGGACCACGTCGGCGCCGAACCCCTCGAGCAGTTCCGCGACGCGCGCGCCCACCCCGCCCTGCCCGAGCACCGCCACGCGGCTTCCGAGTACCGAGCGGGTCTCCCGGTTGCCCCATTCCGCCCGCGCCTGGAAGCGGGCGAACGCGGGGAGCTCACGCGTCGCGGCAAGCAGCAGCGCCACGGCGAGCTCGGCCGTCGGCGCCTCCGTCGTGCCCCTCGCGTTCGCGAGT
>JASGGJ010000147.1:0-3932 GCA_047605085.1 Protaetiibacter sp.
CAATCCGTTCATCACCACTCCAGTTCGTTGTTCTTCGACTCCTCGACGACCGTGCCGACCGCGATCGCGACCGAGCACGCCCATCCCACCCAGATGAGGACGAGACGCCAGTCGCGAGGTCCCCTGCGAGTCGCCTGGATCGCACCGACCGCGCCGAACAGGGAGCTCAGAACGCTCGTGTTGAACAGGAACTTGCGCACGGGACCCTCCTTCGGCCTGGTGCAACGCTACCCCGCGATCGCGGGCGGATGTCGAGCGATCGCGGTCCAGCCGCTCCTGCCGCCCGCTGGCTGGGCGTTCGCTCCGAGTTTGACCGATCGGTCAGAACCTGACCGATCGGTCAGTTATCGTCGGGAGGTGACCACAGCATCCCAGCTCCGCGACGCGGCCCTTCACGAGTTCGCCTCCGCCGGCTACCTCGGCACCTCGATCCAGGCGATCGCCGACCGCGCGGGCGTCTCCAAGGCGAGCGTGCTCTACCACTACACCTCCAAGGAGGCGCTGCTCGACGCCGCCCTGAGCCCCGCGATCGAGCAGATCGGCGCGATCCTGCCGGACACCGCGCTGCTCTCGGGCAGTGACCAGGAGCGCACCGCGTTCCTCTCCCGCTTCGTCGAGCTGCTGCTCGAGCACCGCCTCGCCGCCCAGATCTTCATCACGCAGTCCGGCGCGCTCGTCGACGTCCCCGTCGTCGGCCGCGCCCAGGAGCTCATCCGCCAGATCGCCGAGGCCCGCCCCCAGCAGACCGTCGACGACCAGGTGCGGTTCGCCGTCGCGCTCGGCGGGGCGGCCTACCTGCTCGCCCAGGTCGGCGCGTACGGCGTCGAGGACATGCCGGACGAGTCCCAGCTGCGCGACTCCCTCATCCGCATCCTCGGCGAACTGCTCGCCCCCGTGACCGTCGCCTGAGGAGCCCCATGGCCATCCTGCTCTCCCGCATCGGACGCTTCGCCTACCGGCGCGCCATCCCCGTGCTCGCCGCCTGGATCCTCGTCGCCGCCGCCGCCATCGCGGGCGGGTTGGCGCTCGGCGGAACGATGCGCGACTCCTTCGAGATCCCCGGAACCGAGTCTCAGGAGGCGATCGACCGCCTCGCCGCCGTGTTCCCGCAGACCGCCGGTGCGAGTGCCCAGCTCGTGGTGCACTCGACGGATGCGTCGATCGAGTCTCTGCGGGACCGCATCGAGGCGGTCGTCGATGAGCTCGGCGACATCGACGGGGTCGAGAGCGCCGTGTCGCCGTTCAGCGAGTATGCGACGGATGCCATCAGCGACGACGGGCTCACCGCGGTCGTGCAAGTGCAGTTCGCCGGATCGAGCGAGGAGGTCGCCGGCGAGACTCTCGCCGCCGTGCAGGAGGCGGGTGACGAGCTCTCCGGCGACAGCGTGCAGGTCGAGTACGGCGGGCGGGTGTTCCAGGCCTTCCACTTCGGGCTCTCGGTCGTCGAGGTGATCGGGGTGCTGTTCGCGGCCCTCGTGCTCGTCATCACCTTCGGCTCGCTGCTCGCCGCGGGGCTGCCGCTGCTCTCGGCGCTGCTCGCCCTCGGCGTGTCGATGGGCGGGATCCTGGGGCTCGCGGCGTTCACGACGCTCTCGACCACGACGCCCATGCTCGCCCTCATGATCGGGCTCGCGGTCGGCATCGACTACGCGCTGTTCGTCCTGTCCCGGCACCGGAGCCAGCTCGCGCGCGGCGCGGATCCCGAGGAGTCGGCGGCCACCGCCGTCGCGACCGCGGGCGGCTCTGTCGTGTTCGCGGGCGTCACGGTCATGATCGCGCTCCTCGGGCTGCTCATCGTCGGCATCCCGTTCCTCGGCTGGATGGGCGTGACGGCCGCCGTCGCGGTGCTCATGGCGATGCTCGCCGCGCTCACGCTGCTGCCCGCGATCATGGGGATCCTCAAGGGGCGCCTGGCGCCGAAGCCCGGATCCCGCACGGCACAGCGTGCCGAGGCCATGCGCGACGAGGCTCGCGAGGGCGGGGCCCACGACGGCGGGGTGGACGCGGACGCGGATGCCGCGCCCCGCAGAACCCTCGGCGAGCGCTGGGTCGACCTCGTGCTCAGAGCGCCCGTCGCCTTCATCCTCGGCGTCGTCGCGCTGCTCGGCGTCGCGGCGGTGCCCGCAACCCAGCTCGTGCTCGCCCTCCCAGACGGGGGCTCGTACTCCGAGGAGGAGACCGCGCGCCGCGCCTATGACCTCATCGCTTCCGCCTTCGGTCCAGGACGCAACGGTCCGCTCATCGTGACGGTCGACATCACCCAGAGCACCGAGGTCCTCGACGACCTCGATGCGATCGCGGCCGAGCTCGCCCGGGTGCCCGGTGTCGCATCCGTCGGCACCCCGATCCCGAACGAGACGATCGACACCGCCATCATCCAGGTGATCCCCGAGACGGGCCCGTCGGACCCCGCCACGACGGCGCTCGTCGAACGCATCCGCGAGCTCGCCCCGGCGATCGAGAGCGACTACGACACCCCGATCGCCGTGACCGGATCGACCGCGGTCGCCATCGACGTCTCAGCTCGCCTCGACGCCGCCCTGCTGCCCTTCGGCCTCGTCGTCGTGGGCCTGTCGATCGTGCTGCTCATGATGGTGTTCCGCTCGATCGTCGTGCCGATCAAGGCGGCGCTCGGCTACCTGCTCTCGGTGCTCGCCTCCTTCGGCGTCGTGGTCGCGGTGTTCCAGTGGGGCTGGGGAGCCGCGGCGCTGAACGTCGTGCCCGGCCCGATCCTCAGCTTCATGCCGATCCTGCTGATGGCCATCCTGTTCGGCCTCGCCATGGACTACGAGGTGTTCCTCGTCTCCGGCATGCGCGAGGCCCACGTGCACGGCGCGACGCCGAGGCAGGCGATCCGGCGCGGCTTCTCCGGCGCGGCCCGGGTCGTGACGGCCGCCGCGCTCATCATGTTCTTCGTCTTCGCCGCCTTCGTGCCGGAGGGCGAGGCGATGATCAAGGTCATCGCGCTCGGGCTCGCGGTGGGCGTCGCGGTCGACGCGTTCCTGGTCCGGATGACGCTCGTGCCCGCCGTGATGGCGCTGTTCGGGCGGCACGCCTGGTACCTGCCTGGCTGGCTCGACCGCATCCTGCCGAACGTCGACGTCGAGGGCGAGGGGCTGCGCGCCCACCTCGACGACCTCGCCTGGGCCGAGGCACGTGTCGCCGAGGGCGACGCCATCACGCTCGAGGCTCTCACGGGCGGGGTCGGCGAGACCCGCGTCGGACCGTACGACGGACGGGTGAGCGCCGGATCGATCGCCCTCGTCGGCGGCGACGCGGCCAGGCGCCGGATGCTCGCCGCGACCGTCGCGGGACGGCTGCCCGCCGTCTCAGGGCGCGCCCAGCTCGCCGGCCGGCCGCTGCCGAGCGAGGCCGCACAGGTGGCCCGCCGCGTGTCGTTCGCCGAGTTCGGGGGAGCGGCCCGCGACGGCGAGCTGCCGCTCGGCGAGCTGCTCGCGGAGCGGCTGCGCCTCACCGGCCGCTGGTATCGCGGGGTCACGGCCCGTCGTCGCGCCCACGCCTGGGTCGCCCGCATCCACGACGTCACCGGGGTCACCGGTGCGGCCACCCCGATCGGCTGGAACACCACCCTCGCCTCCCTGCCGCCCCTCGAGCGCGCGATCGCGACCCTCGGCATCGCGCTCAGCGAGCGCACCCCGGTCGTCGTGCTCGACTCGGTCGACCCGCTGCCGGGCGACGATGCGGGAGCGGCGTTCCTCACCGCCGTCGACGCCCTCACCCCCGCGGCCGTCACGGTCGTCGTCGGCGCCCGCGACGCGCACCTCGTCACCCCGCCCGCCCTCTCCCGCCCGGTCGGCCACTACCGGCCCGCGGACCCCAGCCCCGCCGACCTCAGCCCCGCCGACCTCAGCCCCGCCGACCTCAGCGAAGGAGCCATCCGATGACCGCCGACGACGTCCTGGCCGCCCCGC
>JASGGJ010000148.1:0-3905 GCA_047605085.1 Protaetiibacter sp.
ACAACATCGCCTACTCGGCCACCAAGGCCGACCAGGCCCACCAGGTGCGGCTGCTCGCGGTCGAGCTCGGCGAGCACGGCGTGCGCGTCAACGGCGTCAACCCGGACGGCGTGGTGCGGGGCTCCGGCATCTTCGCCTCCGGCTGGGGCGCCAACCGGGCCAAGACCTACGGTATCGAGGAGGACAAGCTCGGCGAGTTCTACGCGCAGCGCACCATCCTCAAGCGCGAGGTGCTGCCCGAGAACGTCGCGAACGCGGTGGCCGCCATCACCGGGCCCGACTTCTCGCACACCACGGGGCTGCACATCCCGGTCGACGCGGGCGTCGCGGCCGCGTTCCTGCGCTGAGGCCGACGATGCCCGCATCCGGCACGGTCGCCGCGGTCGACCTCGGCGCGACGAGCGGCCGCGTCATCCTCGGCCACCTCGACGACGGCGCGCTGCGGCTCGAGGAGGTCGCCCGCTTCGCGAACTCCCCGGTGCGCACCCCCGACGGGCTGCACTGGTCGGTGACCGAGCTGTACCGCGACGTCGTCGAGGGGCTCGCCGAGGGCGTGCGGCGCTCCCCCGGCCTGCTCTCGATCGGCATCGACTCCTGGGCGGTCGACTACGCGCTGCTGCGCGAGGGGCGGATGCTGGGCGAGCCGTACTCCTACCGCGACGAGCGCAACCTCGCCGCGGTCGAGCTCGTGCACGAGCGGGTTCCAGCTGCCGAGCTGTACGCCCGCAACGGGCTGCAGCACCTGCCGTTCAACACCCTCTTCCAGCTGACCGCCGACCGGCTCGCTGGCTCCCTGGACCGAGCCGACTCCTTCCTGCTGATCCCCGATCTGCTCGCGTTCTGGCTCACCGGGCGCAGCGTCGCCGAGCGCACCAACGCCTCCACGACGGGCCTCGTCGCGGTCACCACCGGCGAGTGGGACACCGCGCTCATGGAGCGTCTCGAGCTCCCCACCCACCTCGCACGCGGCCTCGTCGACCCTGGCACGGTGCTCGGACCGTTGCTGCCGAGCGCCCTGCGCGGAACCGGGGCGACGGACGCCGTGGTGACGACCGTCGGATCGCACGACACCGCGTCCGCGGTCGTGGCCGTGCCCTCGGCCGACCGCGACGTCGCCTACATCTCGTGCGGCACCTGGTCGCTCGTGGGGGTCGAGCTCGACCGGCCGGTCGTCACCGAGGCGGCACGACTCGCCGGGTTCACCAACGAGGGCGGCGTCGAGAATCGCGTGCGGTTCCTGCACAACGTGATGGGGCTGTGGCTGCTGAGCGAGTCGGTGCGCGAGTGGGAGAGGTCCGGCGAGCGCATCGACCTCGGCGAGCTGCTCGCCGCGGCCGAATCGGTCACGGGGGAGGTGCCGGTGTTCGACGCCGACGACCCCGTGTTCCTCGCCCCGGGCGGGATGCCGGATCGTATCGCGGCCTGGTTTCTCGACCGCGGCCTCCGCGCCCCCGGCTCGCGGGCCGAGCTCGTGCGCTCGATCCTGGTGAGCCTCGCCGCGGCGTACGCGACGACCATCCGCGCCGCATCCGAGCTCTCGGGGGTGCCGGTGCGCACCGTGCACCTCGTGGGCGGCGGCTCGCAGAACACGCTGCTGTGCCGCCTCACGGCCGCCGCCACCGGGCTGCCCGTCGTGGCCGGGCCCGTCGAGGCGACCGCGATCGGCAACGTGCTCGTGCAGGCACGCGCCCACGGTCTCGTCGAGGGCGGGCTCGAGGAGCTGCGCACGCTCGTCGCGCGGTCGTTCCCGGTGACCCGCTACGAACCGTAGCCCTCGCCCGCTGGCCGATGATGCGACGGCTGCTCAGCGAGCGGACGCGACCGCGTTGAGCAGCTGCGGAAGGATCACCCCGGCGTCACACGGTTCGTGAGCAGCACGACGCACCTCACGCGTCGACGGATGCGCGCTCGAGCTGGGCGAGGAAGCGATTGTGCTCGGCCTGTGCCGCGTATCCGGCCACGTCGCGCGCGCACTCGGGGCACCAGCGGCCGGCGGTCAGCACGAGGCGGGGGCTGCGTCGGGTGAGGGGTCGCGAAGTGTCGAAGACGCGCCGTCATCGGAGCACTTCGCGACCCCTCACCGCAGCTCAGCGCTCGATGTGGTCGAGGTGCAGCATGCGGGCGAGGTTCTTGTCGAGCTCCTCGTCCTCGAAGACGCGCTTCCAGTCGGGCTTGACGATCATCTCGCGGCCGTAGTCCATGGCGATGAGGCACGCGTCGCTGAAGGGGTTGTCGCCCTTGAGCGTGTTCGCGAGCGCCACCTGGGTGTGACCGAGCAGGATCGCCCGGGCCGCCGGCTCCGGGATGCCGATGTTCACAGCCTCGTCGAGCGACTCCTTGAGCAGCGCCCCGATCATGCAGGCGATGGTCTCCACGAGGGTCGGCTCGAGCTGGGCGAGCTGCTTCACCGTCACCCAGTGCACGTCGACGACGGGCGCGAAGATATCGCGCACGACTTGCTCCACGAGCGCCTGCACGGTGGGGTCGTCCGACTCGACCGCGGCGATCGCATCCTGCTTCGCGGCGATGCCGCCGAAGGTGTCGGCGTACTCCTCGGGGGTGTGGCGCTCGACGAACACCGAGGGGTGGCACGGATGCGTCACCGCCTGGATGACGTCGTCGCGCCGCGTGAGCAGGCCCGCGTACGCGGCGGCCGGGTCGAGGGTCAGCAGCACGGCCCCCGGCTTGAGCTGCGGCACGACGTCGGCCGACACGGCCTTGAGGGCCAGATCAGGCACGGCGAGGATGACGATGTCGGCGTCGCGCACCGCATCCGGGGTGGCGGTGAGCTCGCGGCCGGCAGCGGTCACCCGCTCCTGCCCGGCGGGCGAATTCTCCGAGTAATAGACGGTGTGCGCGGTCTTCACGAGGTTGTTGGAGACCCGCATGCCCATCTTGCCGCCGGCGCCGATGACGGCGATCGTGGCGACGGGTGCCTGGGTGACGGTGTCGGTCATGGTGATCAGTGCTCCTTCAGATGGCGGACGTTGTGTGCGGTCCAGTCGCGCTCCGTGGCGACCGTGCTCTCGAAGTCGCCCTGCCAGGGCAACCAGTGCTCGACGATGCGGGTGATGCCGCGCTCGGCAGGGCACACCGTATCGACGAGGTGGGGGTAGTCGAGCAGCCCCTCCCCGATCCGGGCCCCCGCGAGGGTGAACCCCACCCAGCCGTCGCGGCGCGAGAAGGCGAAGTCCTTCACGTGGATGCCGTTGACGTACGGCGCGCAGCGCTCGACGACCTCGCGCGGGTCCTCGAGGGCGGCCACCGTGTTGGCCGGGTCGAGGCAGATGCCGAGGGCGTCGGAGCCAATGGACTCGACGAGGTCGACGAGCGCCGTCGACGGCACCTGCTCGTAGGTCTCGAGACCCAGCCGCACGCCCGCCGCCTCGTACGCGGGCAGCGTCTCGCGCAGCATCCGCTCGGCCTCGGTGAGCGTCGGGCGGGAGTCGGGCGCGAAAACCATGCTGCGCACGTACCCGGCGCCCAAGGTGTCGGCAAGATGGAAGAAGCTCCGCATGTGCGCGGGCGCAACACCCTTCGTGCCGAGCTCGAGACGGATGCCGAGGTCGTCAGCGGTCGCCTTCAGCTCGCGCAGCTCGGCGGCCGAGAAGCCGACGAGAGGGGCGTAGTCGCAGATCTGGAACAGGCCGAGACCGAGCTCCGCGGTGCGGGCGAGCATGCCCGCGAGCGACAGGGGTTCGGGGTTCGGGCCGGTGGGCAGGGCGTGGGCGCCCTCCCAGAAGAAGGCGTAGGTGCCGAGGCCGAGTTCGCTCGTCATGTGCCTACCCCCGCTGGTCGAGTGGCCCGCGTAGCGGGCATGGTGAAATCGCTCCTCGACTCGGCCAGTGCGGTCGCTTCGGTGAGTATCTGGTGGAGGGTGGTGGGGTTGTGGGCGTGGCGGCCGA
>JASGGJ010000149.1:0-3834 GCA_047605085.1 Protaetiibacter sp.
CATGGGAGTGCTCCTTCGGGAAGGCGGATGGGATGATGACCCACGCTAGGCCAGCGCGAGCGCCGCGGCTTGCCCGGGACGCCAAATTGTGGATCGATCGCACCGGCGGGGCGCCTGTGGAGGAGCAGACGCTACGTCGTTGCGCGATCGCGGGGGAGCCGCGGCAGCGGCTGGGTCTCGATGAGCAGGTGCTCGGCGGCATCCCTCTCGGCGGCGAGGGGGAACGCGACACGGAAGGTCGCGCCGCCGCCGGGGGTGTCCGCCACGGACACGCTGCCGTGCAGCAGCTCGACGATCGACGCCACGATCGACAGGCCCAGCCCGCTGCCGCCCGTCTCGCGCGCCCGTGACGTGTCGGCGCGCCAGAACCGCTGGAAGATCTGCTCCTTGATCTGATCGGGGACGCCCTCGCCGTGGTCGACGACGGCGATCCACCCCATGCCGAGCAGCCGGTCGACGCCGACCATGAGCTCGATCGGCGCGTCGTCCGGCGTGTAGCGGCGGGCATTGCCGACGAGGTTCGTCACGACCTGGCGGATGCGGTTCTCGTCACCGAGGACGACCGGTGGGAGGGCTGTGGGAGTCGCGGGGTGGCTCACGGCCGTGAGGTCGATGGGTGCGACCTGCTCCGGCACGGTCGCGCCCGCCGCCGTGCTCGCCTGCGACGCCGGCACGGGGCGAGGCTTTCGGCGCAGCAGCGACAGCGTCGTCGCCCCCGCGCGGGCGATGGCGGACGTCGGGGGCGAGCCGTGGCGTCGGCCGGGCGGCTCGGTGCCGCCGTCGGTCGGCTCGTCCGCCAGCGCCGGGAGCGGCTCGGCGTGCGCGGTCGTGTCGATGACGGTGACGAGGCGCTGCGGCGCCGCCGCGCGCAGATCGAGCGCGGCATCCCTCGCCACCGGCCGCAGGTCGACGGCAGCTATCACGATGTCGCGCTTCTCATCCAGACGGGCCAGGGCGAGCAGGTCCTCGACGAGCACGCCCATCCGGATCGCCTCCTTCTCGATGCGGTCCATCGCCTGCGCCACGTCCTCCCCGCCGATCGCGCCCATCCGGTACAGCTCGGCGTAGCCGCGCACCGACACCAGCGGGGTGCGCAGTTCATGGCTCGCGTCGCCGATGAACCGGCGCATCTGCCGCACCGTCGTGTCGCGCTGCGCGATGGCGCCGTCGACGCGGTTGAGCATCGTGTTGATGGCGAGCTTGAGCTTTCCCACCTCCGTCCTGGGCTCGATGTCGGTCAGCCGCTGCGTGAAGTCGCCGCCCGCGATCGCCATCGCGGTCGCCTCGACCTGCCCGAGCCCGCGGAACGTGAGGGTCACGACGTAACGGGTCAGCAGCGCCGCCCCGATGATCGTGATGAGGGCGAGGATGCCGTAGATGCTCAGGAACGTCGTGAGCACGCGGTTGATGGGTGCGAGGGGCAGCACGACCATCTGCGTGTAATAGCCCGTGATGCCCGGGAACTCCTGGGCCGCGACGCTCGCGCGGAACTGCACGGTGCCGTCGTCGCTCGTGAGCGAGAACGGCACCGTGCCCTGCACGGTGGTCTCCTGCAGGGTGAAGGTGTCGGGGAAGGCGGGGGGGATGCCCGAGCCGCCCGCACCCGCGATGAAGTCGCCGTCGGGTTCGTACAGCGCCACGAAGTAGTCGGTCGGCAGGGCGTCGGGGCTGGGGGTGACATAGCCCGAGCCCGGGTCGATGGTGAAGAGCTTGCTCGCGACGTTCGGCACCGCCAGCTGTTGCAGCTGGTTGTCGAGGTTCGCGATGAGGGCGTTGCGCAGGAAGATGGTCGACCCGACGCCCGTCGCGAGCAGGCCGACGACGAGCACCGCGACGGTGACTCCCGTCACCTTCGCGCGCAGGCTGAGACCGCGCCACCAGCGGGTGACCGCATCGCTCTTGTCTGCCACCGAACGCCCTCCCCGAGGAGGAAGCCTAGGCCGGCTTGCTGACCTTCAGCATGTAACCGAAGCCGCGCTTGGTCTGGATGAGCGGCTCGGTCGAGTGCGGGTCGATCTTGCGGCGCAGGTACGAGATGTAGCTCTCCACGATGCCCGCATCCCCGTTGAAGTCGT
The DNA here is from genome assembly GCA_047605085.1 of Protaetiibacter sp. GTDB lineage: Bacteria > Actinomycetota > Actinomycetes > Actinomycetales > Microbacteriaceae > Homoserinibacter. The sequence goes on from JASGGJ010000149.1 coordinate 2,076, forward strand.
ACTCCCACACGTGATCGAGGATCTGGGCCTTGGAGAGCACGCGGTTGGGGTTGAGCATGAGGTAGCGCAGCAGCTTGAACTCCGTGGGGCTCAGGTCGATGGAGACATCCCCGACGCGGATGTCGTGCGTGTCCTGATCCATCGTCAGCTCGCCCGCGCGGATGATCGCCTCCTCGTCGGACTGCATCGTACGGCGCAGGATCGCCTGGATGCGGGCCACGATCTCGTCGAGCGAGAACGGCTTGGTGACGTAGTCGTCGCCGCCCGCGTTCAGGCCCGTGATCTTGTCCTCGGTGTCGTCCTTCGCGGTGAGGAACAGGATCGGCGCCGTGTAGCCCGCGCCGCGCAGGCGCTTCGTGACGCTGAACCCGTTCATGTCGGGCAGCATGACATCGAGCACGATGAGGTCGGGCTCCTCTTCGAGCACGGCGGAGATCGTCTGGGCGCCGTTGGAGACGGCGCGCACCTGGAAGCCCGCGAATTTGAGGCTCGTGATCAGCAGGTCACGGATGTTCGGCTCGTCGTCCACGACGAGGATGCGCGGTGCGGTCATAGCTCAATTATGGTGACGGATGCCTTGTGTGCGCTGGATATCCGTCGGATCGGCGTCCCGGGGGCGGCTCGCGAGGTAGCGACCAGGCGCCGCCGGGCGCCACAATGAGCGAGTGATGTCGAGCAGCCAGAGCAGGGCCGCGGCGATCGCGGGAGTCGTCGAGCGCCCGCGGCTCTCCTCGATTCTGAACTCGACGCTGGTACGGCTGTGCGTCGTGCAGGGCCCGAGCGGCGCGGGCAAGACGACGCTGCTGCGCAGCTGGGTGCTGCAGTACGAGGGGCACGAGACCGTGGCCTGGGTGTCGCTCGGGTCGGGCATCTCGACCCGGCAGGCGTTCTGGCAGCATGTCGTCGCCAGTGCCGAGCGGCTCGGCGAGATGCCGAGCGAGACGGCGGAGGAGATCAGACGCCGGCTGAACGTCGCGATCGACCCGGTCCGCATCGCCGGATCCGTGCTCGCGGCTGCGGGGCAGGTCGTGCTGGTCCTGGATGCCTACGAGCACCTGGGAGAGGTCGCTCACCAGATCGACAACGACCTCAGTCGGCTCCTCGTCGCCGTCCCGACGCTGCGGGTGTTGGTCACCACGCGCGGGCAGACCGCGCTCACCGACCTCACCCTGCACGACGGCGTCGTGCGCGTGATCGCTCTCAGCGATCTCGCCCTCACCCCCGGGGAGGTGCGGCAGCTGCTGGCCGAGCAGGCGGGCGTCGACGACGAGCGTCTGGCGCTGTCGGTCGCCGGCGCCACCCACGGGTTCCCGCTCACGGTCCGCGCCGTCGCCCTCGCGGTCGCGCAGCTGGGTCGCATCCCGCGCGCGAACTCGGGGGAGTGGGATCAGATCGTCGCGGCGAAGCTGGAACGCCTGCTGCCGGACTCGGCGGCGGTGCAGTTCGTGACCGACACCAGCGTGCCGCCCTACGTGGACGAGGCTCTGGCGCAACAGCTGAGCGGCAACGCCGACGCCCCGCTGCTGTTGCGGATGCTGGAAAGGCAGGGCTTCGGCCGGTGGATCCCGTACGCCCGCGACCGGCCCGTGTTCCAGTACGTGGAGACGATCCGCGACTCGTTCCGCGCGCAGGCGGCGGACGACCGCGACCGGTTCCGCCGAGCGTGTGTGACGACGGCCTGGTGGTTGCTTTCGAACGAGGAGATCGTCGACCAGGCGCTGCAGTTCGCGATCGAAGGCGGCGACTACGAGCTGGCCGA
>JASGGJ010000150.1:0-3698 GCA_047605085.1 Protaetiibacter sp.
CGCTGCTCGTCATGGCGAAGGCGATCATCTGGGCGGTGCGGCGCAACCCGACCGTCAATTCGACGTGGACCGACGAGGAGATCATCGTGCGGCACTACGTCAACCTCGGGATTGCGGCCGCCACCCCGCGCGGCCTCATCGTGCCGAACGTGAAGGACGCGCAGGAGCTCTCGATGCTGGAGCTCGCCCAGTCGCTCGAGCAGCTCACGCTGACGGCGCGCGAGGGGAAGACGCAGCCGGCCCAGATGTCGGGCGGCACGATCACGATCACCAACCTCGGCTCGTTCGGGATGGACACCGGCACGCCGATCCTCAACCCCGGCGAGGTGGCGATCGTCGCGCTCGGCGCCATCAAGCAGAAGCCGTGGGTCATCGACGGCGAGGTGCGCCCCGCCTTCGTGACCACGGTCGGGGCGTCGTTCGACCACCGCGTGGTGGACGGGGATGTCGCCTCCCGCTTCACGGCGGATGTCGCCTCCGTGCTCGAGGAGCCCGCCCTGCTGCTGGACTGAGTTCTTGGCGCCGTGATAATCCGCGGCGCGTCGCTCCCCGTTGGTTGAGTAGCCGCGAAGCGGATGCCCCCGGGTGGTTGAGTAGCCGCGAAGCGGCGTATCGAAACCCCCGCCGTATCGCTCGCCGCTTCGCAGGGGAGCGGACCCGGCTGCGCGACGCATTCCCTGCGCGGCGCCTGTGACGCCGCGCTCCCGCCAGTCCCGATGCCAGCGTCGCGCAGCCGGATCCGCACCCCCGCTTCGCTCACCCCGGGCGACGCGTCGCGTCGAGAGGGCGCAAACCGTGCTGAACGGCGGACTTTGGGACGGTTCCTGTCCCTTCGATGATTGGAGCGCCACCCGGCGCGGGTGAGAACGGTTCTCAGCTAAGCTGGCGCGGTGAGTGGGCCGTTGCTGAGCGTGCGGGATGCCGAGCTGCGACTGGGAGGGCGGATCCTGTGGTCGGGGCTCAGCCTCGACGTGAAGCCCGGCGAGTTCATCGCGGTGCTCGGCGCGAACGGCTCGGGCAAGACCAGCCTGCTCAGGGCGATCCTCGGGCAGCACGCGCTCGCGTCCGGCGAGATCCGCCTCGCGGGGGAGTCCGTGCGCCGCGGCGACCGGCGCATCGGCTACATCCCGCAGCAGCGCGGACAGGATCCCGCCATGCGCATCCGGGGCCGCGAGCTGGTCGGGCTCGGCGTCGACGGGGAGCGCTGGGGCCCCGGATGGCCGAGCCGCGCCCGGCGGGAACGGGTGGACGCCCTGCTCGACGCCGTCGGCGCGAGCCATTACGCGCGGGTACCGGTGAGCCTGCTGTCCGGCGGCGAGCAGCAGCGGCTGCGCGTCGGGCAGGCGCTTGCGGGTGATCCGCTGCTCATGCTGTGCGACGAACCGCTCGGCTCTCTCGATCTGCGGGCGCAGCGCGTCGTCTCCGAGCTCATCGACCGGCACCGGCGCGAGCGCGGCTTCTGCGCGCTGTTCGTCACCCACGACGTCAACCCCGTGCTCGCCATGGTCGACCGCGTGCTCTACCTGGCCGGAGGCCGTTGCCGTATCGGGACCCCGGATGAGGTGCTCACCTCCGCCGTGCTGTCCGAGCTGTACGAGGCTGAGGTCGACGTCATCCGCACCCACGGCCGGGTCGTCATCGTCGGGGCCCCCGACCACGCCCACCACGAGCACGAACCCGACCCCGCGCATCCGGGGGTGCCGCATGAGTGACTGGTGGAGCGCGCTCTTCGACTTCAGCGATTACGGCGCCCTGCTCGCGCTACTGCACAACTCGATCCTCGCCGGGGCGGTGCTCGGTCTCGCCGGCGGGCTCGTGGGCGTCTTCGTCATGACCCGTGATCTCGCCTTCGCCGTGCACGGCATCAGCGAGCTGTCCTTCGCGGGCGCCGCCGCCGGGCTGCTGTTCGGCGTCGGCGTCATCGAAGGGTCGATCGTCGGCTCGCTCGCGGCGGCGCTCATCATCGGCCTGCTCGGCTCGCGGGCGCGCGAACGCAACTCGATCACGGCGGTGCTCATGCCGTTCGGACTCGGTCTCGGCATCCTGTGCCTCGCCCTGTACCCGGGCCGCGCATCCACCAAGTTCGGGCTGCTCACCGGTCAGATCGTCGCGATCGGCGACTTCCAGCTCGGCGCGCTCGCGATCGTGTGCGGCATCGTGGTGGTCGGGCTGCTGGCGCTGTGGCGCCCGCTGTCGTTCGCGAGCCTGGATGCCGAGGTCGCCGCTGCGCGCGGGGTGCCGGTGCGGTTCCTGTCGATCGCGTTCATGCTGCTGCTCGGACTCGCCGTGGCGGCGAGCATCCAGATCGTCGGGGCGCTGCTCGTGCTCTCGATCCTCGTGACGCCGGCCGCCGCCGCGTTGCGCATCTCGAGCTCGCCGATCGGGGTTCCGCTGCTGTCGATGGCGTTCGCTCTCGTGTCGCTCGTGGGCGGCATCCTGCTGGCGCTCGGGGCGAGCGTGCCGATCAGCCCCTACGTGACCACCATCTCCTTCCTCATCTGGGTGGGGTGCGTGCTCGCTGGCCGCCGCCGGAGGGATCGCCGTACCCTGGTCGTCAAGGGGGTGGCGGCGTGAAGCGGAACACCTGGCAGCGCGAGGCCGTGCGGGATGCGCTGGGCCGCACCACGGGGTTCGTCTCGGCGCAGGCGCTGCACGCCTCGCTGCGCGGCACCGGGTCCGAGGTGGGGCTTGCGACCGTCTACCGGGCGCTCGCCGATCTCGCGCAGGAGGGGGAGGCCGACTCCCTCGTGCAGGAGGGCGAGAGCCTCTATCGCGCCTGCACCCCCGGCTCGCACCACCATCACCTGATCTGCCGCAACTGCGGCACTGCCGTCGAGATCTCGGCGGATCCCGTGGAGGCGTGGGCACGCCAGGTCGCCGCACAGCACGGCTTCACCGCTCCCGAGCACGTCGTCGATGTCTTCGGGTTGTGCCCGGAGTGCTCGGCGGCACGCTAGGAATCAGCTCGCGAGGGCGCGCCATCCCAGCCGCTTGGCCGCCGCGCGGTCGAAGGTGACGGTCTCCGTCACGCCGAACAGCTCGCCGCTCGCGGCGATGAGCGCGTCGGCGAAGTCGGCACCGTCCTCGGCGAGCGCGAGCGCGCGGACGACGCTCTCGCCGTCCTCGAATTCGAGATCGCGCAACTCGACCAGGCGGTTCAGGGCCGCCAACCTCGCTTCACGGGAGAACCCATAGCTGGTCTTGAGAACCCAGTCGAGTTCGGCGAGCGCGATATGCGTCACGAATCCGCGACGCTTCGAGGTGAGCCCGCCGATGAATCTTGCGGCGAGAGCCGCCTGTTTCGGATCGTCGCCGACGAGGTGCCGGGCGAGGACGTTGGTGTCGATTCCGATCATCGCGTGAAGCTCTCCATCACCGAGTCGGCCGCCGCGCGCGCGATGTCCTCGTTCATCTGCTCGATCGTGACGTGCGGCATTCCGGGGTAGCTGAGCATGCCGGCGAGGTCGCTGAGCTTGCCGGTGCGCGGGACGATCCGGTAGTACCCGCCCGGGAGCTTGACGAACATCACTTGAGACCCCGCCACCAGATTGAGGTCGTCACGCACCTCCTTCGGCACGGTGATCTGGCCCTTGCTGGTCATGGTTGCGATCGACATACGACCTCCTTACTCTCTCCCAGAATGCCTTACCACTGCAGGTTTTGCAAGGGGGCGGTCTCGAGGCGCGGCCGTTGCGCGG
>JASGGJ010000151.1:0-3681 GCA_047605085.1 Protaetiibacter sp.
AGCGAACGAAGGCCAAATCAGCCATCGCAGGCGCGGCCGCTCTTGCCCTCGTGGGGCTCAGCGCGGCACCGGCAACGGCCGCGACCCTCGACTTCGGCGCACGCAATTGCAGCAGCGGGTGGGTCGTTGAGACCTACACCTTCTCGTCGGGCAACACTGCTCACCTGCAGATCGGAAGCGCCACCAAGACGATGACCTACTCGAACGGGACCAACATCATCCACCGCTACTACAGCGCGGGACTCCAGTACGTTACCGCCTCTTCCGCAACGACCGACGGTGCGTTCCAGTCCACCGGCAACGGGGTGACGTGCACCACGTGAGGCCCGCGATCCTGGCGGGAGTCGTGCTCACAGGGCTGTCCCTCACGGGATGTGGCACCGGGAGCGCGACTCCCTCCGCGACGCCTTCGCAGTTCGTCACGAGCGAATCGCAGGCGGACAACGCCCTCGCCAGTTGCCTGCGTGCCCTCGGATGGGACGTCACTGTCCACGCTTCTGGCGGAGTCGAGGCGGAGTTCCCCAACGACCAACTCGACAAGTACACGGCTGACCGGGACGCTTGCTCACAAGGCATCGCCTTCAGGCCGTGGACCTCAGAGGATTTCGAACGTTCGTACACCGGCCTTCTCGATGTCAACGACTGCTTGCTCAGCGCGGGCTATCCGACTCCGCCCGATATCCCGTCCCTTCAGACCTTCACGGAACAGCGCCAAGGACAAGCGGGATCGATCTGGGACCCGTACTCAATGATCCCGACAGACGAGATGCCGAGCGCGCTCGCCGCGTGTCCTCAGCCTCCGCTGATCTACTGAGCGCGCATGGCGCTTCAGAAGCGGAGCCTCTCCGACAACTCTCCTGAGGCCGTGTCAGAGCGGGGCGATCGCCGGCATCGCGGACTCACGGCGGCACTGGTCGTCGGCGCTTGCCTGATCGGCGCCCTCGGCGGATGGTCTCTCACGCAGTTGCTCGCCAGCCCGGCCCAGACGACGCTGGAATCCGGCTACACCCTGGTGGAAGTGGCCGAAGGCGAGGTCGGCTTGAGCCTCAACCTCAACGTGGCGTCAACGTGGGACACCGTTGCGGTACGACCGAACCAGCGGTCTGGGGTGGTCACGACCGTGAATCTCAGCGACGGAGACGAAGTTGCGCAAGGGACGGTGCTGTACAGCGTCGACCTGCGCCCGGTCGTCGTAGCCGCTGGCACCATACCTGCGTTTCGTGCGATCGGTTCGGGGGTCACGGGGCAGGACGTCGCCCAGCTGCAGCAGATGCTTGCGGACAAGGGGATGTACTCGGGTGCGATCGACGGAGTCGCCGGCCCCGTGACGGCAGCGGCGATACGCGTCTGGCAGCGGTCGATCGGCGTGGACGCCGACGGCACGGTTCAGCTCGGGGACGTCATCTTCGTGCCTTCGCTCCCGGCGCGAGTCGCCTTCGATCGGGAGGAGCTCAGCGTGGGGACCGTCCTCGGCGGCGGCGAGCAGCTTGTGAGAGTGCTCGCCGCCGTGCCGACCTTCAGCCTCGCGGTCGCCCCGTCGCAAGCGGCTTTGATCCCGAGCGGCACGCGCGTCGACATCGATACCGCGAACGGAGCATGGGAAGCAAGGACGTCAACGCAGACGCTGTCAGAGGACGGTCAGACCGTGACACTCGCCCTCGAGTCCACCACCGAGTCGTCGATCTGCGGCGACGAGTGCGGAACCGTTCCGGCATCGGATCGAACCCTGTTCGACGCGCAGGTGGTGATTGTCGAACCACAAGCCGGGCTCGTCGTGCCCACGTCTGCGCTCGCCACCACCGCAGAAGGCAAGACCGTGGTCGTCGATCAAGACGGCCTCGAGCACGAGGTCGAGGTGCTCGCGACGGCTCGCGGGCAGTCGCTCATCGAGGGCGTCGACGAAGGAGCCTTAGTGCGCATCCCCGCTGCGCCAGGGTCGACACCTTGACACTGGACGGACTCGCTGCGCGCGACCTCTCCTTCGCGTACGAATCGGGCCGCGAGGTCGTCAGCGGGTGGAACGCCCACTTCGAGCCGGGCACCACCACGGCGATCACGGGCCCCTCCGGGCGCGGTAAATCGACACTGCTCTATCTGCTCGGCCTCATGCTGAAGCCGGACGGCGGCGATGTGCTGGTCGACGGAGTTTCCACGGCGAAGATGCCGGACGCCGATCGCGCCGGCTTGCGGGCCTTCAACTTTGGCTTTGTCTTTCAAGACGCGAGTCTCGACAACTCCCGAACGGTGATGGACAACATCCTGGAGCCCGCGCTGTATCGCTGGGAACAGCCGCGATCACTGCTCGAGCGCGGCTTGGAACTGATGGATCGATTCGGCGTGGAGGTCGACCCCTCGCGGCGGCCGGGACAGATCTCCGGAGGCCAGGCGCAGCGCATCGCGCTGTGCCGTGCACTTGCGGGATCTCCGCGTGTCGTGCTCGCCGACGAGCCGACGGGAAACCTTGACGATGCATCGGCTGGGGTGGTCTTCGACGCCCTCAGTGACCATGCGCATCACGGCGGGGTCGTCGTCATCGTGACCCACTCTTCGAATATCGCCGCCGCGTGCGACAGGGAGTTCCGGCTGTGATCGCCGGGTTGCTCGCGAAGGAAGCGCTCTCGAGCGCAAAATCCCAGCCGGTCGCCTCGGCCGCGACTCTGCTCGTCACGGTTGGAATGGTTCTGGCCGTCATGCTCACGACGGGCCGGACTGTCGGAGCCCAAGAGCAGGTGCTCGGTTCGATCGATGCCATGGGAACTCGCACGCTTGTGATCCATGCCGACGACGGTGCGGGCATGTCGACCGATGCGCTGACCCGATTGGCGCCGCTCGAGGACATCGAATGGGCCGCCGCATTCTCGAGCGCGACTGACGGGGTCAACAGTGATCTTCCGGGCGGAGAAGTCGTCCCCACCCGATTCGCCTACGGACCGCTGTGGCCGCTGGGCATACCCGATCGCACCCGTCTCGGAACGTCCTCCGCCGCCTACGTTTCTGCGGAGGCCCTCCGTGATCTGGGCATGTCCGATCCGGCAGGCTCGATCACTTTGACGGACAAGCGCGTCATCGATGTCGCCGGCCTGCTCGAGGTCCCCGACTTCATGCAGGAGTTCGAGCCGCTGGTGCTTGTGCCGGCAGCAATGAACGGCTCGGAAACGGTGAACATCCTGGTGGTCGTGGCGCGCACGCCGGCCGCGGTCGGGCCCCTGACGGCCGCGATCTCGGCTCTGATCTCGCCGACTGACACCTCAAAGGTCCGTATCGAGACCAGCGAGGCCCTCGCGCACTTGAGGGGGCTCGTGGAGGGACAGCTGAGTTCGCTCTCAGCCGGGGTGCTCCTCGCGGTCACATCGGTGACCGGATTGCTGCTTGCGACGATCCAGCTCGCCTTGGTGACCTTGCGTCGAAAGGACTTCGGCCGCCGCCGGGCTCTCGGCGCGACACGTTCATTCATCCTCAGCCTCGTCCTGCTCCAAGCGTGCCTCGTCGCGACGACGGGGGCGCTGCTCGGCATGGCGATCGCGCTCTGCGTGTCGCTCGCGACCGGAGATCCGCTTCCCGGCGTCGCTTTCATCACCGCCCTGATCGTCACGACCATCGTGGTGGCGGCGACCGCGTCGTTCCTGCCCGCTCTGGTGGCCAGCCGACGAGATCCGGTGCGCGAGCTGCGAGTGCCCTAGG
>JASGGJ010000152.1:0-3600 GCA_047605085.1 Protaetiibacter sp.
GTCTCGTCCTCGTTCGGGACGAGATGGGGGAGCGCCTCGACGATCGTCACCTCCGCGCCGAACGAGCGCCACACGCTCGCGAACTCCACGCCGATGACGCCGCCGCCGAGCACGACGACCCGCGCGGGGACCTCGTCGAGTGCGAGCGCCTGCTCGCTCGCGATCACGCGCCCGCCGATCTGAAGCCCCGGCAGCGTGCGGCTGTACGAGCCGGTGGCGAGAACGACATCCTGCCCGGTGTAGGTGTCGTCGCCGACGCGGATGGTCCTCTCGCCCTCCAGCCGTCCCTCGCCCGCGACCGTCGTGATGCCCCGCGCGGCGATGAGGCCCTCCAGCCCCTTGAACTTCTTCGCGACGATGCCCTCGCGGTACGCGGTGACACCCGCGATGTCGATGCCGTCGAACGTCGCCCGGACCCCGACGGATGCCGCGTGCCGCGCCTGCTCGGCCACCTCGGCGGCGTGCAGCAGCGCCTTGGTGGGGATGCAGCCGCGGTGCAGGCAGGTGCCGCCCACCTTGTCCTTCTCCACGACCGCGACGGACTTGCCGAGCTGGGCGGCCCGCAGGGCCGCGGCATACCCGCCGCTGCCGCCGCCGAGCACGACGAGGTCGAACGTGCGGGCGGTCATGCCTGCCCCTTCCCGTCGGACGAGCCCTGCCCGTCGGGCTGCCGCTGCGCGCGGGCCGCCACGAACTCCACGAGCGAGCGCACCGTCGCGGCGGTCGGCCCCTTGTCGGTATAGCCGAACGGCGCGCCCTTGTTCATGCCGACCCCGGCGATGTCCAGGTGCACCCACGGGATGCGCGGCGCGTCCGCGTCGTCGGAGACCGGGCCGACGAAGTGCCGCAGGAACAGGCCCGCGAACAGCGAGCCGCCGGCCGGATCGCCCACCTTCGCGTTGACGAGGTCGGCGATGGGAGAGTCGAGCTCGTCGGCCATGTGCTCGGGCAGCGGCAGCTGCCACGCGAGCTCGCCCGCGCGCGCCGCGGCGGCGAGGTAGTCGGCGACGGCGTCGTCGTCGCCCATGACCCCCGCATGCCGGGTGCCCAGCGCGACGGTGATCGCGCCGGTGAGCGTCGCGACGTCGACGATGACGTCGGGGTGCTCGCGGCTCGCCGCGGCGAGGCCGTCGCCGAGCACGAGCCGGCCCTCGGCATCCGTGTTCAGCACCTCGACCGTCGTGCCGTCGAGCATCGTGAGCACGTCGCCGGGGCGCGTCGCCCGACCGGACGGCATGTTGTCGGCGATGCACATCCACGCCGTCACCCGCACCGGAAGCCGCTGCACCGCGGCCGTGCGGAGCACGGCCAGCACCGTGGCGGAGCCCGCCATGTCGTACTTCATGCCGACCATGGAGGCGGCGGGCTTGAGCGACAGCCCGCCGGTGTCGAACGTGATGCCCTTGCCCACGAGGGCGATGTGGGAGGCGGCGCCTTCCGGCGCGTAGTCGAGCCGCACGAGCCGCGGCGGCCGGTCGGAGCCCACGCCGACGCCGAGGATCCCGCCGTAGCCGCCCGCGGCGAGGGCGTGCTCGTCGAGCACTCGGACCTCGACGGGAAGCCCCTCCACTGCGGTCGCCGCGCGCGCGGCGAGCTCGGACGGCCCGAGCACGTCGGCGGGCGTGGAGATGAGGTCCTTGACGAGCCCGACGGCGTCGACGACCGCCTGCACGTCGCGCAGGGCGTCGCCCGCGACGTCGACGTCGGCGTGCACGGTCACGCGCGTCGCGCGCTGCGTGCCGCCGCTCTTCTTGTAGCCCGCGAAGCGGTAGCCGCCGAGCCCCGCGCCTTCTGCGAGGGCGGTCCACAGCCCGGCGTCGGCGAGCGGAGCCGCCACCGCGACGGTCTCGAACCCGGTGAGCGAGCGGATGCCGGCGCCCACGGCGTTGCGCAGCGCCGTGGCATCCGGCTCGGTGCCCGTGCCGACGACGGCGAGTGGCTTCGTCGTCGCCTCGGGCGCGGAGACGCGCAGGAAAGAGCCCGCGGAGCCCGTGAACCCCATGGCGCGCAGGGCATCGCGCAGCCCCGGCCAGCCGGGCAGCGGGTCGTCGCCGGCCTCGAGGGGAGGAAGCGCCAGCAGGAGAGCGTCGGAGTCGGTGTCGAGGATCGGGGCGCGGGTGTGCGCCAACGCTGGCTGCGGCATCCCCCCATCCTACGGACGGCCCTCGGGCACGAAGCTCTCGCCGCACGATCGCCGAAGGGGGATGTTCGCTGTCAGCGTGCCGACGCGATGGCCCCGCCCCGGCACCCGCGCGGCTCGTAGAGTGGACGCATGCCCCTCTCCGGACCCCTGTTCGATCGCGTGGCCAGTGCGCCGTCCGTCGCGCCGGGGCTGCCGCTGGTCATCGCGCTGACCGGCTTCACGGATGCGGGCTCGGCGGTGGCGGGTCTCATCGACTACCTCCGCGAGGACCTCGACCCCACGCCGCTGCTGGTCTACTCGAACGATGTGCTCCTCGACTACCGCGCGCGTCGGCCGATCATCTCGTTCGAAGAGGATCACCTGACCGACTATCGGCCGGCCCGGCTGGAGCTCTCCCTCGCGCACGACGCCCTCGGGCATCCGTTCCTCCTGCTGGCGGGCTATGAACCGGATTTCGCCTGGGATGCGTTCGCCCGCACCGTGCTGGAGTTCGCCGACGAGGCGCAGGTCTCGTCCGTGACGTGGGTGCATGCGATCCCGATGCCCGTGCCGCACACGCGGCCGATCGGCACGACCGTGAGCGGCACGCGGCCCGAGCTGATCGCGGCGCACTCCGTCTGGAAGCCCCGTACGCGTGTGCCGGGCACCGTGGGTCACCTGCTGGAGTTCCGCTTCGCCGAGCGGGGTGTCGCGGTGTCCGGCTTCGTGCTGCTGGTGCCGCACTACCTGGGCGACACCGACTTCCCCGGGGCCACGCTGGCCGCGCTCGACAAGGTCACGGTCGCGACCGGACTCATGTTCGTCGCGGAGGAGTTGCGCAGCGACGACCGGGACTACCTCGACCGCGTGAACGAGCAGGTCGAGGGCAACGAGGAGCTCAGCCGCATGGTGCGCGGTCTGGAGGAACGCTACGACGCCTACATGGCGGGCCTGGACAGCGGGGAAGCGACGCGGTCGGTCATCGACGAGTCGCAGCTGCCCAGTGCGGACGAGCTGGCCGCAGAGTTGGAGCGGTACCTCGCCACCCGCCAGGCGGGCGAGGACGACAAGCGCAGCTGAAGGTGCGCCGTCGGGCGCGGGCCGTCTGGAAGGGCGTGAGCAGGTGTGCGCCGGCGGGAATTCCGGACCCACGTCGGCGGTTGGACAGGACAGCGTCTGCGTACGTGCGGCACTCGCGCGTGTGCGACAATAGATGATCCGACCCGTTGTCGACCGGTGGACTGAGCGAGCGCTCGGGCCGCAGGGCTTGACAAGGGTCTTACTCGTTTTCAAAATCTCCCGGTGCGTCTGCACGATGGATCCCGGTGAAAGGCGAAATGTGACTCCGGCCACCACAGCGAAGAAGCGGACCTCCAGCAACAAGGATGCGGCGTCAGCCGCTGCCGCGGCGGAGAAGCCCACCGCGAAGGCGAGCGCCAAGACGGCGGCCGAGGTCGAGGCGGCACCCGCGAAGACGA
>JASGGJ010000153.1:0-3563 GCA_047605085.1 Protaetiibacter sp.
CCCCACCGACATCTCCCCGGTCGGGATGGCGGCGGCCCTGCACCTCGGGCTCGCGATCCACAACTTCGGCATCCAGGAGTACATGCAGCACTCGGAGCTCACGGATCGGGTGTTCCGTCAGTCCTTCACCTGGCGGGACGGCCTGCTGCACCCAGGCGACCTCCCCGGCCTCGGCGTCGAGCTCGACCTGGAGGCGGCGGCGCGGCATCCCTACGAGCAGGCCTACCTGCCGTTCAACCGGCTCGCCGACGGCACGGTGCACGACTGGTGATCCCGTGCGCCGCGCACGGGTAGCGTGGCTCGCGTGGATGCGGTGCAGCCGGGCTCGGTCGTCGTCGCGGGGGTGTCGGGATCCGGCAAGTCGACCGTCGGCGCGCTGCTCGCCGCGCGGCTCGGCGTGCCGTTCGCCGACGGCGACGCGCTGCATCCGCCCGCCAACCTCGCCAAGATGGCCTCCGGCATCCCGCTCGACGATGCCGACCGGTGGCCGTGGCTCGACGCCGTCGGGGAGCGGCTCGCCGCCTCGCCCGTCGTGGTCGCCTGCTCGGCGCTGCGCCGGGCATACCGGGACCGGTTGCGGGCCGCCGCCCCCGGCGCCCGGTTCGTGCTGCTCGACGGCTCGCGCGAGCTGCTCGAGGCGCGGATGGCGGCGAGGACCGACCACTTCATGCCGCCCGCCCTGCTCGACTCGCAGCTCGCGACGCTCGAGCGGCCCGACCCGGACGAGCGCGTGCTCGTCTACGACATCGCCGAGACGCCCGCGAGCATCGCGGACGCGGCGGCCAGAGAGCTGGAGCACACATGAGCCGACTCCGCGTCGTCATCGCGACACCGCTGACCCCCGAGCTCGTCGGGCTCATCGCCCGCGACGAGCGGCTCGAGGTGGTGTGGGAGCCTGGACTGCTGGCCGACCCGGAGATCGACTGGATGGCCAGGCCGAAGCAGCGCACGCCGGAGGAGCAGGCGCGCTATGAGGCGCTGCTCGACTCGGCCGAGGTGCTGTTCGGGGTGCCGGACCAGTCGGGCCGGGCCCTCGCGCGCACGGTCGCCGCGAATCCCCGGCTGCGCTGGGTGCACACCATCCCGGCGGGCGGCGGTCAGCAGGTGAAGGCGGCCAGACTGGCGGCGGACGAGCTCGACCGCATCCTGTTCACGACCTCCGCGGGCGTGCACGCGACCCCGCTCGCCGAGTTCGCCGTGTTCGGTGTGTTCGCCGGCGCCAAGCGCCTGCCTTGGCTGCTCGGGAAGCAGCGGGTGCGGCAGTGGGGGCCGCGCGAACCGCTCGGGCTGCTCGGCGAGACGACCGTGCTCGTGGTGGGGCTCGGGCAGATCGGGCGCACCACCGCGTCGATGCTCACGAGGCTCGGCTGCCGCGTCGTGGGGGTGCACCGGCGCGAGGTCGAGGCCGAAGTCGAGCGGATCGTGCCGGTCGCGGAGTTCGCGGCCGCCGCATCCGGCGCCGACGCGATCGTGCTGGCGCTGCCAGGCACCGACGAGACGCGCGGGATGCTGTCGGCCGCGGTGCTCGCCGCGGTGAAGCCGGGTGTCACGGTGGTCAACGTGGGCCGCGGCACGACCGTCGACGAGCCCGCCCTCATCGAGGCGCTGCGCGACGGGCGGGTCGGGCTCGCGGTGCTCGATGTGGCCGCCGTCGAGCCGCTGCCCGAGGACAGCCCGCTGTGGGGGCTGCCGAACGTCGTGCTCGCCCCGCACACCGCCGCGATCAGCAGGCACGAGCCGCGGCTCATCGCCGAGCTGTTCGCGGAGAACGCGCGCCGCTTCCTCGACGGTGAGCCGCTGCTCAACGTCGTCAACACGCGCGAGTTCTACTGAGGCGCCCTCGACGCCATCCATGGCAGGGTGGGAGGACACCCCGATCGTGAGGAGTCCCCGTGCGCGTCGTCGTCAGCCTCGTCATCGCCCTCGTCGGGTCCCTCGCCGGCACCCTGCTCGTCTGGTACGGCGGAGGGCATACGGTGCTCACCCTCGGAACCGCCGCCGCCACGGACGCCGCGGTCCCCTTCCTGCTGCTGACCGGCCTCGGAGGCCTGCTGCTGGCCGCGGCGGCCGCGAGCGTGCGCTGGTCGCCCGTGGGCGCGATCGTGGCCGGTGCCGGCCACCTGGTGTTCTCGCTGCCGGCCTTCCTCGTGCCCTTCGCGCCGTTCGAGTCCGCCGCGTCCCCCTCGGTGAAGCTGCTGAACTCGCTGTACGACGTGGACTCGGCGCTCGCGACCGGCGGCTACTACTTCGTCGCGTTCGGGGGCGGCCTGCTCGTCGGCGCGGCGCTGCTCGCGGCCGGTATCGCGTCCCGCCGCCGGCCCACGGTCACCTGGCGGGTGCTCTCCGCGGTCGGCGGGGTGCTCGCGATCGCGGCGGGCTGCTGGGCCTTCGCCCTCGGCGGCGACTTCTACCGGCTCGCCGTCCAGGTGGGCGACTGGCAGCTCGCGACGGCCGTCGCGCCCGTGGTCGCCGCCCTGGTGTTCGGGGTGCTGCTCGCCCCTTCGGGGCGCAGCGCGATCGGCGCGTGGATCGCGGGCGGGGTGCTCGCGCTCGGGGGCGTGGTCCTGCTCGTCGCCGAGCCGGTCGCGTTCGTGGGGGCGCCGGGCGCGCTGCTCGTCACCCTGCCCGTACTCGGCTGGTCGGGCACCGTGCTCGTGGTCGGGCTGAGCCTCCTCGGCCTCGCGCTCGGGGTCATGTTGCGGCCGGCGCCTCCCGTGGAGCCGGTGCCCGCACCCGTGTAGACTCCCGGGTGAACTTCGGCGAGGGATGCCGCACCGCGCGAGCGGCGCAGCATCCGTGATCGACGCGGTGGGCGGGCCCAGAGTCTTTCCTCACGCTGTTGCGTTCGAGTCGATAACCAATCCCGCGGGTTGACTAGCCGCCGCAGGCGGCGTGTCGAAACCGCGCATAGACCGGGCGAGAGCCCAAGGAGTCACCATGTCCGACGACAACAAGCTCGTCGCGGAGATCCGCGACCGATTCGGCAAGGGCGCGGCCCGCAAGATCCGCGCCGCCGGCAAGATCCCCGCCGTCATCTACGGCCACGGCACCGATCCGCAGCACGTCACCCTGCCTGGCCACGAGGTCAGCCTCCTGCTGCGCAAGGCGAACGCGGTGCTCGACCTCGACATCGCCGGCAGGAACCAGCTCGCGCTCGTGAAGGACGTGCAGAAGGACCCGGTGCACCAGATCATCGAGCACGTCGACCTCATCGTCGTGAAGAAGGGCGAGAAGGTGACCGTCGACGTGCCGGTGCACGTCGAGGGCGAGTCCTTCTCCGGAACCATCGTGGCGCTCGACGCCGCGACCCTCACGCTGGAGGCTGAGGCCACCCACATCCCGGAGCGCCTTGTCGTGAACGTCGACGGCCTCGAGGAGGGCACCCACATCACGGCAGCCGACGTCGAGCTGCCGAAGGGGTCGACGCTCGTGTCCGACCCGGAGACGCTCGTCGTGGCGATCACGCTGCCCGCCAAGGTCGAGCTGCCCGACGAGGGCGAGGCCGCCGAGGAGGCCGCTGCCGCGGCTCCGGCCGAGGCCGCCGCGGAGTAGGCCCAGGACCC
>JASGGJ010000154.1:0-3556 GCA_047605085.1 Protaetiibacter sp.
CCAGGTGACGACCCCGCGCTGCTCGAGCTGCGCGGCCTGACCGCGCGGCACGGCAGGAACGTCGTCACCCACGAGGTGTCGCTCTCGCTGGGCGTCGGCTCGTGCCTCGCGGTGGTCGGCGAGTCGGGCAGCGGCAAGACGACGACCGCCCGGGCGATCGCCGGTCTGCACTCCGACTACACGGGGGAGGTGCTGCTGCGCGGACGCGTCCTCGCCCACGAGGTGCGGCGGCGCACCACGCAGGATCGCCGCGAGGTGCAATACGTCTTCCAGAACCCCTACGGTTCTTTCAACCCGCGCCACACGATCGGCCGCTCGATCGCCGACGCCCGCCGGCTGCTCGCCCGGGTTCCCGCGCGTCGTGCCCGCGGCGACGCCGTCGAGCTCATCGAGCGGGTGGGGTTGCGTGCGGACCACCTCCTCGCGCTTCCGCACCAGCTGAGCGGCGGGCAGCGTCAGCGCGCGGCGCTCGCCCGTGCGCTCGCGGGCGACCCCGCGCTACTGGTGTGCGACGAGGTCACCTCCTCGCTCGACCTCTCGGTGCAGGCGGAGGTCGTGGAGCTGCTGCAGCGTCTCCAGCGCGAGCAGGGTCTGTCGATGCTGTTCATCACGCACGATCTCGGGCTCGCCGCCCAGCTCGCCGAGCACACCGTCGTGCTGCTCGGGGGCGAGGTCGTCGAGAGCGGGCCGTCGTCGCGGGTACTCGCCCGTCCCGAGCACCCGTACACCGTGCAGCTCCTCGCGGCGGCGGATGCGGTGCGCGCCGCCTCGCTCAGTGCCGACCGGCGAGCCGCGCGGTGATCTCGCGTGCGGTCGAGGTGACGAGTTCGCCGAGCGGCGTCCAATCCGAGCGGTCCAGCGCCTGGCGGCGGAACGTCAGGCCGACCGCCGCGACCGGGTAGCCGTTGGCGTCGTTCGCGGCGGCACCGGTCGATGCGTAGTCGGCGGTGATCTCGCCGTTCTCGGTCGCCCATCCACGTCGGCGGTTGGTGGTGAGCAGCCGCTCGAGCTCACGCAGCGTGCGGGGGCCGGTGTCGTTGCGCCGGATGAGCGCCGAGCTGTCCGGGTAGAGGGCGCGTAGCTGCGCCGCAGGCAGCCCGGCCAGCATCGCGCGCCCCGTGGCCGTGAGGTGCGCGGGCAGACGCACGCCGATGCTCGTGACGGTCGTGGGCGCCCGGAAGCCCTGCACGCGTGCGAGGTACATGACGTCCGCCCCGCTCAGCACGGCGAGGTGCGCGACGACCGGGATCGGCGCGCGCGGCGCGAGTCGCTCCAGCAGCGGGAGGGCGAGGCGGGTCAGCTGGGCCGCCCTGCGCGGTGCCGCCCCGAGCTCGCCCAGGAGGGTGCTGGGGCCGTAGGTGCGGTCCTCCGGGTAGTGGACGACGAACCCTTCGTCCATGAGCACGCGCAGCAGCTGGTACACCGACGACCGCGGCAGCCCGAGTTCGCGTGCCACGCTCGAGGCGCGCGCCGGCGCGGCGCGCTCGCCGAGGTAGCGCAGCACGCCGAGGGCGTTGCGGGCGGCGGGAATACGCGGCACGGGGCCTCCGTAATCTGAGCGAAACAGAATCCAGTTTGTCTGGTATTTCAGACACTTTAGCGACGAACGCGCTCGTGCCGTCGGCGCGATCCGGCTGGAATGGTCGAGACCGGAAAGGAGGTCGGGATGGCCACGACCGTCACGATCGGGGGAGCGCCGCTCACCGACGCCGAGGTCGTCGCGGTGGCACGCCGCGGCGCGCGCGTCGCGATCGCCCCGGAGGCTCTCGCCGCCATGTCCGCCTCCCGCGCGATCATCGATCGCCTCGCGGACGACAGCCGTCCGCACTACGGCGTCTCGACCGGATTCGGCGCCCTCGCGACCCAGCACATCCCCGTGGAGCGCCGGGTGGAGCTCCAGCGCTCGCTCGTGCGCTCGCACGCCGCCAGCTCGGGCCCCGAGGTCGAGCGCGAGGTGGTGCGAGCGACCATGCTGCTGCGTCTGGCCACCCTCGCCACGGGACGCACGGGCGTACGTCCCGCGCTCGCGGAAGTCTACGCGGCCATGCTCAACGCCGGGATCTCCCCGGCCATCGGCGAGTACGGCTCGCTCGGCTGCTCTGGCGACCTCGCCCCCCTCGCGCATATCGCGCTCGCCGCCATGGGCGAGGGCGAGGTGCGCGTCGACGGGCGCCTGTGCGGCGCGGGCGAGGCGCTCGCGGACGCCGGCATCCGCCCCGTCGAACTGCACGAGAAGGAGGGGCTCGCCCTCATCAACGGCACCGACGGGATGCTCGGGATGCTGTGCCTCGCGCTCGCCGACCTCGACCGTCTCCTGGTGACCGCCGACCTCGCCGCCGCGATGAGCATCGAGGGCCTCGCCGGCACGGACTCGGTGTTCGCCGCCGACCTCCAGGCGCTGCGCCCGCATCCGGGCCAGGCGGCGTCCGCGGCGGTCATCCGCGGCCTGCTCGCCGACTCGCCCGTCCTCGCCGGTCACCGGAGCACCGGGTTCACGCGCGTCCAGGATGCCTACTCGCTCCGGTGCGCGCCCCAGGTGCACGGTGCCGCGCGCGACACCGTGCAGCACGCGAGAGGTGTTGCGCGCATTGAGCTCGCGAGCGCGATCGACAACCCGGTCGTGACGATCGACGGCAGGGTCGAGTCCAACGGCAACTTCCATGGCGCCCCGCTCGGCTACGTGCTCGACTTCCTCGCGATCGCGGCCGCCGACGTCGCCTCGATGAGCGAACGCCGCACCGATCGACTGCTCGACAGGTCCCGCAGCGGCGGGCTCCCGCCCTTCCTCGCGTCCGATCCCGGAGTCGACTCCGGGCACATGATCGCGCAGTACACCCAGGCGGGCATCGTCAGCGAGATGAAGCGTCTCGCCGTCCCCGCCTCCGTCGACTCGATCCCGACGAGCGCGATGCAGGAGGACCACGTGTCGATGGGGTGGAGCGCGGCTCGCAAGCTGCGACGCTCGATCGACGGGCTCGGGAGGGTGCTCGCGATCGAGCTCGTCACGGCCGCCCGCGGCATCGAGCTGCGCGGGGAGGGCTCGGCTCCCGCGACCGCGCGGGTGCTCGCGGCACTGCGCCGCCGCATCCCGGGAGTCGGGCCCGACCGCTTCCTGGCCCCCGAGATCCGCGCCGCCGTCGAACTCGTCTCCGAAGGAGAGCTCGTGGAGGGACTCGGATGATCAGGGCGCACCGCGGCACGACGCTGCACACCCTCGGCTGGCCTCAGGAGGCCGCCCTGCGGATGCTCCAGAACAACCTCGACCCCGAGGTGGCCGAGCATCCGGAGCGTCTCGTCGTCTACGGCGGCACCGGGAAGGCGGCCAGGGACTGGCCGAGCTTCCACGCCATCGTGCGCAGCCTCGAGACCCTCAGGGGCGACGAGACGCTGCTCGTGCAGTCCGGGCGACCCGTCGGGGTCATGCAGACGCACGAGTGGGCGCCGCGGGTGCTGCTGGCGAACTCGAACCTCGTGGGCGACTGGGCGAACTGGGACGAGTTTCGCCGGCTCGAGGCGCTCGGCCTCACGATGTACGGCCAGATGACGGCCGGATCGT
>JASGGJ010000155.1:0-3526 GCA_047605085.1 Protaetiibacter sp.
CCCATCCTCCGCCATCAGAGAAACAGGCCACCCGCGGCGTAACCCGTGTGCCGCGAGTCAGGCGTTGCGGCCCTCGAACATGATCAGGTGACCACCGTGCGAGGCATCGATGACCGCAGGCGCACCTGGCCCTGTTTGCGGAACGCGGAGCGCCCGGCGAGAACCCCCTCAAGAGCGGCACGGACCTCACCCGGTCGCCAGAGTATGTCCTCGGCGATCAACCGAAGGGTGGGATAGCCTCGAGTGGCCGCCTCCAGATCACGTCGCCGATCGGTGCGCTGTGCCTCCCAGCTGGAGTGATGGGCTCTGCTGTCGCACTCCACGATCAGCCATCCGTCGACGAGGAAGTCGACTCGCCCCACGCCGACGATCATCACCTGGCAATCGAAGTTGCAGCCCAGACTGCGCAGCATCAACCGGACGAGCGTCTCCGGTCCGGATTCCGCCCGCCGATCGAGCAGACGCCGGAGCCGCCGATAGCGCCGAGGCAGGGCGGCGAACAGTTCGTCGAGATCGTCGGGGTGGAGAACGCCCAGGTGGAGCGCAGAGTCGATCGTCGCGACGGCGGCGCGCGGGGATTGGCTCATCACCGCGTCGTAGACAGCATCGAGAGGCTCCACGATGAGCGCGTCCGGATGGGGAGTGCGCAGCAGCAGACGTCGGTGGATCCGATGCGTCCGGGCGAGCACCGGCAACCGCGACGCGGAAGGAGGGACGCTGACGTGCAGTCGATCCGATTCGAGCACGAACACCTCGAGGTGTCGCAGCGCCGATACACCCGTCAGCCTGCCCAGAAGTCGGCCGGCATCCACGAAGTCGGCGGCGGTTCCGGGCGCGACGTATGCTCCCGGCCGAAGTCGCACGAGGCGACCCTCATCGACGGCCGCGCGGAGCTGGCGCTTCGTCCACCCGTGGGCTCTCAGCTCTGCAGTTCGGATGAGGCGGGGCGGAGGCGGAGGCACGACCCCAGCCTGGACGTGGCGGAATCCGGCATGCGCCCCGTCCCCGCAAAGCGTGGATAAGTTGAAGCCGCGCAAGCAGTGGAGGAGTCGAATGCCCGGGCCGCAAACAGGGCGAACCGGCCGGAAGACGACAGCCAGACGGCAGAGACCCCGTTCGCCCTGTTTGCGGGACAGGCCGCTCAGTAGCCCGCGGTCGCGTGAACGCGGGCGAGCAGCAGCGGGCCGGCGCGGTCGAAGAGGCGGCCGCCCAGCACGACACCCGCCCAGGCGACGACGACGCCGATCACGAGCCCCGTGGCGAGCGCGAGCCACGACCACAGCGGCGCGTCCCGCACGGCCGCGAGGATCGCGAGCCCGAGGGCGGGCAGCACGAGAACGCCCGAGAGCAGGGTGAGGCCCAGGAGGGCGAGCCCCACCGTGAAGCTCTGACCGGGCACACGCTTGAAGATGTTGTCGCCCGAGGCGGGCACCGGTACGACAATATACGCCGAGCTGACCGCGCAGATCCCGAGTCCGGTCAGCAGCGCGCCGACCGCGCACCCGAGCACGGCGGGCAGCAGCATCCACCGCCCCGACAGCCCCACCGTCACGATCGTCACGACGATCACGAGCGGGGCGCCCGCGGTCGCCGCCCCGAGCAGGCGCCCGGCCCGGTCGGCCCGGCCCCGGATGCCGGTCGCCAGCACCGTGGAGAACGCGGTGCCGTCGTAGCCGACGTCGGCATAGGGCACGAGCCCGAGCAGGAGCGCGGGCAGCACGATGCTGAAGGCGAAGAGGGTGGAGCCCGACCACCCTCCGAGCGCGAAGGCGAACAGGGCGGGCAGCAGCGCCACGATCAGCAGGTTGCGCAGGTACCGCGGATCTCCCAGCCAGTATCGGGTCGCACGCGCCCAGCTTGCTCCGATCGGACCGGTCGGCGCCACGCCGAACCAGCCGAGCCGCCCGGCCCGGCCTCCGGCGACGTGCCGCCGAGGTGTCACGGATGCCGCGACGACGTCGCGCCGCCACAGCAGCCACAACGCCACGAGGGTCCCGAGCGCGATCGCGAGCTTGAGGGTCCCGGCGAGCCAGGAGCCGGCGGCGAGATCGCCAGGCACCGCCCAGGCGGCGGCGACCGGCGTCCAGGAGATACCCGCCACGACCGCGAAGGCCCGGTCGATCCCGCCGTCGCGCCCCCCGATGAGGCCGAGCAGTCCCGTCACGACCGGCCCGGCGAGCACGAGCAACGCGAACGCGAAGAGTGCGAGGAGGTTGCCGAGCCGCCGTCCCCCGCGCGCGGCGAGGGAGGCGACGGTGCGCGAGGCGACGACGCACGTGAGCACCCCGAGCGGCAGGCACACCACGGCGGCGGCGAGCGCGACCGGCCAGCGGCCCCACGCGGCGAGCGCCCCCAGCATCCCGAAGGAGGTCGCGATGCCGGGGATGCCGGCGAACCCGACCAGGGTCAGCGCGACCATGACCCGCCGCGTCGACATCGGGAACGGCGCGAGATGCTCGGGGCCGATCGTCGTGTCGACACCGCCCGCGACGAGCGGCGCGACGCTCCACCCGACGACGAGCAGCGCCCCGCCGATCGTCAGCACGCCGCGCACGGCGTCGAGGCCGGATGCGCCGATCAGCACGAGAGCGACGGTCACCACCGCGAGCGCACCCGCCGCCCCGACGACCCCGAAAACGAAGCCGATCAGCTGCCAGACGCTGCGGCTCAGCATGTTGCCCAGGATGCGGTACCTGATCCTCAGGACTGTCGCAACCATGCGGGCCCCTCCGAGCGGCTGCGGCCGCCGACCAGCTCGAGGAAGCGGTCCTGCAGACTCGAGTCGCCCCGCACCTCGTCGACGGTGCCGGCGACGAGCACCCGGCCGGCCGCGACGATCGCGACGTGGTCGCACATCCGCTGCACGAGATCCATCGAGTGGCTCGACACGATGACGGTGCCGCCGCTTCCCGTGTAGGAGCGCAGCACGTCCTCGATGTTGGCGGCCGACACCGGGTCGACGGACTCGAAAGGCTCGTCGAGCACGAGCAGGCGCGGGGCGTGCACGAGGGCGCAGGCGAGGGCGACCTTCTTGGTCATGCCGGCCGAGTAGTCGGCGACCGGGGTGCCCGCGGCGGATGCGAGGTCCATGAGCGAGAGCAGGTCGGCGGTGCGCGCGGCGAGCTCCTCGCGCGGGAGGGAGAACATGAGGCCCGTGTAAGTGATGAGCTGCTCGCCCGTCAGCCGGTCGAACAGGCGCACCCCGTCGGAGAGGTTGCCGATCATGCGCTTGGCCGTCACGGGATCGGCCCACACGTCGACGCCGTGCACCGCGGCCGTGCCGGCGTCGGGGCGCAGCAGACCGGTCGCCATCGACAGGGTGGTGGTCTTCCCGGCGCCGTTGGGACCGACGAGTCCGTAGAACGACCCAGTCGGGACGCGGAGGCCGATGCCGTCCACGGCGAGCGTCGAGCCGAAGCGCTTGACGAGCCCGTCGAGCGCGAGAGCCGGCACGGACCCGGCCGGGACGGTGGTGGGCATGCGACAACGCTAGGCCGTGTTGCTGAACCCCGTGCGCGAGCGAGGA
>JASGGJ010000156.1:0-3501 GCA_047605085.1 Protaetiibacter sp.
CGCTCCGCGGCGCCGCGCGCGGCCCACGGGGCGGACGCCTCCACCGCGGTCGCGAGCACGCGGTCGACGCCAGCGGCGTCCGGGATGGTGGACGCGGCCACGAGCGCCGCCCCCAGCTCGGTCTCGCGGGAGCGCTCGAGCGCGGCGCGCGCCCAGCCGCGGTTGGCGGCGACGGCGGGGTCGGTGTCCGGCGCGTTGCGGAAACCAGGCTCGGCCGGCGCGGGCGGCTGGGTGCGATCCTGCACGCGGTGCGGCGGCGGCACCGTGTCGTCGACGTCGGCGAGCGAGGCGAGGAAGCGGTCGCGCTCGCGGGCGAACAGCTGCTCCGAGCTCGCGAGCTCGAACACGGCCGACATGAAGTTCTCGGATGCCGCGCCCTCCTCGAGCCGGCGGATGAGGTAGGCGATCGCCGAGTCGAAGTCGCTGGCGGCGACGACGGGCGTGTAGAGCAGCAGAGAGCCGACGTCGCGCCGCACCGCCTCCGCCTGGGCCGGCGCCATCCCGAGCAGCATCTCGATCTCCATGGAGCCGAGCACGCCGCGCGACGCCGCGAGGTGGCGCGCGTAGGCGAGGTCGAAGAGGTTGTGGCCTGCCACCCCGAGGCGCACGTCGGCGACGTTCTCTGGCCGCAGGGCGACATCCAGCACGCGCTTGTAGTTGGTGTCGGTGGCCTGCTTGCTGTGCCAGGTGGCGAGCGGCCAGTCGTGGAGGGAGGCGTCGACCCGCTCCATCGGCAGGTTGGCGCCCTTGACGAGCCGCACCTTGATGCCCGCACCACCGGCCTCGCGCCTGGCACGCGCCCAGTCGCGCAGCCGCAGGTAGGCGCCGAGCGCATCCGGCAGGTAGGCCTGCAGCACGATGCCCGCCTCGAGGCCCCGCAGCTCGGGCTGGTCGAGGATCGCCGTGAAGACCGCGATCGTCAGGTCGAGGTCCTTGTACTCCTCCATGTCGAGGTTGACGAACTTCGCGGGCGTCGCCGCGGCCGCCTGCGCGAAGAGCGGGGTGAGCGCCGCGACGATGTCGTCGACGGCCTCGTCGAAGGCCCAGGGCGAATGCGGGGCGACGGTCGCCGAGACCTTGATCGAGACGTAGTCGATGTCGTCGCGCGCGAGCAGGCGGCGCGTGCCGTCGAGGCGGCGGCTCGCCTCGTTGGCGCCGAGCACGGCCTCACCGAGCAGGTTGACGTTGGGGCGGGCGCCCCGCGCGCGGATACCGCGGAGGGCGCGGCCGAGGCCGGGGTCGTTCGCGTCGATCACGAGGTGGGCGACCATGCCGCGCAGCACGGTGCGGGCGATCGGCACGACGATGCCGGGCAGGACGGGGGCGGCGAGGCCGCCGAGGCGGAGCGCGGCGCGCAGCGGAGCGGCGAGGAAGCGCGGCGGGCGCTTCGCGAGCCTGGCGAGGTTGCGGGCCGCGACGCGCGAGTCCTCTGGGCGGATGACGCCGTCGACGAATCCGACCGCGAAGTCGAGTCCGGCCGGATCCTGCAGCAGCCCCGCGAGGTTTTTGGCCGAGGCGTCGACCGGCAGTTCGGCGGCGGTCGCGAGCCACTGGCGAACCTGGGCGACGACCGCATCGGCGATCACCTCGCGCTCGGCGGCTGATGCGGGGGCGGATGCGGATGCTGCGGGCTTCGAGGGGGTCACGGCAGCAGTATGCGCGCCCACATCCCGTAAGGTAAAGCAACGAATTCTTTGCAATACGCATCAGTTTTACTAAAGAATTACGGTCATGCTCGATGTACGCCGACTCGCCCTCCTGCGCGAGCTCTCCTTGCGCGGCACGATCGCCGCGGTCGCCGCCGCCGTCCATCAGACGCCGTCCGCGATCTCCCAGCAGCTCGCCCAGCTCGAACGCGAGGCGGGGGTTCCCCTGCTGCGCAAGGCCGGCCGCCGCCTCCAGCTCACCCCGCAGGCCGAGCTCCTCGTCGGACGCACCGAGGAGATCCTCGCGGCGCTCGAACGCGCCGACACCGAGCTCGCGGCCTCCCTCGAGCGGGCGACCGGCGTCATCCGCGTCGCGATCTTTCAGTCGGTCGCACTCGCCCTGCTGCCGGCGGCACTCGACGTGCTCGAGAGCGAGCACCCCGCGCTCACGGTCGTGGTCACCCAGCGCGAGCCCGAGACCGCGCTGCACGAGACCTTCGCCCGCGACTTCGACCTCGTCATCGCGGAGGAATACCCGGGGCACGCCGCCCCCCAACTCGCCGGGCTCGACCGGCGACCGCTCACGAGCGACGCCATCCGGCTCGCCGTCCCGCCCGGCGGCACCGGGCGGTTCGCGATCCGCGACATCCGGGATGCGGCCGAGGCGCCCTGGGTCATGGAGCCGCACGGCGCGGCGTCACGGCACTGGGCGGAGCAGGCCTGCCGCCGGGCGGGGTTCGAGCCGCAGCTGCGGTTCGAGACGGCCGACCTGCAGGCGCACGTGCGGCTCATCCAGACCGGGCACGCGGTCGCCCTGCTGCCCGACCTCATCTGGCAGGGGGCGACGCCGAGCGTCGACCTGATCGAGCTCGAGGGCGGGCCGCGGCGCACCGTCTTCACCTCGACACGGCTCGGCTCGGCCGCCCACCCCGCCGTCGTGGCCGTGCGCGACGCGCTCGAGCGGGCCGCCACCCCGTAGCGCCACCCGGGTCAATCGCCGCGGGGAGCCCGCTCCTGGGTGGCCCGCACGACGGGCGGGAGGAACAGCATCCCGGCGGTCAGGACGGCCACGACGATGAGCGGCCACCCCCACCCCGGCTGAGCGAAGGCGCCCTGAAGCGCCCCGAGCCCGATCGCGAACTGCAGCACCTGCCAGACGATCGCCGAGGCGCGCACCCAGGCCTGACCGCGCAGCAGAGCGACGATCGTCGCGGCCATCCAGGCGACCGCGACGAGCACGAGCACGGTGAGCGCGACCGCTGTCGCGAGGGATGCCGGCTCGGCCGCCACGAGGTCGACCAGCAGCACGACGGCCACCGCCGCGATGCCGGCCAACTCGATGCCGAGGAGCACCACGAGCGCCCAGAAGACGGGCGGACGGTCGGTTTTTTTCACAGCCAGATCCAAACCGGAGACTATTGATTCGCCGTAACAAGTATGAAACAGTGTTGACGGTTGATGTGACGCTCACGAGGTGGTGAGTGCGTCCGAGTCGACAATTCCCCCGCACATTCGGACCCTCTTCAGCCATGCGCGGATTTCGCCACTGGGTCCGCGACAGCGTCAACGGCAACACGAAACGGAGCACCTCACGATGGACTGGCGCGACAAGGCCGCCTGCCTCACGGTCGACCCCGAGCTGTTCTTCCCGGTCGGGAACACGGGACCCGCCGTCGACCAGATCGAGAAGGCGAAGACCGTCTGCGGTCGGTGCACGGTGTCAGAGCAGTGCCTCCAGTACGCGCTCGAGACCAACCAGGACTCCGGCGTGTGGGGCGGTCTCAGCGAGGACGAGCGCCGCGCCCTGAAGCGCCGCGCCGCCCGCGCCCGCCGCGCCAGCTGAGCCGCCGCGGGA
>JASGGJ010000157.1:0-3501 GCA_047605085.1 Protaetiibacter sp.
GATGCGGCGCCGGCTGCCCGCGTCCTTCCTGCCCCCGCGGCGGGGGCGGCGGTCGGCACGGATCCCGGCGGCGGATGCGTGGCTGGATGCTCTCACCGGTGAGGATGCCGGCATTGACGCCGATCACTCCGAGCTCGACGCGCTGGAGGATCGGCTGCGGCCGTGGGCGGCGCTCGGCGACGACGCCGCGGCCCCGGCGCGGCTCGTGCTGCGGCTGCGCGATCCCGGTTCGCCGAGCGTGGTGGATGCCGCGGAGACGGACGTGGCAGGCGAGCCGGATGTCCCCGCGGTGGAGGCGCCGGGTTGGCACCTCGACTTCCTGCTGCGCTCCCGGGCCGACCCCAGCCTGATGGTGGATGCCGCCCGCGTGTGGAACGACGACGGGGCATTGCGGCGCTGGCTGGAGCGCCCGCGCGAGATCCTGCTCGCCGAGCTCGCGCGCGCCGCGCGGGTGTACCCCGAGCTGGAGCCGGGGCTGCGACAGGCCAGACCGGGCGGGCTCGAGCTGGATGCCGCGGGCGCTTATCGCCTGCTCAGCGTCGGCGCCGCCGCTCTCGACGAGGCCGGGTTCGACGTGCTCCTGCCCGCCTGGTGGGGCAAGCGCTCGAAGCTGGGGCTGCGATTGTCCGCGACGCCCAGCGATGCGGACGCGGCCGGCGGCTCGTTCGGGCGCGAGCAGCTGTGCGACTTCCGGTGGGAGCTCGCGGTGGGCGACCACGGGCTCACCGACGAGGAGATCGCGGCGCTGGCAGACGCGAAGGCGCCGCTGGTGCAGCTGAGGGGCGAATGGGTCGCCGTCGACCAGCGCCAGCTGCAGCGCGGGCTGGCGTTCCTGGCGAAGGAGGGCTCGGGTCAGCGTCAGGCCGCGGAGATCCTGACGCTCGCGCTCAGCCATCCCGACGATCTCGACGTCCCGCTGGAGCTCACCGAGGTCGATGCCGGAGGGTGGCTGGGCGAGCTTCTCGCCGGCACCGCGTCGGAGTCGATGGCCGCCGTCGAGCCGCCTGCCGAGTTCACCGCGACCCTGCGCCCCTACCAGCAGCGGGGCCTGGGCTGGCTCGACTTCCTCGGGCGGATCGGGCTCGGCGCGTGCCTGGCCGACGACATGGGGCTGGGCAAGACCGTGCAGCTGCTCGCGCTGGAGGCGACGCATCGCTCGCGCGCGAGCGCGGCATCCCGCCCCACCCTGTTGCTGTGTCCCATGTCGCTCATCGCGAACTGGCAGGCCGAAGCATCCCGGTTCGCACCGCACCTGCGCGTGCGCGCCTACCACGGCCCCGACCGGCCACGCGGCGACGACCTCACCGCGGCGCTGGCCGACACCGACATCCTCGTCACGACCTACGCGACCGCCCTCGGGGACATCGACGCTCTCGCCGAGGTGGCGTGGGAGCGCATCGTGCTCGACGAGGCTCAGGCGATCAAGAACCGGCTCTCCCGCACCGCGAAGGCCGTGCGCCGGCTGCGCGCCGACCAACGCATCGCGCTGACCGGCACCCCGGTGGAGAACCGGCTGAGCGAGCTGTGGTCGATCATGGACTTCGTCAATCCCGGTGTCCTCGGCTCGCCGGAGATGTTCCGTGCGCGGTTCGCGTCACCCATCGAGAGCGGTGCCGACCCGGATGCGGCGGGCTTGCTGCGCCGCATCACCCGGCCCTACATCCTGCGGCGGCTGAAGACCGACCCGTCGATCATCGACGACCTGCCCGAGAAGATCGAGATCACCCAGCACTATCGGCTCACCGTCGAGCAGGCATCGCTGTATCAGTCCGTCGTGGACGAGATGATGCGCAAGATCGAGGGGTCGGCGGGGATCGAGCGCCGCGGCAACGTCCTGGCTGCGATGACCAAGCTCAAGCAGATCTGCAATCATCCGGCGCAGCTCCTGCACGACCGCTCGCCGATCGGCAGGCGATCGGGGAAGGTCATCCGCCTGGAGGAGATCCTCGAGGAGATCCTCGCCGAGGGCGACCGGGTGCTCTGCTTCACCCAGTTCACCGAGTTCGCCGAGTTGCTCATGCCGCACCTGGCGGCGCGTTTCGACACCGACATCGCGTATCTGTCCGGCAGCACCCCGCGCGAGCGGCGCGCCACGATGGTCGAGCGGTTCCAGGCCGGTGAGGGCGCACCGGTGTTCCTGCTCTCGCTGAAGGCGGGCGGCACGGGGCTCAACCTCACCGCGGCCAACCACGTCATCCACCTCGACCGGTGGTGGAATCCGGCCGTGGAGAACCAGGCGACCGACCGTGCGTTCCGCATCGGGCAGAAGCGTCGCGTGCAGGTGCGCAAATTCGTCGGCACCGGCACGCTGGAGGAGCGGATCGACCAGCTGATCGAGGAGAAGAAGGCGCTCGCGAACCTGGTCGTCGGCGATGGCGAGTCGTGGCTCACCGAGCTGTCGACCGATCAGCTGCGCGACCTGTTCGCCCTGTCGAAGGATGCCGTCGGTGAGTAGGCGCTTCGATTCCCCGTACTTCCCCCCGTCGAAGCCGCGGGAGGCGGAAGGCGGCATCCGCGCCAAGAGCGCTCGGGGCCCGATCGCGAGCACCTGGTGGTCGACGCGGTTCATCGAGGTGCTGGAGTCGACCGGGATGGGCAGCCGACTCACCCGCGGCCGCACCTACGCCCGGCGGGGGCAGGTGCTCTCGCTCGAGCTCGCGCCGGGCGTGGTGACCGCGCGCGTGCAGGGCTCGCGGGCGCGCCCCTATCAGGTGCGGATCGGTGTCGCGGCCTTCGGAAAGGCCGAGTGGGCCCGGGTCGAGGAGCGCCTGTCCGGCGATGCCTGGTTCGTCGCACAGCTGCTGTCGGGGCAGATGCCGCCCGATATCGAGCAGGTCTTCCACCAGCTCGGTCTCGCCCTGTTCCCCGCCGACGCGCGCGACCTCTCACTCGACTGCTCATGCCCGGATTGGGAGGTGCCGTGCAAGCACCTCGCCGCCGTGTTCTACCTACTCGCCGAGCGCTTCGACGAGGATCCGTTCCAGATCCTCGCCTGGCGCGGGCGCGATCGCGACGACCTGCTCGCGCACATCGATGCCGGGGAGGATGCCGCGGCCGATGCGGTCGTGCCGCTGACCGACCTGCTCGACGTCTTCTACGTCGCACCGGCATCGCTGCCGCCGCGGCGCGGCGCCGCGAGCGGCGCGAGTCTGCTCGACCAGTTGCCGCCGGTGCCGATCACCGCGCGCGGAAAGCCTCTCGTCGAGGTGCTGCGCCCGGCATACGAGGCGCTCGCGGCACCGGAGGCGTAGGGCACCCGGTCAGCCGGCGTGATCGCGGTTGTAGCGGTCCAGCACGTCGCGGATCGGGGCATCCATCGCCAGCCGCCCCCGGTCGAGATAGAGTCCGCGCCGGCAGAACCGGCGGAGGTCGCCCTCGTTGTGGCTGACGAAGAACAGCGTGCGGCCCTCGGCGAGGAGCTCGTCGATGCGGCGGTAGCACTTCTCCCGGAACGCCTTGTCGCCGACGGCGAGCACCTCGTCCACGAGCAGGATCGGCTCG
>JASGGJ010000158.1:0-3487 GCA_047605085.1 Protaetiibacter sp.
TCGGCACGGAGACGTCGACCTTGCCGATCGGCGATGCGATCGCGGAGACCGACATTTCGCGCTCACCGATCAGTGCGGCGAGTCGGTCGAGCTCGCCGGCGCCGAGGTCCACGATGTTGACGCCCCAGGCGCTGCGGATCTCGATATGGCGGGCGCCGAGGGCCTGCAGCACCGCGATCTGCACGTTCGGGTCGTCGTCTATCTCGTCGCCGAACCCGGTGAGGATCCACTCGGTCATTTCGCTCCTTCGGCCCTGGCGAGCTGAGGGAACGCTCCGGCGAGTCCGATGCTGTGGCCTGGTCGGGATGTCTGCGGGCCGCACCTCGCAAGTGTAGGCACCGATGGCAACCGATGTCATGTGATTGCCAATATTTGCCAGATGTGATTCGGTTGGGTCATGCAGGGGAGTTCGAGTGAGCGCCGCCGGGTCACGCTGGCCGATGTCGCCGCAGCGGCCGGCGTCGCCGTCTCGACCGCGTCGCGTGCGCTCGCGACGCCGGGTCGCGCCCATCCCCAGACTCGAGCGAACATCATCCGCGTGGCGCAGGAGCTCGGCTATCCGTTCGACCAGACGCCGACGGGGAGCCGCTCCGAGCCGACGCATCTGGTCGCCGTTCTCGTGCCCGATGTCACCAATCCCTTCTACTTCGGCGTGATCCGAGAGACGCAACAGGCCCTGCGCCTGTCCGGACGCTCCCAGATCCTCGTGCACACGGAAGGGGTGCCGGAGATGGAGGAGAGGATGCTCGACGAGCTTCGCGGCTCC
This sequence comes from Protaetiibacter sp., assembly GCA_047605085.1. Taxonomy (GTDB): domain Bacteria; phylum Actinomycetota; class Actinomycetes; order Actinomycetales; family Microbacteriaceae; genus Homoserinibacter. The sequence continues at coordinate 767 of JASGGJ010000158.1, forward strand.
TGCGATGGCGTGATTCTCGCTGCGCCCCGCCTGGGAGACGAGCGCCTCGCCGAGCTCAGCGTCTCGATTCCGATCGTCGCGCTCAACCGGGCTGTTCCCGGAGTGCCATCGGTGTTCATCGACACCCCGCACGGCTACGACCAGGCGATCGAGCACCTGGCATCCCTCGGGCATCGACGTGTCTGCTACGTCGCGGGACCGCCCACGAGCTGGGCGAACCGGCTGCGATGGCGCGCCGTCGTGTCGGCGTGCAGGCGTCTCGGACTCGAGCACACCAAGGTCGGGCCGTTCCAGCCGCGTATCAGCTCGGGAACGGCGGCCGCGGACGCTGCCTTGAACACCGGTGCGACCGCCTGCGTCACCTTCAACGACCTGATCGCGATCGGGATGCTCGTCAGATGGGATGAGCGCGGTGTCCGGGTGCCGAAGGACGTCAGCATCGTGGGCTGCGATGACATCTTCGGGGCCGACTTCTGCAACCCCCCGCTGACGACTCTGACAGCGCCGATCGAGCAGGCCGCGCGGACGGCGGTGTCGATGCTGCTTGACCGACTGTCGGGAGAAGGAGAAACCGCCGACGGCTCGCTCCATCGGCACGTCGTGGCCCTCCCGACGCACCTGACGGTGCGCGCCTCAACCGCGCCGGTGCCCAGCTGCTGACGTGTCTCGCCGGTGCTGAACCCGAAGGCGAGCTGCGCGATCACCTTGCCCGGCGGTGCCCTGTGCTGCCCGGCCCGGCCGGCGAGACAGACGACCTCCGCACGCATTTCGGAATCCGCGCTCACGCCGTCGCGAGCACGTCGCCGAGGGGGCGGCGCGGGCTCGGGTTGGGCTCGCGCTGTGGGTGGCCGATGCGGAAGGAGACGAGCCCCTCGTCCTGCGGCAGGCCGATCGCCGCGGTCCAGCGAGCGCCGAAGCGGTCGGCCGCGCCGGTCGCAATGTCGCGAGCGATGCGCTCAGTGATTTGGTTCATGTGATGCACACCGAGACCGGCGGCGGTCGCTGCAAGGTGGACGTGCTGCAGCAGCCGTCCGCCGGCGATGCGCTTCGCCGGGTCGGTGTTGTCGGCCACGCGGATCACGCCGTAGGTCGTCGCGATCTGGGTGGTGCGCGTCGACTTCACCCAGTAGGCGTCGCTGTCGGTGCGGGACTGCGCGGGCAGCACCTTCGCGGCGAACAGCGTGAAATCATCGAGCCCCTGGCAGTCGAGCGTCAGCCCGTCGCGGTAGCGGTCGACGTCCGCACGGTCGCTGCGGAACCACTGGTAGGACTCGACCGACATCGCCTTGTCGTCGACGATCGCCCGCGTCGCCTCGACGTACAGGGTCTGGAGCTCGGTCACTGCGTCGGCGTCCCTCACCCAGGCAACGTCCGCGCCGGTCGGGGCGCCGTCGAGCAGGGCGGTCAGGTCTGCGGTCGTCGGGGGCTCGTCGGTGTAGGGGCCGCGGTTGCTGTGCCGCCAGGCGATCGCATCCGCGAGGGCGCTCTCGCGCCCGGTCGGCGCGGCACCGCCGGTGATCCGGATCGTCGCGATGTGGTCCGGGTCGGTGTCGGGGAACGCGGTGATCGCCGCGTCGAGGCTGCGGGCGCGGGCGGCGACGGCGAGGTTCTGCAGGGCGCAGCCGAAGCCGACGATCCGCTCCCGTTCGTCGGCGTCGTTGGCCGGCATCGCCCGCTCCGGATCCGCGTAGACGTCGATCCGGTCGCCGTCGATCGTGAACACCCAGGGCTGCAGATTGTGAGGATTCGCCGCCAGGACGGCCGCCGCGACGAGGGCGTCGAGGCCGGTAGCGTCCTGCCAGGTCGACCAGAGCCCGTAGGGCGCCCCTTGCCCTACGTCGAACGCGCCGTTCAGCCCGGCCCGGGTCCCGACCCCGCTGGCCGCGGCCACGACGACGGCGCCACCGCCGATGCCGAACGCCTGCAGCACCCGCCGCCGGGACACCTTCCGACCCTCCTCGCCCGCGTCCGCCGCCGCGCGCCGCCGACTCATGACGACGCCCCGTCGAGCCCGAGCGCCGCGCGGCCCGCGTCGGTGAGCAGCGGCGCGAGGACTGCCCGGGTCAGCCGAGTCGCGTCGAGCGCCGGGTCGCCGATCGCTTCCCGGAACGGACCCGCGGTCTCGCTCACGAGCCAGAGCGCCGTGACGAGCTCGCGCACCCCGTTCGGTGCGGCCGGCCGGCGCAGCAGCCCGGCGTCGACCACCCGCTCGGCGAGGGCCGTGAAGGCGTGGGCCCGCAGGTCGTAGCTCGCCCGGTACTCCGCCGCGAGCAGCGCATCGGCGCGCAACACCGGCGCGAGCTCCCGCTGGAAGAAGCCCCAGCCCCGGTCGACGTGCTGCTGCGCAGCAGGTCGACCTCATAGCACGGCCAGGATCACAGCCGGATCGTCCGGGATCGCCGCCGCGATCCGCGACTCGTCGACCCACTCCCGGAAGAGCGCTCGGACGAGCTCCTCCTTCGACGGGAACCAGTAGTAGAGGTTTCCCGGGCCAATGCCGGACTCCCGGGCGATGCGACCGATCGTGACCGGCCCGACGCCCTCAGCCTCGAAGAGCCGCCTCGCGGCATCGAGAATCTCGGCGCGACGGCGAGCCCGGCGCTGCGGGGATCTGGCGCTTGCCATCGGAATAGATATGACACCATATTCGACTGATTACTCGAATAAGAGGTTCCGCCGATAGGTGGTCATGGTTTGTGTTTTGGTCGTCCGTTCCAGCGG
>JASGGJ010000159.1:0-3483 GCA_047605085.1 Protaetiibacter sp.
GCTCGAGCTGGGAGTCGAGGTCCCAGCCGTCGGCCGCGTCGATCTCCTCCTGCAGGGTGCCCATCTCGGCCAGCAGCGCGTCGAAGTCCGCGTCGGGGTCGCTCATGGCGAGCGAGATCTCGTTGAAGCGGTCGAGCTTCGCCTTGATCGCGACGCCCTCCTGGATGTTCTCGATGACGGTCTTCGACTCGTCGAGCTCCGGCTCCTGCAGGAGGATGCCGACCGAGTAGCCGGGGGTGAGTTTCGCGTCGCCGTTGGAGGGGGTGTCGAGCCCGGCCATGATCTTCAGGATGGTCGACTTGCCCGCGCCGTTCGGGCCGACCATGCCGATCTTGGCTCCCGGCAGGAACGCCATCGTCACGTCGTCGAGGATGACCTTCTCGCCGACCTTTTTGCGGGCGCGCACCATGGAGTAGATGTATTCAGCCACGGTGATCGATCCTACGGGGCGCTCGCCCGGCGCGTTTGCCCTGAGGGTGCATCTTCTAGGCCGGGTGGGCCGTGCCGACGAGGCAACGGCCCGTCGAGAGCACCTCGGTCACGAGGCTCGTGTAGCCGATGTTCCCCCACTGCCCCAACAGACAGGTGGTCCCGAAGCGGATCGAGAACACGATGTTGTCGGCGGCGACTCCGATCGACGTCGTGTCGGGAGTGACCTCCATGTTCGCGCGCGCGTAGCCGTGAGCGACCAGGTTGTCGATGAAGGCGCCGCCGTTGAGCGTCCCGCCGGAGGCGATGAGCTCACGGTTGAGCTGATCGAAGTAGGGCTGGTTCTCGTCTGCGGTGCCGTCGAACACCGGTTCAAGGGTGGGCGTCGAGACAGGGGACGGTGCCGGGCTCGTCGACGCCGTCCCGGTCGGCACGGGCTCGGATTCGGGGCTCGTGCAGCCCGCCAGCAGGAGGCCGATGATCGCGAACGACGCACCCGCGCACACGAGTGCTCGACACGTTCGGGGCATCGCATCCTCCGGGGCTCGGCTCGCGCGAGCCGCGCGACCCGTCGAGTCTAGAACGGCACGGCGAGCGCCTCCGCCTGAGCTTCGACCGGGAAGCCCGTGCCGCCGCTCGTGGCCTCGAGCCCGGCTTCGATCGACGGTGCGGCGAGCGGCTCCGCCGCCCGCCCCGGGTCGGCGGGCTGCTGCCTCGCGGCGCGGGTGTACTGGGCGCGACCCCACGTGAGGTCGGGCCCGAGGGCGTCCGCGATGATCTCGACGTCGCGCCCGAGCTTCTCGCCGTCACGCCACTCGCGCACCCGCAGCCGACCGGTCGCGAGCACGCGGTGGCCCTTCTCGATCGACACGGCCGCGTTGCCGGCGAGCTGCCGGAACGCGGTGATCGTGAACCAGTTCGTCTCCCCGTCGACCCAGGCCGCGCTCGCACGGTCGAAGCGCCGATGGGTCGAGGCGAGGCGGAACGAGAGGATCTCAAGCCCCTCGTTCGTGATGGTGTGCTTGGGCTCGGTCGCGACGAGTCCCGCGACGGTCATGGTGTCGGTCATCGGTGTTCCTCCCTGTTCGCGCGCCCGCGTGGGCGGCACCGGATGCGGCGTTCGTGCCGTCAGCCCGCATCCGGTGCCGTCAGGACAGGATGGCGCGCCGGACGGAGCGAGCGGCGCGCAGAGACGCGATCCGGGGAGGACGCGTCCGGGCGGCAACCGGGGAGGAGAGGCTCGGATCAGTGCTCGCGGAACTCGGGCCAGTCCGAGCCCGGCCGGAGAGCGGCGTGCAGCGCGCTCTTGGCGACCTCGAGCGAGGGATAGCTGCCGCGGTACTCGGCGTCGTCGATGAGCTTCACGCGGTAGCCCTCCCCGGTGCGGTGGATGGACCCCACGGCGCCGGCCGGGCCGAAGGCCACCCAGCGCTGCTCGACGGTCGTGCTCTCGCTCATGATCGGCTCCCTTGCCCTGCGTGCGACTGCGTCCCTCCCGACGCTACCCCTGTCCGGTCGCAAGGTCACGGATGTTGCGGGAGTCGTCAGCGACCGTTCAGTGAAGCGTCGCGAGCCCCGCCCACACCACGTCCAGCATCCGCTCGAAGCTCGCCTCGACGTCGTCCGGCAGGCCGAACGCACCCGAGGTCTCGAGCAGCACGAAGCCGTGCACGGCCGCGCGGACGATGCGCACCGCGTCGACCTCGCGGTCCGCGGCGACGCCCGCCCGTCCCAGCACGGCCGCGAGCGCCGCGACCGCTCGCTCCCCCGCCGCGACGAGTGCGGGCGACGCCGCGCGGCCCGGCGCTGGCTGGCTCGCGAGGTAGAGCGCGGGATGCGCGCGCGCCTCGACCCGGATGGCACGGGCGGCAGCCGCGAACGCCGCGAACCCGTCGTGCGCGGCCGCGGCGCCATCCACGGCATCCGCGATGCGCGTCACCCCGACGACCGCGACACCGTCGCGCAGTTCGTCGAGCGAACCGAGGTGCTTGTAGAGGCTCGGAACGGCGACACCGGCCCTGGCTGCAACTGCGGCGAGGGTGAGCGGTGCGCCCGGATCCGCGTCGAGCAGCTCGACCGCGAGCGCGACGACGGCGTCGCGGTTGAGCCCCGCCCTAGGCACGCGCGGTCACCTCCGCGACGAAGGCGCGCACGACCGGCAGCACGAGGTCCGGGCGCTGGCGGTGCGGGTAGTGCGCGGCGTCGTCGACGAGCAGGGTGCGCGCGCCCGGCAGCACCTCGGCGACATGGGCGAGCTCGGCGGCCGGATCGCGGTAGTCGGGGTCGAGCGCGCCCACGACGGCGAGCACGGGACAGCGCACCTCGCCGAGCCATGCGACGGCGGGCGCGTGGTCGAGCAGCTGAGTGAGTCGCCGGAAGTCCGCGAGGCGACCGGGGCGGGCGAGGGAGGCGCGGATGGCGGCGAGGTGCGCGTCGTGGTCGGCCGGCTTGGTGCCGCGGTTGAGGGGGCCGCGGTAGTACGCGGTCCACGCCGCGACGCCCCAGGGACGCGCGAACAGCGTCCGGTAGATGACCCGCGCCGCGGTCTGGTTGCCGCCGTCGCGCACGAACGGCGAGAGCAGCACGAGCCCGCTGACCAGCTCGGGGCGCTCGGCCGCGGCGACGAGCGCCGAGGGAGCACCCATCGAGGTGCCGACGAGCACGGCAGGGCCGCCGAGCTCTTCGACGAGGGCGATGAGATCGGATGCCGTCGCCTCGTCGCCGAGTTCGTCGAAGCCGAGGTCAGAGTCGCCGTGACCGCGGAGGTCGAGCATGGCGACGCGGAAGCCGTCCGATGCGAGCGCGTCGGCGAGGGCGGCATCCGCGGAGCGCAGATCGCCCATCCCGGGGACCGTGACGACGAGCGCACCCTCGCCGCGAACCTCGTAGGCGACACGGGCCGATCCGGCGGCGGTGGGACGGGTCAGGAAGAAGGTCACACAGAAAAGCTAATGTTATTAGCTTTGTGGCGCAAGCCCGGCACGACGACCCCGCGAGCGCGGTTGGGTTTACGGCCGCAGGCCGCCGAGCAGCACCTCGATGTACCGTTCGCGA
>JASGGJ010000160.1:0-3442 GCA_047605085.1 Protaetiibacter sp.
CGGCTCGGCAAGCACGACGCCGGGGTCGCCCGGATCGGCGGGCTCGCTCGGGGCGGTGGGTGCCGGGCTGCTCACGGAGGCCTCGTCCTCCTCGGAGGACGTGCTCGTGTCGAGTTCACGGGCGACGCCGGCATCCGCGTACGCGATCATGCCGCCCGAGAAGTCGGGGCCCGCGGCACCGTACCAGCGGCCTTCGCCGAAGCGGTCGACCGCGACGACCGGGGAGACGGTGTCGAAGTCGCCGCGCTCGACGACCTCGACGGAGTGACCGGTGGCCCAGGAGATCTCGCCGAGCGGCGACCATGCCACGTCGTACTCGAGCGCCGTCGTCGTGCCGTCGACGACGAGGTTGGCGCTCGCGAGGGTCTGCCAGGGATCGACGATCACCCGGATGTCGGATGGTTCGACGTCGAGGCCGGTCGCCTCGAAGATCGCGGCAGCGCGCTCGCGCGCCTCGGCCTCCGACGGCGCCTTCGACTCGGACGCCGGGATCTCGGGCTGGTCGCAATAGTCCTGAAGCGTCTCACCCGGCTGGCCGCTCTCGACGGGCGCCTCGGTGCAGACCGGCTCCGGATAGGCGGCCGGGTCGATGTACCACCAGTTGCCCGTTCCCATCCAACCGAGGGAGGCCGACGGACCGCTGCCGTCCTCGGGGCCGACGACGTAGAGGGGGTAATCCGGTGTCGCGTACGTCGACTCGGCGGGCTCGCCCGCAAGACCCAACGCGGCGGCAGCATCCGCGAGCACCGCCTCCGGGTCGCCGACGCGTTTCAGCTGGTAGACCGTGCCGTGCCCGCCCTCGGTGGAGAGACCGGACCCCGCGACATAGCGATACTCGACCCACCACGCGAACATGCTGTCGGACGAGGCGGCATCGGTCTCGAGGCCGGTCGCCGGAGCGACGGCGGTCGCCGCGGTGAAGAGCGGAGCGCGAGGCACGAGCGCGGGCACGACGAGGGCCCCGATCGACACCGCGGCGACCGCGGTGAGGGACGCACCCACGCCGCGGGCGGCTCGTCCGTGGTGCACGAGGCGCGGCGCTCGACGATCCGGCGCCCCCGTGACGATGGCGGGGTGGAGGTCTGGGGCGGCGGATGCGGCGGCGGATGCGGAGGCCGCGCGCCTGAGGCGCGCCTCGGCGTCGTCGATGTCGTTCATGCCCTGTTTATGTCGCGGGTGGGGCGGATCTTTCATCCTCGCCCGCATCCGCATCCGCATCCGCCGACGCGAGCGCCGCCGCCAGCGCCTTCTTCGACCGGTGCAGCCGGATGCTCGTCGCGTTGGGCGAGATGCCGAGCGCGATCGCGGCCTCCGCGACCGAGAGTCCGTCGAGGACGACGAGCGCGAGCACCTCGCGCTGCGCGCCGGGGAGCGAACGCCACGCACGCACGAGCCCTTGGTCGCCATCGAACGCGAAGTCTGCGGCGGGAGCGGCATCCGGCGCGGCGAAGAAGGCGAGCGCCCTGCGGCGGATCGCGAGCCTCCGACGGTGGTTCGCCACCTGGAACGACGCGATGCGGTAGAGCCACGGCAGTTCCTCGCCCGGCGTCACGGCGGCACGTTTGCGCCACGCGATCGCGAACACCTCCGCGGCGAGATCCTCGACGTCCGCGCGGTCGACGCGCCTGGCCAGGTAGGTGCTCACGGCGGGGAGGAGACGGCGGTATGCCTCCTCGAACTCGGCGCGCGCGTCGGGCATGCGCCCAGTCTGCTCGGGGTCCGCGCATCCGTCCGCCCAACGTTCCCGGCGGCTCCGGCGTCCCGTGCCGCCGCACGGGCGCCTCCGGTAGAGTGGACGGTCGCGGCATGTCGCACTGCCGCTCGAGATCTGAATATCGGAGGCTGACGTGGACATCGACCTCGCCGTGCTGCGGCTCATGGAGCGGGAGCGCGAGATCCCCTTCGACGAACTCGTGCAGATCATCGAGCAGGCGATCCTCACCGCCTACCTCAAGCACACCGGGCAGAGCGCAGAGTCCGGCGCCCGCGCCGAACTCGACCGGAAGACCGGGCACGTCGCCATCTACCTCCCCGAGTTCGACGAGGAGGGCGAGAAGATCGGCGAGTCCGTCGACAGCCCCGACGACTTCGGTCGCATCGCCGCCTTCGCCGCCAAGCAGGTCATCAACCAGCGACTGCGCGACATCGGGGACGACAAGGTGCTCGGCGAGTTCCGCGGCAAGGAGGGCGACATCGTCGCGGGCGTCATCCAGCAGGGACCCAACCCCCGGATGGTGCACATCGACCTCGGGACCGTCGAGGCGATCCTGCCGCCTGAGGAGCAGGTGCCTGGCGAGGAGTACGTGCACGGCAGCCGCATCCGGGTCTATGTGACGAGCGTCGCGAAGGGCCTCAAGGGGCCGTCGATCACGGTGAGTCGCACGCATCCGGGGCTCGTGCGCAAGCTGTTCGCGCTCGAGGTTCCCGAGATCGCCTCCGGCGTCGTCGAGATCTCCTCCCTCGCCCGCGAGGCCGGGCACCGCACCAAGATCGCCGTGCGCGCGACACAGCCGGGCGTCAACGCGAAGGGCGCCTGCATCGGCGAGCTCGGTGCGCGGGTGCGGGCGGTCACGAGCGAGCTGGGCGAGGAGAAGATCGACATCGTCGACTGGTCGGAGGATCTGGCGACCTTCGTGGCCAACGCGCTGAGCCCCGCGAAGGTCTCGAGCGCGTTCGTCGTGGACCAGTCGCTCAAGGCGGTCCGGGCCCTGGTTCCCGACTACCAGCTCTCGCTCGCGATCGGCAAGGAGGGCCAGAACGCCCGTCTCGCCGCCAAGCTCACGGGCGCGCGCATCGACATCCAGCCCGACTCCGTCATGGAGTCGTGACCCGGGCGGTCGGCGTCCACTCCGGGGGAGGGGGTAGAGTGGTACCCGTCAGAACCTGCCTGGGTTGCCGGCAGCGCGCTCCCCGGACCTCACTCGTGAGGCTCGTCGCGCGCGACGGACGGGTCGTGGCGGATGCCGCGGCCAGGCTCCCGGGGCGCGGCGCCTGGGTCCACCCGGATCCCGGATGCGTCGCGTCGGCCGTCCGGAGACGCGCTTTCGGGCGCGCGCTCCGCCAGGACGGACCGCTCGATCCGAGCGAGCTGACAGACCTCTATCCAGTTCCTGAAGAACAGGCTGAACGGCACATGGACAAGTAATGAGCGGCTCGAAATGAGACCCCTCCACCGATAACGTCCACTCCTGCCTGGAGTGGACCCCAGACAGGAGAATCGTGGCCAACCCCCGCGTGCACGAGATCGCGAACGAACTCGGCATCGACAGCAAGATCGCCCTTGAGAAGCTCAAGGACATGGGCGAGTTCGTGAAGAGCGCGTCCTCCTCCATCGCACCACCGGTCGCGCGTCGCCTCAAGGCGGCCCTTGAGGCCGATGGCGTCGCGGCGCCCGCGAAGCCGGCGGCGCCCGCCAAGCCCGCGCCGGCCCGCCAGGCGTCCG
>JASGGJ010000161.1:0-3380 GCA_047605085.1 Protaetiibacter sp.
CGGATCTCGGAGGTGGAGATCATCTCGATGTTGATGCCCGCATCCGAGAGCGCCCGGAACAGCTGCGCCGACACGCCTGAGCTCGTGCGCATGCCGGCGCCGACCACGGCGAGCTTGCCGATCTGGTCGTCGTACTGCAGGGACGCGAAACCCACGTCCTGCTGCTCGACGCGCAGCGCCTGAAGCACCTTCTCCCCGTCCGCCTTCGGGAGAGTGAACGAGATGTCGGTGAGTCCCGTGGCGGCGGCGGACACGTTCTGCACGATCATGTCGATGTTGGCACCCGTCTTCGCGACGATCGTGAAGATCTCCGCCGCCTTGCCTGGCACGTCCGGAACCCCTACGACGGTGATCTTCGCCTCGCTGAGATCGCCGGCGATCCCCGTGATGATCGGCTCTTCCACGGTCTCTCCCTCCACCCGGGCGACGACCCAGGTGCCTTCGTTGTTGTTGAACGACGAGCGCACGTGCAGCGTGACCCCGTGGCGCCTGGCGTATTCCACCGCGCGGATATACAGCACCTTGGCGCCGGCGGCGGCGAGTTCGAGCATCTCCTCGCTCGTCACGCGGTCGAGCTTGTGGGCCCTCGGCACGACACGGGGATCGGCGGTGAACACCCCGTCGACGTCGGTGTAGATCTCGCAGACATCCGCGCCGAGGGCGGCGGCGAGCGCCACCGCGGTCGTGTCGGATCCGCCGCGCCCGAGGGTCGTGATGTCGCGACTGTCGCGGTTGAAGCCCTGGAACCCGGCGACGATCGCGATCGCCCCCTCGTCGAGCGCCTCGCGCACCCGGCCAGGAGTGACGTCGACGATGCGCGCCGCGCCGTGCCGCGCATCCGTGATCATTCCGGCCTGGCTCCCCGTGTAGGAGCGCGCCTCGTAGCCCATGTCGCGGATGGCCATCGCGAGCAGCGCCATCGAGATCCGCTCGCCCGTCGTGAGCAGCATGTCGAGCTCGCGCGGATCGGGGATGGGCGACACCTGGTGCGCGAGGTCGATGAGCTCGTCGGTCGTGTCGCCCATCGCGGAGACGGCGACGACGACCTCGTTGCCCGCCTTGCGGGTCTCGACGATGCGCTTGGCGACCCGCTTGATGCTCTCGGCGTCGGCGACGCTCGAGCCGCCGAACTTCTGGACGATCAGGGTCACGGGGAGGCACTCCAGGGCTGAGGAACGAAGGTCATCCTACCCAGCCGCGGATGCCGTCCCGCGCACCTCGCCAACGCCTTATCCTCTCCTCCGCAACTCAGGAGCATCCGGGACGACGGTCTTTCCACTCCCCCGCCGGGGCAGTTCTTCCTGAGTTGCGAAAGGTCAGTCGACGACGCGGCGGCCCTCGAAGGCGCGGCCGAGGGTGACCTCGTCGGCGTACTCCAGGTCACCGCCGACCGGGAGCCCGGATGCCAGGCGCGTCACCGTGAGACCAGGCTGCACGAGCAGGCGGGTGAGGTAGGTCGCGGTGGCCTCGCCCTCGAGGTTCGGATCGGTGGCGATGATGACCTCCGAGACCTCCGTCGAGGCTAGGCGCTTGAGCAGTTGCGGGATGCGGAGGTCGTCCGGCCCGATCCCGTCGATGGGGCTGATCGCGCCGCCGAGCACGTGATAGAGGCCGCGGAACTCGCGGGTGCGCTCGATCGCGACGACGTCCTTCGCCTCCTCGACGACGCAGATGATGGAGGCGTTGCGGCGCGGGTCGCGGCAGATCGCGCAGCTCTCCTGCTCGGAGACGTTGCCGCACACCTGGCAGAAGCGCACCTTCTCGCGCACCACGGTGAGGATCTCGGCGAGCCGGGTGGTGTCGAAGCTCTCGGTCTGCAGGATGTGGAACGCGATGCGCTGCGCCGACTTCGGCCCGATGCCGGGGAGCCTGCCGAGCTCGTCGATGAGGTCCTGGACGATGCCCTCGTACACGCGCTACCCCTCGCCGTCGACGGGGACGGATGCGGGTGGCGCCTGTTCCTCGACGAGCCGCACGGAGCGGTCGCGCGCGGTGAGCTGCACCTCTTCGATGAAGCTCGCCTTGAGTACCTCGCGCACGACGGCCTCGCCGTATCGGCCCGCTGCTCGCTTCGGCGCGGGGCGAAGGCCGTCGTCGGCCGTCGCCGTGGCGTCCGGCTCGCCGGCCGTCGCCACCCGCGAGCTTTCCGGCCGTCGAGTCGGCGCGGGAGCGCGGGCGGGCTCCTCGTCGTGCGGGGGCGCGTCGTCATCGGCGGGCGGGGGAACGTCGTCGGGCGGGGGCGCGTCGTCCGACGGGACGACGGGCGCCTCGGACGCGGAGCTCGGGATCGGAGTGACGTTCCAGCCGACTTCTGCGGCGGGCGGCGCGACGGCGGATGCGGGTGCGGGTGCGTCGGACGCGGCGCCCTCGACGCGGGCGATGAACTTCACCCGCACGCCGAGCACCCTCACGATCGCCTGCCGCAGATGCTCGCTGACGCTCTCGCCGGCACCCTGCGCCTGCCGGAAGCTCTGCACGTCGTTGTCGCTGGCGAAGCTGAGGGTGAGCACCTCGTTCGCGGCGTCGTAGGCGCGCGGCGTCGAGGTGTAGACCACCATCCACGAGCCGCGCTTGATGCCCTGCACGATGTCGAGGATCTCTGGCCACGCGTCGCGCAACTGCTGGAGGGTGACGGTGCCGGTCGGCGCGGGCGCGCGCTCCGCTTCAGGGGGAAGGCTGTTTCCGGCCTTCCCCGCGGCGCCAGCGCCGCCAGCCGTCTCGGCGGGCGGGTGCTCAGGCAGCGGAACCTCGGCGACCGATACCTCGGTGGGTGCTGACACCGTGCGTTCGGTGGCGAGCGCAGCCACCGCATCCGCACCCTCGATGCCGATCCGGCGCTCGAGGCGCTCCACGCGCGCGAGGGTGCCGCGCTCCGACTCGTCGGACGACGGCACGAGCAGCCGCGCAGCCATGAGCTCGAGGTGGAGCCGGGGCGAGGTGGCGCCCGTCATCTCGGTGAGGGCGGAGTTGACGATGTCGGCGGCGCGCGACAGCTCGACGGGACCGTAGGCGGCGGCCTGGTGCTGCATCCGCTCGATCTCGTCGACCGGCACCCCGCGCAGTACAGCGGATGCGTCGTCGCGCGTCGCGGCCACCACGATGAGGTCGCGCAGGCGCTCCAGCAGGTCGTCGACGAAGCGCCGCGGATCCTGCCCGGTCTGGATGACGCGGTCGACGCCCGCGAACACGCCCTGGGCGTCGCGGGCCGCGAGGGAGTCGACGATCTCGTCGAGCAGCGCACCGTGCGTGTAGCCGAGCAGGGCGACGGCGCGCTCGTAGCGCACCGTCGATCCCTCGGACCCGGCGATGAGCTGGTCGAGCAGCGAGAGCGTGTCGCGCACCGAGCCGCCACCGGCCCGCACCACGAGGGGCAGCACGCC
>JASGGJ010000162.1:0-3328 GCA_047605085.1 Protaetiibacter sp.
GCAACTCGGATGTCGCGATCGTCAGCGACTACAACCCGCGCTGGGAGGACCCCGATCTCATCCGCGCGCAGCTGTACGAAGGCGCCGCACAGGAGCCGCCCGCGGGCGGGCTGTTCGACATCGGCGATCCCGAGGAGGCGCTGGACAAGGCGATGTCGCTCGCGGAGGACGGTGACGCGATCCTGTGGTGCGGCCCCGGCCACCAGAACTTCCTGGATGTGCGCGGCCAGCGCGTGGCGTACGACTTCCCGCAGCTGTCGCTCGACGCGCTGCGTCGCTACGGCTGGGGCTCTCCGGTGGTCGAGTAGCCCGCGCAGCGGGCGTAGCGAGACCACATCGGGCGTGGCGGGCACGGCGCCGTGGTCTCGATACACTCGCCGCTTCGCGGCGAGCACTCGACCACCGGGACCCTCGCGCCGAGCACTCGACCACCGGGGCTGCGGCGAGCACTCGACCACCGGGACCCTCGCGGCGAGCACTCGACCACCGGGGCTGCGGCGAGCACTCGACCACCGGGGGCCGTGCGCACCACCGGGGACCGTGCGCAGCGACGGCTCAGATGCCGGAACCCGCGATCGCGCGGTCGGCGGCAACCCGTGCCCACGTCTCCGCCTCCGCGAGCGACTCCCGCGTGAGCGCGGGCGGCGCCTCATGCGCCTCCACCACCCGCTGCACGGTGTCCACGATGCCGAGGAACGGCAGCCGCCCGGAGTGGAACGCGTCCACCGCCTGCTCGTTGGCCGCGTTGAACACCGCGGGATACGTGCGCCCGGCGGTACCGGCGCGCTTCGCGAGCGACACGGCCGGGAAAGCGTCGTGGTCGAGCGGCTCGAAGGTCCAGGATGCGGCGACGCTCCAGTCCAGGGGCCGCCCCACCCCGCCGACCCGGTGCGGCCAGTCGAGCCCGAGCGAGATCGGCAGCCGCATGTCCGGCGGCGACGCCTGGGCGATGGTCGAGCCGTCGACGAACTCGACCATCGAGTGCACGACGGACTGCGGGTGCACGACGACCTCGATGTCGTCGTAGGGCACGCCGAAGAGCAGATGCGCCTCGATGACCTCGAGGCCCTTGTTCACCAGCGTCGCGGAGTTCGTCGTGATCATGCGACCCATGTCCCACGTGGGGTGCGCGAGCGCCTCGGCCGGGGTGACCTCCGCCAGCGACGCGCGCGACCTGCCGCGAAACGGCCCACCGGAGGCGGTGAGCACGAGCCGGCGCACCTCCGCGCGGTCGCCCGCGCGCAGCGCCTGCGCGATGGCGGAGTGCTCGGAGTCGACGGGCACGATCTGCCCGGGCTGTGCGAGCGCCGCGACGAGCTCGCCGCCGACGACGAGCGACTCCTTGTTCGCGAGCGCGAGCGTGCGCCCGGCCTGAAGCGCGGCGAGCGTCGGGCCGAGCCCCACCGATCCGGTGATGCCGTTGAGCACCACGTCGGCCTCGACATCCCGCACCAGCTGCTCCGCCTCAGCGGCGCCCAGCGCGGTGTCCGCAACGCCGAACAGCGCCGCCTGCTCCTCGAGCAGCGCCCGGTTCGACCCGGCGGACAGCCCGACGACCTCGAACCGCCGTGGGTTCGCACGGATGACGTCGAGTGCCTGCCTGCCGATCGAGCCGGTCGAGCCGAGGACGATGACGCGCCGCATCCGGCCAGCCTAGCGGGCAGCCCCGCGGCTACTGCGAGGCCGCGGCGTGCTGCGTGGCGAGGATGTCGATGACGAAGACGAGGGTCTCGCCCGCGAGCTCGTTCGTGTTCGAATCGCTCTTCTCGCCGTACGCGAGCGCGGGCGGGATCACGACGAGCACCTGCGAGCCGACCGTCTGCCCCTCAAGCGCCTGCACGAACCCCGTGACGTACTGGTTGCCCTGGTTGGAGTACGGCTCGCCGCGCTCCCACGAGGAATCGAACGACTCGCCGGTCGACCAGTCCACGCCGTAGTACTGCAGCAGCGTGGTGTCGCCGCTTTCCACGGGGATGCCGTCGCCCTTCTTGAGCACGGCGATCTGCAAGGAGGTGGGCGCGGATCCGGCGGGAATCTCCACGCTGGGGGTGCCGTCGTCCGCGAGGGTGACCGTCGGCATCCCGTCGACGGCGGGCTGGTCGGTGCCCCACGCCGTCAGCTTCGCCACGGAGAGCACATCGAGCACGTAGACGAGCGCCGAGCTCTGCTCGGAGGCGGGAGAGGTGAACACGATCCGGGATCCCGGCCCGGAGCAGCCGAAGATCTGCCCGCCGGCTTCCGCCGTGATCTGCTGCGGCAGATTCTCGCCCGGCGTGTACCCGATGGCGGCGAGCAGCGAGCCGTCGTCGGCATCGAACACGGTGAACGCGTAGTCGACGTAGTCGCCGTCGTTCAGCTTGTCCGGGCCCTCCTGCAGGACCGTGCGCTGGGAGGTCGTGACCTGCAGCGGGGTCGTGAAGGTCGCCGTGGCCTGTGTGCCGATCTCGCCCTCGACCGTCACCGACTCCGACTCGCTGCCGGAGGCCGCCGCCGAGGAGCACAGGTCAGCGGTCGCGCTGGCCGAGGGACTGGCCGTCGAGGCGGCCTCCTCAGAGCCGGAGCAGCCAGCGAGCAGCGCGGCGCTCACGGCGACGACGCTGAGGGCGAGGAGGGGACGAATGCGCACGGCGAGACCTCACTAAAGGGGGAGGGGGACACTCCATCCTGCCCGAGGTTGTCTTTGATCACGCTGAATGGCGAGGATGCCGCACCCGGCATGCGTCTGGCAGTACCCTCTTGTGGTGACTTCCGCGGATTTCCCCGACCCCGTCGAAGCCGGGCATCCCCCCGCCGGCGCGCATGCCTCAGGAGGGCGCACGAGCGCGACGTACGCCGTCGGCCGCGTCGTCGTCGCTCCCCTCGCGCGCCTCGTCTACCGCCCGCACGTCGAGGGACGCGAGAACGTCCCGAAGACCGGCAGGGTCATCTTCGCCAGCAACCACCTCTCGTTCATCGACTCGGTCGCCATCCCCGTCGCGGCGCCCCGGCCGGTGCACTTCCTCGCGAAGGCGAGCTATTTCGAGGGCGCGGGCCTGAAGGGATGGTTCTCGCGCGAGTTCTTCCTCGCGATCGGCGCGTCCCCCGTGCATCGCGGCGCAGGCCAGGCCGCGCTGGAGGCGCTGGACCAGCAGCGGCAGCTCCTCGAGGAGGGCAACGCCATCGCCCTCTACCCGGAGGGCACGCGCTCGCTCGACGGCCGGCTCTACAAGGGGCGCACCGGGGTCGCCTTCCTCGCACTGCAGACCGGTGCGCCGGTGGTGCCGGTCGGCCTCATCGGCACCGACAAGGTCATGCCGGTCGGGGCGAAGTTCCCGTCGCTGCGCCAGCG
>JASGGJ010000163.1:0-3263 GCA_047605085.1 Protaetiibacter sp.
CGTCCCAGGCGTCGAAGCTCTCCGGGTCGTCCTCGCCGCCGTCCCACCAGCTCACGGCGCCCAGCTCACGGTGCCCGCCTCACGGTGCCCAGCTCACGGTGCCCAACTCACGGTGCCCGCCTCACAGTGGCAACGACTCCCAGTGGGTGGCGGTGGCCTCTCGCCCCAGCATCCGCGCCCAGAGCTCCGGGAACTCGGGGAGCGTCTTCGCGGTGCACGCGATGTCGTCGACGGTCACGCCAGGGGTGACGAGTCCCGCGAGGGCGCCGGAGCTCGCCATCCGGTGGTCGGCGTAGCTCTCCCAGACACCGCCGTGCAGCGGGCGCGGGTGGATCTCGAGCCCGTCGTCCCGCTCGGTCACCTCGCCGCCGAGCCGGTTCAGTTCGGTCGCGAGGGCGGCGAGGCGGTCGGTCTCGTGGCCGCGCAGGTGCCCGATTCCGGTCACGGTCGAGGGGCCGTCGGCGAAGGCGAGCAGGGTCGCGATGGTCGGTGCGAGCTCGCCGCCGATCGTGAGGTCGAGCTCGGCGGCGCGCACGCCGCGCCCGGCACCGCCGTCGACCGTGACGGTGTCGCCATCCACCGTGACGGTCGCGCCGAGTCGCGGCAGCAGCGTCAGGAGCTCGTCGCCCACCTGGGTGGTCCCGGTGGGCCAGCCGCCGATCGAGACGGTGCCGCCCGCGAGCAGGGCGGCCGCGAGGAACGGAGCGGCGTTGGACAGGTCGGGCTCGATCGTGACGTCGATGGCGCGGATCGGCTGCGGCGGCACGACCCAGACACCGGGCTCCGGCTCTTGGACGACGACACCGCGCGCGGCGAGGCAGGCGATCGTCATCCGGATGTGCGGCATGCTGGGCAGTCGCTCGCCGGTGTGGCGCAGCGTCAGCCCCTCGCGGAAGCGCGGGGCGGCCAGCAGCAGGCCCGACACGAACTGGCTCGAGGCGGAGGCGTCGATCGCGAGCTCGCCGCCGCGCACCTCGCCCGTCCCGTGCACGGTGAACGGCAGAGCGCCGCGTCCGTCGTCGTCCACCTCGACGCCGAGGCCGCGCAGGGCGTCGATCGTCACGCGCATCGGGCGCTTGCGCGCGTAGGGGTCGCCGTCGACGCTCGTCGGGCCGAGCGCGAGGGCCGCGACGATCGGCAGGAATCGCAGGACCGTGCCGGCGAGCCCGCCGTCGATCGAAGAGCCGAGCAGTTCGCCCGGCGTCACCCGCAGATCCGGGCCGAACTCCCCGTCGCCCGGCACTTCCGTGATGCCGACGCCGAGGTTCCGCAGGCCATCCACCATGAGATCCGTGTCGCGCGAGCGCAGGGGGCGGCGGATCGTCGAGGGCCCGTCCGCGAGGGCCGCGAGCACGAGCTCGCGGTTGGTGAGGCTCTTCGACCCGGGCAGTGTCATGTGCGCCGACAGGGGGCCGGATGCGGTGGGCGCCGCCCACGGGCCTGCATCGGCCGGGCTCGCGAGCGCCGGGGTGATCAACGGGTCGGCGTCCTCCATCGTCCCCGGCAGCTCGGGGATCAGCTCGTCACGACCGGAATACCGAAGAACGCCCATTGGTTGTCAAGGGTATCGCCTGCGGGGCCGAGAGGAGCGACGGTGCTGGTGCTGGACGTGCCGACGATGCCGGGCCGCGGGGGAGCGCTCGGCATAGACTCGACGCCGATGGCCGACAGCGCACCCCCCGTTCCCACCCCCGACCCCGACCCCGCTGAGCTGCGGCGCCTGTTCACCGAGCAGGCGATCGGGTTCATGGATCAGCTGTACGCGGCGGCCATGCGGATGACCCGCAACCCCGCGGATGCCGGCGACCTCGTGCAGGAGACCTACACCAAGGCGTTCGCCGCCTTCGCGGGCTTCGAGCAGGGCACCAACCTCAAGGCGTGGCTGTACCGCATCCTGACCAACACCTACATCAACAGCTACCGCAGAAACCAGCGCGAGCCCTACCAGGGCGCGATCGACGAGCTCGAGGACTGGCAGCTGGGCTCGGCCGAGTCGCTCACCCAGGGACGCACCACGCGATCCGCCGAGGCGGAGGCGATCGACCACCTGCCCGACAGCGACGTCAAGGAGGCGCTGCAGTCGATCCCCGAGGACTTCCGGCTCGCCGTCTACCTCGCGGATGTCGAGGGCTTCTCGTACCAGGAGATCGCGGACATCATGAAGACCCCGGTCGGCACCGTCATGAGCCGACTCCACCGCGGACGCCGCCTGCTGCGCGAGCGCCTCGCCGACTACGCCCGCGAGCGCGGATACACCGCCGCGGACACCTCAACCGGGAGCACGAGATGACCGATTGCGGCTGCGACAAGGCCAAGGCGGAGCTCGAGGAGTTCCTGCATCGCGAGCTCTCCGGCCAGGATCTGCGCGACATCCAGGAGCACCTCGACGGCTGCGAGGACTGCTCCACCGAGCACCTCGTCGGGTTGACGCTCATCCAGAAGGTGCAGCGCGCCTGCCGGGAGACGGCGCCAGAGGAGCTGCGGGCGCAGATCCTGGCGGCGCTGGACTCCTGACCTCCCGTCGCTTCGCGGCTCCTCCGTCGCTTCGCCGCTGTGTGGATCCGGTTTCCGGCTTCGCAACTCAGGAGCCAAGGCCGAATCCGCGCACGTCGGCCACATAAGCCTCGTTCGTCCTGAGTTGCGAACACCGCCGCTTTCGCAACTCAGGACGAGGACGGTATCCGGGCGCCGGATGCGGGGATCGAGGCGAAACTCCTGAGTTGCGAGACACGCGGATGGCGACGCGTGGCCGACGCGCAGCGAAGGACCGCCGACACTCGGCGAAGGGCCGCCGGAACGCCCCTACAGCTCGAGCGCCCTCGCGATGAGGGCGGTCTGCTCGGCCGCCGAGCGCTTCGAGGAGCCCGTCGCGGGGGACGCGGATGCCGGGCGCGACGACACGCGCAGCGCACGGCCGCCCAGCTGTGGCGCGAGCTCGAACGACAGGAACGGCCACGCCCCCTGGTTCTCCGGCTCGTCCTGCACCCACCAGAGCTCGGCATCCGGGTAGCGCCCGGCCACCGCCAGCAGCTGCTCGATGGGCAGCGGGTAGAACTGCTCGAGGCGCACGAGCGCGAAGGCGCCGGCATTCTCGCGCTTCTCGAGCTCGGCGAGTAGGTCGTAGTGGATCTTGCCCGAGTGCAGCAGCACGCGCTTCACGGCCGACGGGTCGCCCGTGCCGCCCGCGCCCGTCCGGGCGTCATCGATGACCGGCTCGAAGCGGCCTCGCGTGAAGTCGGCCACTTCGCTCGTCGCACCGCGCA
>JASGGJ010000164.1:0-3185 GCA_047605085.1 Protaetiibacter sp.
GCGCTGGAGCTGGGAGCGGAGGCCATTTCTGGCCTCCGCCGCGACGCCAGCGCCGGGGCCCGTCCCGGGCCCCGGTTTCGGCTCGAGGTGACCCACACCCTGCCAGTCGGGAAGGAACCGGCCGAGCGCCTCGGTCGGCACGGGCTCCACCTCGGCCCGCAGAGCGGCGAGCGAGCGGGCCCGCAGCCGGCGCAGCACCTCCGGGTCGACCCATTCCGTGCCGGATGCGCCCGGACGGAACTCCCCTTCGACGGCCCGCCGATCGGCCGCGAGGCGACGCAGCGCATCCGTCACGACGGCGACGCCGAGACCGAGACGGGATGCGGCATCCGCCGCGGCGAAGGGCGTGTGGGTGCGCAGGTAGCGACTCACGAGGTCGCCGACCGGGTCGGCGACCGGCTCGAGGAACGCGCTCGGCACACCGATCGGCAGCGGCACCCCGAGCGCATCCCGCAATCGGGCAGCGTCCTCGATGACGGCCCAGCGCTCGACGCCCCCGACCGTGACCCGCAGCACGCGATTGGCGCGCGCGAGCTCGGCGAAGGATCTCGATACGCCCGCTTCGCGGGCTACTCGATCAGCGGGATCGACTGCCTGGGCGTTCTCCGCTGGTTGAGTAGCCGCCGGAGGCGGCGTATCGAAACCCGTGACCACGCGCTCCGCCACCTCATCCACAGAGAGCGGCCCCAGCACCCGCAGCAGGTCGACGATCCCCTCGGCGTCGCGCGCCCGCCGCTCGGGGTCGAGCCGCTGCAGCTCCCGCTCGAGCTGCGCGATGACGCCCGGATCGAGCAGCTCGCGCAGCTCCGCGCGCCCGAGCAGCTCGGCGAGCAGCGCCGGATCGAGCGACAGCGCCGCCGCCCGGCGTTCGGCGAGCGGCGAGTCGCCCTCGTAGAGGAACGCGGCCACGTACCCGAACAGCAGAGTGCGCGCGAAGGGTGATGGCGCATCCGTCTCCACCTCGACGAGCCGCACCCGCCGGTTCGCGATCGAGGTCGCGAGCTCGCGCAGCGACGGCAGGTCGTAGACGTCCTGCAGCACCTCGCGCACCGTCTCGAGGATGATCGGGAAGCTCGGATACTTGCGCGCCACCTCGAGCAGCTGTGCCGAGCGCTGCCGCTGCTGCCAGAGCGGCGAGCGGCGTCCGGGGTTGCGGCGCGGCAGCAGCAGGGCGCGCGCGGCCGACTCGCGGAAGCGCGCGGCGAACAGCGCGGAGCCGCCCACCTCCTCGGTCACGAGCGTCTCGAGCTCGTCCGGCTCGAAGGCGAACAGCTCGGCCCCCGGCGGGTCGGCATCCGTCTCGGGCAGCCGCACGACGATGCCGTCGTCGCCGGCCATCGCCTGCCCGTCGATCCCGAGCCGTTCCCGGATGCGCGCCGCCACCGCGAGCGCCCACGGCGCGTGCACGGGGGTGCCGTAGGGCGAGTGCAGCACGATCCGCCAGTCGCCGAGCTCGTCGCGGAACCGCTCGACGAGCAGGGTGGTGTCGCTCGGCACGACGCCGGTCGCGGCCTTCTGCTCGGCGACGAATGCGGTGAGGTTGCGGGCGGCGCGCTCGTCGAGTCCACCGGCTTCGAGCCTGGCCTGATCGACCGATCCGGATGCCAGTTCCGCCTGGAACGCGCCGATCGCCCGTCCCAGCTCGGCCGGGCGCCCCAGCCCATCGCCCTTCCAGAACGGCACCCGGCCCGGCTGCCCGAACGCGGGGGAGACGAGCACGCGATCCGAGGTGATCTCCTCGATCCGCCAGCTCGTGGCGCCGAGCGCGAACACGTCGCCGACGCGCGACTCGTACACCATTTCCTCGTCGAGCTCGCCGACCCGGCGGGCGCCGTCGTCGGTCCCGACGATGAACACCCCGAACATCCCGCGGTCGGGGATCGTGCCGCCGCTCGTCACCGCGAGCCGCTGCGCGCCGGGCCGCCCCGAGAGCGTGCCGGCCACCCGATCCCACACGAGGCGCGGCCGCAGCTCGGCGAACTCGTCGGACGGATACCGCCCGGCCAGCAGGTCGAGCGTCGCCTCGTAGGCGCTCCGCGGCAGCGTCGCGAACGGGGCTGTGCGGCGCACCGTCTCGAACCACTGCTCGATGTCGAGCGTGTCGACGGCGGCGGCCGCGACGGTCTGCTGGGCGAGGATGTCGAGCGGGTTCTGCGGCACGGCGATCGCCTCGATGAGGCCCTCCCGCATCCGCTCCGTCGCGATGGCGGTGTGCAACAGGTCGGCGCGGTGCTTCGGGAACAGCACGCCTTTCGAGATCTCGCCCACCTGGTGGCCGGCGCGGCCGACGCGCTGGAGTCCGGATGCGACGGACGGCGGCGACTCGACCTGGATCACGAGGTCGACCGCACCCATGTCGATGCCGAGCTCGAGCGAGCTCGTCGCGACGACGCAGCGCAGCCGGCCCGACTTGAGGTCGTCCTCGATCCGGGCGCGCTGCTCCTTCGAGACGGAGCCGTGGTGGGCGCGAGCGAGCACCGGCTCGGCGCCGGCGGTCTGGCCGGGCGGCTTTCCCGCATCCAGCTCCTCGTAGATCTCGTTCATCGACGCCGTCAGCCGCTCCGCGAGCCGCCGGGAGTTCGCGAACACGATCGTCGAGCGGTGCCGCAGCACCTCCTCGACGATCGCCCGGTCGACGTGTGGCCAGATCGACCCGCTGGAGGCGAGCGTTTTCTCGTCCCTGGGCTCCGTCGCCCTGGCGCCCAGCTCCGTCATGTCCTCGACCGGCACCACGACCCGCAGCTCGAAGGTCTTCTGGACGGGCGGCGCCACGATCTGAACCCGCTCGCGCCCGCCGAGGAACCGCGCCACCTCCTCGAGCGGACGCACGGTCGCCGAGAGCCCGATCCGCTGGGCTGGCGTCGGCAGCAGCGCGTCGAGCCGCTCGAGCGAGACGGCGAGGTGCGCGCCGCGCTTGGTCGCGGCGACCGCGTGGATCTCGTCGACGATGACCGTCTCGACGCCCGCGAGCGTCGATCGCGCCTGGCTCGTGAGCATGAGGTACAGCGACTCCGGCGTCGTGATGAGGATGTCGGGGGGCTCCCGCAGCAGCGACCGCCGCTCGGCCGCGGTCGTGTCGCCGGATCGCACGCCGACCGTGATCGCGGGCGGCGCCATCCCGAGCCGTTTGGCGGTCTGCGTGATGCCGACGAGCGGCGAGCGCAGGTTGCGCTCCACGTCGACGC
>JASGGJ010000165.1:0-3093 GCA_047605085.1 Protaetiibacter sp.
CAGGGATTCGAGGGTGTCGGCGTGCATCACATCCGGAAGTATATATCTGAGTTATATAACTCGCGGATATCTCAACCTGAAGAAGGAGGCCGGACAGGATGAGCTCATGAGCACGCAGGCTCCGCCGTTCCTGCCCGGCGGCCGTGCTCGTCGTCACCGCCTGTGCCCTCGCCGACGGCGAAGAGCGGCTGACCGTACACGCGAGCGGGCACCGCGAGTCATGGTGCCCCCGGCGCGACTCGAACGCGCAACCGTCGGATTAGAAGGCCGATGCTCTATCCATTGAGCTACGGGGGCATGCAGCACCCGAGTCTACGCGGCCGTGTCGTCCGGCCCGCGTGGGTCCGAGGTTACGGCGCAGGCTCGGCCGGGCGGTTCGCCGTGGGCGCGACGGGCGCGGAATAGCGGTCGTCGGCCTCGATCACGGCGGCGGGCGTGAGCACCGTCGTCTCGGTCGTATCGACGCTCGGCTCGACGAGCGGCTCGTGCGCGACGGGCTGGTCGGTGACGGCGGTGAACTGCTCCTCGGCCCACTTCTGCTGCTCGACGATGACGGGATCGGCCGCCCGGTCCTCGTAGCGCCAGCGCTCGAGGTCGGCGGCGAACATCTTGCGACCCTTGTTCGGCTTGTGCAGCCACAGCACGAGACGTTCGCGATACTCGGAGAGCGTCTGGTCGGCCTGGTAGCTGAAGCTCACGGAGTTCACGCGCATATCGGCGAGCTGGTGCGAGGCCCAGTCGGCCGCGTAGTTCGCGCCGGAGATCGGCAGCAGCCGCACCATGACATCCGCGTCGTTGGCGAGATGCTCGGCGTGCTCGCGGGCGGCGGGTGACTGGCTGTGCCAGCGCGCGGCGTTCTGCCCCGCGGAGATGAGGGCGGTCACGGCGGCCGCGCGGGTCTCGTGGTCGCGCTGTGCCACCAGGCGCTTGACGCCGCCGCGCCCGATGAGGGTCGCGATGATGCCGGCGAGCACGATCGCGACGAACGGCACGACAGCGGTCACGAGGACCCGCTGGCCGTCGTCCGAATAGAACCAGTCCACGAAGTCGTTCCACCACTGCATGGCGGAACCCTACGGCGGCTGGGCGCGGAACTGGTGGTCTTCTCCCGCGTGCCGCCGGATTCGCGACCATCGCCGCTCGCTACCGCCCGGTGCCGCTCACCGCGAACGGTTCGATCTCCGCGAGCTCCTCTGCGGTGAGCGGCGCCCCGTCGAGCGCGGCGAGGTTGTCCTCGAGCTGTCGCACGCTCGACGCGCCGATGAGGGCGCTCGTCACGGCGGGCTGCCGCAGCACCCACAGCAGGGCGAGCTGCGCGAGCGACTGGCCGCGTGCCTGGGCGATCGCACTCAGGCCGCGAGCGCGTTCGAGGTACTCCTCGCTGATCGTGTCCGCGTTGATCCAGCGCCCGACCGCGGCGCGGGAATCCGCGGGGATGCCGTCGAGGTAGCGGTTCGTCAGCAGCCCCTGCGCGAGCGGCGAGAACACGATCGAGCCGATGCCGAGCTCGGCGATCGCCTCCAGCAGCCCCTCCTCTGGCAGCCGGTTGAACATCGAGTAGGACGGCTGGTGGATGAGCAGCGGCACCCCCTCGGCAGCGAGCGCCTGGTAGGCGCGGCGGGTGTCGTCCGGGCCGTAGTTGGAGATGCCGGCGTAGAGCGCCTTGCCGCTTCGCACGGCGTGCGCGAGCGCTCCCATCGACTCCTCGATGGGAGTCTCCGGATCGGGGCGATGGTGGTAGAAGATGTCGACGTAGTCGAGGCCGAGCCTGCCGAGCGAGGCATCGAGCGAGCTCAGCAGGTATTTGCGCGAGCCCCATTCGCCGTACGGCCCCGGCCACATGTCGTAGCCTGCCTTGCTCGACACGACGATCTCGTCGCGGTAGGGCCGCAGCTCGCTCGCCAGGATGCGCCCGAAATTCTCCTCGGCCGACCCCGCGGGCGGCCCGTAGTTGTTGGCGAGGTCGAAGTGGGTGACGCCGAGGTCGAAGGCGCGCAGCACGATGTCGCGCTGGGTCGTGAACGATCGGTCGTGGCCGAAGTTGTTCCACAGCCCGAGCGAGATGCGGGGGAGCTTGAGCCCCGATCGCCCGACGCGGGCGTACTCGAGCTGGTCGTAGCGGTCGGCGGCGGCGGTGTAGGGCATACCGTCACCCTAGGGAACGCATCCGACGCTTGCAGCGTTGCTACCGATATCCCCCTCAAATGACAGGAAAGGATGATCGCTCCATGCGCACTTTCGTTCTCGCCGGCGGCTGCTTCTGGTGCCTCGATGCGGTGTACCGCACGCTCGAGGGCGTGACGGATGTCGTGTCCGGCTACACGGGCGGCACCGTGCCGCACCCGAGCTACGAGCTGGTCTGCACGGGTTCCACGGGCCACGCGGAGGCGGTCGCGGTGACCTTCGACGAGACCGTCATCCCCGCCTCCGTCATCCTCGACGTGTTCTTCACCCTGCACGACCCGCGCCAGCTGAACCGCCAGGGCGCGGATGTCGGAACCCAGTACCGCTCGGCGATGTTCTTCGCCGACGACGAGCAGAGAGCCGAGTTCGAGGCGGCGCGCGAGCGGGCGTCCGAGTACTGGGACGGCGGCATCGTCACGACCATCACGCCGCTTCACGAGTTCTTCCGCGCCGAGGAGTACCACCAGGACTTCTTCGCCAAGAACCCCGGCCAGGGCTACTGCCTCGCGGTCGCGGTGCCGAAGGTCAACAAGATCCGTAAGGGGTTCGCACAGTACGTGAAGCTCGCGTAGCCGGGGTTCTGCAAATGCACCTACCTCTCGCCCCGGACAGCTTGCCGACGTGCTCACGCCGGCGTGAGCACGTGGACGAACCGGCTGACACGCGCGTGGAAGGCGGGGTTGGCGGCGGCGCCGCGGACCGGGACTACGCGGAGGACGGTCTTGCGCCGTGTGAGGTCTGGTCCGACGAAGACCCCTTGTTCGATGTCGGGTGAGGTGGCTGACCAGATCACGGAGCGGGCCGAGTCGGAGGGTTGGCGTGCGATCTGACCTACCACGATCTTGGCGATGGCTTTGGTGACGGCGTTGTCGGCCTGTGTGGCCATGGCGGTGGCGGCGACGCCGGGGT
>JASGGJ010000166.1:0-3079 GCA_047605085.1 Protaetiibacter sp.
GTGTAAAGCTCCCACCTGTGCCGAGTGGTCGGGTTTGGGGCCAGAAACCGACCACTCGGCACAGGTGGGAGCTTTACACCACGTGCGCGAGGTTCGCGTCGTCGAGGCGGATGGTGTGGCGCGTCACGGAGTGCCAGGCGGCCTCGAGCGCGTCGACGCCGCGGTCGAGCTGCTCGGCCGGCATGCCGAAGGGGATGCGGAGGAAGCGCTCGAAGACGCCGTCGAGTCCGAACCGGGGTCCCGCGCCGATCACGAGCCCCTCGGTGCGGGCGGCCAGCGCGAGTTGCGAGCTGAGCGGCGCCCCGATGCCCACCCAGGCGACGATGCCGCCCTCGACGTGCGGCATCCGCCATCCGGGGAGCTGCTGCCGGATGCGCTTGGCCAGGTGGTCGCGCCCCTGCCGCAGGTAGGCGCGGCGGCCGGCGAGGATCCGCTCGTAGTCGGGAACGAGCTCGGCCACGACGAGCTGGTCGAGGATCGGAGTGCCGAGGTCGCTCGCGAAGCGCGCCCTGGCCAGGCGCTGGATGAGGTCGCGCTCGGCCCGCACCCACCCGATCCGGAGGCCGCCCCAGATCGACTTGCCGACCGATCCGACGATGACGACGCCTGGCGCGGCGGGGAACGGGGCGGGGCGCGGCTGGTCGTCGAGGCCGAGGCCGGTCATCGTCTCGTCGACGATGAGGGTCGTGCCCTCGCGCTGCGCGAGCTCGCGCACCCTGGCGCGCATCGCCTCGTCCATCGTGCGGCCCGTCGGGTTCTGGTACTCGGGCATGAGGTAGGCGACGGTCGGGCTCGTGCGCTGGAAGGCCTGCTCGAGGCCCGCGAGGTCCCAGCCTTCGTCGCTCGTCACGGCGACCGGCACGAGGCGGCCTCCCGCCGCCTTGAGCGCGTCGAAGGCGTGCGGGTAGCCGGGTGACTCGACGATCGCGCGGTCGCCGCGGGCCAGCAGGGTGCGGGCGAGCAGGTGGATGGCGGATTGCGCACCGACCGTGATCATCAGCTGCTCCGGGTCGGTCGGCAGCCCGCGCTCGGTGTAGCGCTCGGCGATGGCACGGCGCAGCACGAGCAGGCCGAATGGGTCGAAGCCGCTGTCGGGAAGGAAGCTCGGCAGCCGGTCGACAGCGGCCTGCGCGGCCTGCGCGACGGCGGGGAGCGCGGGCAGCGACGCCTTCGAGAAGTCGAGCGGCGCATCCCCCAGCACCTCGAGGTCGATGCCGCCCTCGCTGGGCAGCCGCACGGTGCTGCCGGAGCCCCGGACGCTCTCGAGGTAGCCGCTGTCGCGGAGTTCGGCGTAGGCGGCGGAGACGGTGGTGCGGCTGAGTGCGAGGTGGGCGGCGAGCTCGCGCTCGGCGGGCAGCCGGGTGCCGAGCGGGATGCGGCCGTCGAGCACGAGCAGCCGGATGCGGTCGGCCAGTGCCAGGTAGGCGGGGCCGTTGGACCTGCGCCAATCCACCATGAGCAAGGCCAATGCGCGAGCCGACAGGGCGTTCATCCGGCCAGTGTACCCAGATTGGACTCTTGTTCAAGAGCCAATTTCACGGTGAACTGGTCATCGTGACCCCGCCTCTCCTCTGGACCCGCCGCATCGCGCAGCTGCTCGTCGGCCTGTTCCTCTACGGCATCGCCATCGCGATGATGGTGCGCGCGGGCATCGGAGTCGCCCCCTGGGACGTGCTGACCCAGGGCATCGTCGCCCAGACCGGCATCTCGTTCGGCATCGTCGTGGTCGCCGTCGGTGCCCTCGTGCTGCTGCTGTGGATCCCCATCCACCAGAAGCCCGGCATCGGCACGGTCGCGAATGTCCTGCTCATCGGCCCGGCCGCGGATGTCGGCCTCGCCGTCATCCCCCAGCAGCACCTCTGGTGGATGCAGGGTCTGCTGTTCGCCGCCGGCCTCGCGCTGCTCGCCGTCGCGACCGGTCTGTACGTGGGCGCACGCCTCGGCCCAGGACCCCGCGACGGGCTCATGACCGGCATCCACACCCGCTTCGGCTGGAAGATCTGGATCGTGCGCACCGGCATCGAGGTGACGGTGCTCACCGTCGGCTGGCTGCTCGGCGGCCAGGTCGGCATCGGCACCCTCGCGTTCGCGCTGCTCATCGGCCCGATGGTCGGCGTGACGCTCCCGTTCTTCCGTGTGCCGGATGCGCCCGCCGCCCGGCCCGCGGCCGACGACCCGACGACCACGGGGGAGGTGATCGCATGATGGTCCTGTTCCTCGCCCTCGGCGCGCTCGCCCTCTGGGGCGCCGTCGCCACCGTCGTGACCGTCGGCAACGACGGCTACCGACGGCTGCCGGTCGACCCCGCGCTGCTGCCGTAGCCCTCCGCTGGTCGAGTACCCGCGCAGCGGGTCCCCCTCCCCCGATCCCCGGCGAGCCCCTCGCACCCTCAGAAATGCAGGAGATTCCGCGTCCGACGCCCGAGGAGGTGGGACTCACCACCCTCAGGCGGAGATTTCTCCTGCATTTCTGAGGGGAGAAGCGCTCGTCACGAAGGAGTCCGACGGGCGCCTCACCGTCTACGCGATCACGGATGCCGGACGCGCGAACTCGCCTCGCGCCAGGACGAGATCGACTCGATCGAGACGGACGTCACCGACTCGGTGCGCCGCCTCGCCGACGAGGTGACGCCGCTCACGACTCGGCTGACGAGGTGCGGCGCGAGGTGACGCGGGCGCTGCGGGGGTAGCCCGCTGATTAAGCAGTGGGCGCGGCGCCCCCGCTGGTTGGGTGGCGGCCGCAGGCCGCGTATCGAAACCCGTTGAAGGGTGCCGGTTTCGATACGCCTCTTCGCGGCTACTCGATCGACGAGAGGGATCCGCCGCCGCTCGACCGACGAGAGGTCAGCCGGCGAAACCCACCGGGATGTAGAGGTCCTGCACGCGGTCGCCGAGGGCCGTGTGGTCGTTGCGGGTGTAGATCGCGCAGCGGCTGACGGTGCAGTCGTAGCCCTCGCCGACCGGGTCGACGACCTCGAGGTAGGCGGTGAAGGTGCCGCTGGCGGCATCGTCGTAGGCCCGCGCCCCGAACAGCTTCCACGCCCAGTCGTCGTTGATCCAGTTGCTCGGCGCCCACTGGA
>JASGGJ010000167.1:0-3027 GCA_047605085.1 Protaetiibacter sp.
GGCTCGGTCGTCATCACCGCGCGCCGGCAGGAGGCGCTGGACGCCGCCGTCGCCCAGCTCGGCGAGCGGGCCTCGGCCGTCGCGGGGGCCGCCGACGACCCCGAGCACCGCGCCGCTGTGTTCGCGCACATCGCCGAGCTCCACGGCCGGCTCGACCACCTCGTCAACAACGCCGGCATCAACCCCGCGTACGGCCCGCTGCAGGAGATCGAGCTCTCCGCGGCGCGCAAGATCTTCGAGGTCAACGTGCTCGCGACGCTGGAGTGGACGCGTGCCGCCGTGGCGGCGGGGCTCGGCCGTGCGGTGGTGAACCTCTCGTCGGCGGCGGGGGTGGCATCCAGCCCGGGGATCGCGCTCTACGGCGTGTCGAAGGCGGCGGTCGCCAACTTGACCAGCCAGCTCGCCGAGGAGCTCGCCCCGGCGCTGCGCGTGAACGCGGTGGCCCCGGCGGTCGTGAAGACCCGGTTCGCGCGGGCGCTGTACGAGGGGCACGAGGCCGAGGCATCCGCCGCCTACCCGCTCGGGCGCCTCGGCGAGCCGGAGGACATCGCGGCGGCGGTGGCGTTCCTGCTCTCCGACGACGCGTCGTGGATCACCGGCCAGACGCTGCTGGTCGACGGCGGCGCCTCCGTCCGGCCCCTGCTCTGACCCCGGACGCTCAGCCGTCGAGGCGACCGCGCAGGCGGCGGGTCAGCTCCGCCGTGGGCATGCCGCGGGGGAACACGGCGACCACCACGTCGTCGCCGGCATCCCCGGCCTCTCCCACGCCGAACCGTTCGCACACCGTCGTGAGCGCGTTGCGCAGCACGTCCACTGGCACGTCGTCGCCGCGCAGCAGTCGGCGCAGCACGTGGTTGTGCACGGTGGTGACGAGCGCCGCGAACCCCACCGCGTCGAGCGGATCGAGCCCGGGCAGCGAACGGCGCAGGTAGTCGTCGAAGATCCGCTCGTAGCGGAACACCGTGACGATCTCCCGCTCGCGCAGCGCGGGCACCTCGCGCACGACCTGGTAGCGCAGGCGCGCGACCTCGGGGTCGGCGGCGAAATGGCGGAACACCCGCTCGGATGCCTCGCAGATCGCCCGCCACGGGTCGCCGTGCCCCTCGTCGAGGTAGGCGCGCACCTCGGCGAGCAGCACCTCGTGGTCGGCGAAGACGACATCCTCCTTCCCGCCGAACTGGCGGAAGAACGTCGAGCGCGACACGCTTGCCGCGCGCGCGATCTGGTCGACGGAGGTCGCGTCGAAGCCCTGCTCGTGGAACAGCTCCAGCGCCGCGGACACCACGGCGGTGCGGTCCGCGGCGGCGGGGGATGCGTCGGCGCTCATCGCGTCGAGCCTAAGGCACCGGGCAGGGGAGACGGGTTGGTTAAGGGCGTTCCTATAGTCCGTCTTTGGTGGCTATATGCGATCAACCCTCGTCGACGTCTGTCTACCGCGCAGTAAAGTAGCCCCATGTACTCGAGGGGGCGTCGTGCCGCCGGGCTGTTCGCGGTGATGGCGGCGGCATTGTTGAGCGGCTGCACGAACGCAGCGGTGACCCCCGAGCCGTCCTCCGAAGAGAGCTTCATCGGTTCGAGCGTCCAGAACGCGATCGACCACGTCAACGGGAGTGTCGCCTGGCGAGATGTGAGCGAGGAGGTGCTCGGACAGCCCTCCCCCGAGGAGACAGCCGCCGCGGACTACGTCGTCATCGCCTCCTGCTACTCCGCCCGTAACAGCGTGCAGCTCGACATCGTCGCACTGCCCTCCGCGGAGGTCGACGAGACGATCACCTCGAAGGCCGTCGACGGCGGCTATCGGGATCTGCTCACAGGCTGCAAGCAGTAGGCATCCGCCCCGTCGCCGTGCTGCACACTGCGGCCGACAACGCCATCCGCGGCACCGAGTTGCTGGCGGCGGGCGAGACTGTGGAGGCCACAACATCCATGGCCAACGAGTCGAGGCCGCATCGCCCCCGGTAGTAGGCTCGTATACCGGTCGGAAATATCTCGACGTCAAGACATCCAAGCCTCCAGAAGGACTGCACGTGGATCTTTACGAGTACCAGGCACGAGACCTCTTCGAGAACCACGGGGTGCCGGTGCTCGCCGGCATCGTCGCGGACACCCCGGAGGAGGTCCGCGCCGCCGCGGAGAAGCTCGGCGGCGTGGTCGTCGTCAAGGCGCAGGTCAAGACCGGCGGCCGCGGCAAGGCCGGCGGCGTCAAGGTCGCGAAGAACCCGGACGAGGCGGAGGCTGCGGCGCGTGCCATCCTCGGGCTCGACATCAAGGGCCACGTCGTCTCCCGCGTCATGGTCGCCGCGGGCGCCGACATCGCGCGCGAGTTCTACTTCTCCGTGCTGCTCGACCGCGCGAACCGCTCGTATCTCAGCCTGTGCAGCGTCGAGGGCGGCATGGAGATCGAGCAGCTCGCCGTCGAGAAGCCGGAGGCCCTGGCGCGCGTCGAGGTCGACCCGCTCACCGGCATCGACAAGGCGAAGGCGGTCGAGATCGCGGAGGCCGCGGGCTTCGACGCCGACCTCGTGGACAGGGTGTCCGACGTCTTCGTGAAGCTCTACGACGTGTACAAGAGCGAGGACGCCACGCTCGTCGAGGTGAACCCGCTCGTGCTGACCGGCGCGGGCGACGTGATCGCGCTCGACGGCAAGGTGACCCTCGACGACAACGCCGAGTTCCGCCATCCCGCCCACGCGCAGCTCGAGGACAAGGCCGCCGCCGACCCGCTGGAGGCGAAGGCGAAGGAGAACGACCTCAACTACGTCAAGCTCGACGGCGAGGTCGGAATCATCGGCAACGGCGCGGGCCTGGTCATGTCCACGCTGGATGTCGTCGCCTACGCGGGCGAGCACCACGGCGGCGTGAAGCCCGCCAACTTCCTCGACATCGGCGGCGGCGCCTCGGCCGAGGTGATGGCCGCGGGCCTGGATGTCATCCTCGGCGACCCGCAGGTCAAGAGCGTGTTCGTCAACGTGTTCGGCGGCATCACCGCGTGCGACGCGGTCGCCAACGGCATCAAGGGCGCGCTGC
>JASGGJ010000168.1:0-3016 GCA_047605085.1 Protaetiibacter sp.
GCAGTCTCGCAGGCGATCGCGCTGAGCGACAGTGCTGGGGAGCCGGTCTCCGCCGCGCCGGTCGTCGTCCCCTCTCCCACGCACACGCCCGCCGCGGTGGCCACCGCGGACCCGGCTCCCACGCCCGTCGCGCCGCCGTCGGCGGCACCGACCGAGAAGACCGAGTCCGAGGTGCAGGTGGTGCCCGCGCCGGCGCCCCGCGACGTCACCCTATCCGAGCCGTCGAACCAGCCCGCGGCGCCGCGGTCGACGCCGTCCGCCGCGACCACCACGACGCAGGATGCGCTGCTGCGCGAGTTGCGCGCCGTGCTCGCCCAGTACCAGAAGGACCACGACAGCAAGAAGGTCGTGGCCTGGCTCGCCGCACACAAGAGCCAGTGGGCGCTGCTGGAGGAGTACGTCAGAGCGCACGCGGACGAGTTCGCAGGCCTCCTGCCTCCGAACGCCACCCCCGTCGCGTTCGGGCTGTCACAGACGTCCGCCGTGGCGGACACCAGCTCCGGCCGGGTTCTCCCCGGTTCCTCGGCCGGATCGAAGAGAGAGGGATCGCGGATCACCCCGGATCGACGCGATTGACCGGCGGGGAGGCTTCCCCTTCCTCCCCGCATCTTCCCAGCCCCCGGCGTTCCCCCAGCGCCGGGGGCTCTCTCACTCCCAGCGGTATCCGGCGCCGCGCACCGTCGAGATGCGGTCGGCGCCGAGCTTTCCGCGCAGGTACCGCACGTAGACGTCGACGACGTTCGAGCCGGGATCGAAGTCGAGCCCCCACACCCGGCTCAGCAGCTGTTCGCGGCTGAGCACCTGGCCGGGGTTGCGCAGGAACTGCTCGGCGAGCGCGAACTCGCGGGCGGACAGGTCGAGCTCGCGACCGCCGACGGTCGCACGGCGGGTGAGCGGATCGAGCGTGACATCCTGATGGACGATGGCGATGCCGCCCGTCGCGACGTTCTCGCGGAGCCGGGAGCGGATGCGGGCGAGCAGCTCGTCGAACTTGAACGGCTTGGGCACGTAGTCGTTGGCACCCGCATCGAGCCCCGTCACGGTGTCGAGCGTGCTGCTGCGCGCGGTCAGCATGATGACGGGCACGGCCGAGCCCTGGCCGCGCAGGTGCCTGAGCACGTCGAAGCCGTCCATCGAGGGCAGGCCGACGTCGAGGAGCACGAGATCGATGTCGCCCTCCAGCGCACGCTCGAGGGCGATCGCGCCGTCCTCCACGATCGCCGTGGCGTAGCCCGCCGCCTCCAGGCCGCGGCTGACGAACGATGAGATGCGCGGCTCGTCCTCCGCGATGAGAATCCGTGTCATCCCGCGACCTTCCGTTGTAGCAGCACGTCGCCAGCCCGCACGGGCGCGGGCAGGTCCGCCGTCTCTCCGGTGCGGCTCAGCGGGACGTGGATGGTGAACGTCGCACCGCCGCCCGGGGTGTCGGTCACCGCGCAGGTGCCGCCATGCGCCTTCGCGATGGCGTCGACGATCGCAAGCCCGAGGCCGGAGCCGCCGATCGCGCGCTTGCTCTGCGCGCGGTCGAATCGGCGGAAGATGCGATGGCGCGCGGCGGGGGGGATGCCCGGCCCGTGATCACGCACCCACAGCGTCGCCCCCGCGGGCTCCACCGCGCTTCCGATCTCGATGGGGCTGCCCTCGGGCGTGTACTTCGCGGCGTTGTCGGCGAGCTGCAGCCATGCCTGCAGCAGCCGGTCGGCATCGCCGTCGATGATCCCGCGGCCCTGCGCCTCCACACGCCAGGTGTGCCCGGCGATGACGCCGACGAGCTCGCCGACCCGCGCGGTGAGGGTCTGGATGTCGACCATCCCCATGGAGAACTGGTCGCCCTCCACCGCGGCGAGCAGGTCGATGTCGTCGACGAGCCGGGTCATGCGGTCGAGCTCGGCGATGCCGATCTCGCGGGTGGCCTCGACGTCGGTGATGTCGCCGGCATCCATCATCTCGAGGTGACCGCGCACGATCGTGATCGGCGTCTTGAGCTCGTGCCGGACGTCGTCCAGGAGCTGCCGCTGCACGTCCACCGAGCCCTCCAGACGATCGAGCATGGAGTTGACGGTGCGGGTGAGGTCGGCGATGTCGTCGTTGCCCTGTTCGGGGATGCGGGCGCCGAGATCGGTGAGGGTGATCGAGTCGGCCGTGTCGCGCAGATGCCGGATGGGGGAAAGGAGCCGCCCGACCACGAACCACCCCACGAACCCGATGGCAAGGAGCGTGCCGACGGAGGCGATGGCGAACGTGATCATCGACAGCGTCACCGGCTCCAGCTCGGCGCCGAGGTCGACCGCGCGGATGTAGACGCCCTTGTCCGGATCGCCCGGCATCTCCACGGGGATCGCGATGTAGCGCAGCGTGCCCCGGTCGGTGACCGCGG
This sequence comes from Protaetiibacter sp., assembly GCA_047605085.1. Classification (GTDB taxonomy): domain Bacteria; phylum Actinomycetota; class Actinomycetes; order Actinomycetales; family Microbacteriaceae; genus Homoserinibacter. The sequence goes on from JASGGJ010000168.1 coordinate 2,378, forward strand.
TGCCCAGCACGGCACGGTGCGTGGCCTGTGCTTCCGCGGTGGCGCGCTCGATGAGCTGAGTGTTGTCGTAGACGTCGAACCCCGACAGGGTGCGCGGGATGAGTCGTGCGACGCCGTCGATGACCCCCACCGAGGCCTCGTTGCGCCCGGGCACGAGGCTTCCCACGGCGTTCTTCAGATACGCCTCGACGGAGTCGAAGCGCTCGTCGGAGGGCTGCTCGACCGTCGTGCCCGCCGTGGGCAGCGGCGACGGCGCGGGGGTGGCGAGCACGCCCAGGGTCTCCACCTGGGTGCGCAGCCGGGTGTCGACCTCGCCCAGGATGCGCTCGCGCTGGACGAGGAACGTGACGCCGCCGACGACGAGGAACCCGACGAACGCCACGGCGAGGATGGCCCCCAGGATCCGGACGCGCGCCGAGATCGGCCTCGACCTGCCCTTCATCCTCCGATTATGGACCGGGATGGCTGAGAGTGCACCGGAGCTCACCCCGGGTGCGTCATGGAGAGCAGGTCGAGCTGGGCGTCGAGCTGCTCGAGCGTGAGCTCGCCGCGCTCCACGTAGCCGAGGTCGAGCACGGCGTCGCGCACCGTGATGCCCTTCGCCACCGCGTGCTTGGCGATCTTCGCCGCCGCCTCGTA
>JASGGJ010000169.1:0-3003 GCA_047605085.1 Protaetiibacter sp.
CGCAGGCATATGCCGTGCCTAGACTGAATCCGTGGCCTTCGGATTCCGCAGCGAGCGCTCTCGCGACGAGGAGGCGCGCCGGGCGGTCGACGCGCGCGTCGCCGATGCCGTGCCGCCCGGGATGCGCATCGCCGCGGCCTGGTCGTGGCGGCTGCTCGTCGTCGCCGGTCTCATCGCCCTCGTCGTCTTCCTCGTCATCCAGCTACGCGACATCGTCGTGCCGCTCATGGTCGCGATCCTGCTCTCGGCCCTGCTCGTTCCGTTCTCGAACTGGCTGCAACGCCACCGCTGGCCCCGGTGGGCCGCGATCGCGGTGTCGGAGGTCGGCATCCTCGCGATCCTCGGCGGGCTCATCTGGCTCGTCTGGCTGACCGTGCGCAACGGCTATCCTGCGCTCGTCGCCCAGACCCAGGCTCGCTGGGAGGAGCTCAAGGCCTGGCTGCTCGACTCGCCCTTCCAGGTCTCCGAGGACGACATCTCGGCCTGGGTCGACCGGATCGTCGCCTGGTTCCAGGACGGCGGCGGCGAGCTGTGGTCGGGTGCCCTGTCGGTCGGCTCAACCCTCGGGCATATCCTGGCCGGCTTCCTGCTCGTGCTGTTCGCGACCCTGTTCATCCTCATCGACGGCCGCGGCATCTGGCACTGGATCGTGCGCATCTTCCCCCGCAAGGCCCGTCCCGCCCTCATCGGCGGCGGCGAGGCCGGCTGGATCACCCTCTCGACCTTCGTGCGGGTGCAGGTGCTCGTCGCGTTCATCGACGCCGTCGGCATCGGCCTCGGCGCCTTCATCCTCGGGCTGTTCTACGACGGCTTCCCGCTCGTCGTGCCGATCGCCATCCTCGTCTTCCTGGGCTCCTTCATCCCCGTCGTCGGCGCCGTCGTGTCCGGCGCGCTCGCGATGTTCATCGCCCTGGTGTTCATGGGGCCGTGGCAGGCCTTCGTCATGCTGCTCATCGTCATCGGCGTGCAGCAGCTCGAGGGCCACGTGCTGCAGCCCTTCCTCGTCGGCAACGCGGTCAAGGTGCACCCGCTCGCGGTCGTCATCGCGGTCGCTTCCGGCGGCTTCCTCGCCGGCATCCCCGGCGCGCTGTTCGCCGTTCCGCTGGTGGCCACCGCCAACGCGATGATCGTCTACATGGCGCGCGGGGAATGGCGCACCAATCCGCATCCCTCTGTCGCGGATGTCGTCCCGCCCACGAGAGGACGCGCCATCCGTGACTGAGCTGCCCGGTCCCTCGCTCGCCGAGATCCGCGCCGCGCGCGAGCGCGCCTCCGCGGTCGCCGTCGTGACGCCCATGGAGTACTCGCGCTTCCTGTCCGACGCGCTCGGAGCCCCCGTGCACCTCAAGGCGGAGAGCCTGCAGCGCACCGGCTCGTACAAGATCCGCGGCGCCTACAACCGGCTCTCCCAGCTCACCGAGGCGGAGCGGGCCCGCGGCGTGGTCGCGGCCTCCGCGGGGAACCACGCCCAGGGGGTCGCCCTCGCCGCGCGCGAGCTCGGCATCCGCGCGACCATCTTCATGCCGATCGGCGTCGCCCTGCCGAAGCTGCAGGCCACCCGCAACTACGGTGCGGAGGTCGTGCTGCACGGGCACGTCGTCGACGAGACCCTGCAGGCCGCCGCCGAGTTCGCCGAGCGCACGGGCGCCGTCGTCATCCCGCCCTTCGACCACCCGGATGTCGTGGCCGGTCAGGGCGGGCTCGCGCTCGAGATCCTCGACCAGGTCCCGGATGTCGCCAACATCATCGTGCCGGTCGGCGGCGGTGGCCTCATCGCGGGCATCGCGTCGGTGTTCGCCCAGCTCGAAGCGGAGCTCGGCCGCCGCGTGCGGGTCGTGGGCGTGCAGGCCGCGAACTCGGCCGCCTACCCCGTCTCGCTCGAGGCGGGGGAACCGGTGACGATCGTCACGGGACCGACGATTGCCGACGGGATCGCGGTGGGTCGCCCCGGTGCGCTCAACTTCGCGATCATCCGCGACACCGTCGACGAGGTCGTGACCGTCGACGACGACGACACGGCCCGTGCCCTCGTGGTGCTGCTCGAGCGCGCCAAGCTCGTCGTCGAGCCCGCGGGCGCCGTCGGCGTCGCGGCGGTGCTCGCGGAGCTCGTCGAGGTCGAGGGGCCCACCGTCATCCTGCTGTCCGGCGGCAATATCGACCCGATGGTGATGGAGCGCGTCATCAGCCGCGGTCTCGCCGCCTCGCACCGCTACCTCAAGGTCAGCATCCCGCTGCCGGACCGGCCGGGCCAGCTCGCGCGGATCGCCGAGCTCATCGCCGAGGCGAACGCCAACGTCGTCGAGGTGCTGCACACCCGGCACGGCTTCGGCCTGCAGATCAGCGAGGTCGAGATCGAGATCCACATGGAGACCCGCGGAGCCGAGCACGCCGAACTCGTGCTGCGCCGCCTCCGCGACGCCGGCTACCGCCCCCGCATCGACCCCGTCTGAGTTTTCTTGCGCCGCGATGATCCGCGGCGCCCCGCTCCGCCGGCCGCGCGCGAGCGCCCGGCTGCGCGGTGACGACTCGACTCTGTCCGAGTTTTCGTGCGCCGCGATGACCCGCGGCGCACGCCTCAGCCGCGGTAGGTGTCGACTCGGACGATCTCGACGGGGATGTCGCGGCCGTTGGGCGCCGTGTAGCTGAGCGTGTCGCCCGCCTTGCGGCCGAGAATCGCCTGGCCGATGGGGCTCGACTCCGGATAGACGTCGAGGTCCTCGGTGTCGGCCGCGATCTCGCGGTTGCCGAGCAGGAACGTCGTCGTATCGCCCGCGATCTTCGCCGTCACGAGCGTTCCCGGCGCGACCGTGCCGTCGGCCTCCGGAGCCTCGCCGACGGTCGCCGTACGCAGCAGCTCGGTGAGCTGACGGATGCGGGCCTCGATCTTGCCCTGTTCGTCCTTCGCGGCGTGGTAGCCGCCGTTCTCTTTGAGGTCGCCCTCGGAGCGCGCCGCCTCGATCTTCTTGGCGATGTCGACGCGCGCGGGACCCTCCAGCTCGGCCA
>JASGGJ010000170.1:0-2979 GCA_047605085.1 Protaetiibacter sp.
ACATCCCGATCAAGGTCGCGATCATCAACAACTCCTCGCTCGGCATGGTGCGCCAGTGGCAGACGCTGTTCTACGACGGCCGCCACTCCTTCACCGACCTCGACACGGGGGCGCTCGACGGCGAGAACACCACCCGGATGGTGCCGGACTTCGTGAAGCTCGCCGAGGCGTACGGCGCCCTCGGCATCCGCGTCACGAAGAAGGAGGAGATCGACGCCGCCATCAAGCTCGCGATCGAGACCGACGACCGTCCGGTCGTCATCGACTTCGTCGTGAGCCGGGACGCCATGGTGTGGCCCATGGTGCCGCAGGGCGTCGGCAACTCGCAGGTGCAGTACGCCAGGGATCACGCCCCGGCCTGGGAGGAGGAGTAGCTGATGTCGCATCACGTGCTCTCCCTCCTCGTCGAGGACAAGCCTGGCCTGCTGACGCGTGTCGCCGGGCTGTTCTCGCGCCGCGGCTTCAACATCAACTCGCTCGCCGTCGGCCCGACCGAGATCGACGGCCTCAGCCGGATCACGGTCGTCGTCGACGTCGAGGACCTGCCGCTCGAGCAGGTGACCAAGCAGCTCAACAAGCTCGTCAACGTCATCAAGATCGTCGAGCTCGACCCCGAGGCGTCGGTGCAGCGCGAGCATCTGCTCATCAAGGTGCGCGTCGACAACACGACCCGCAGCCAGATCCTCGAGGCCGTGAACCTGTTCAGGGCGCGCGTCGTCGACGTCTCGCCGGATGCGCTCGTCATCGAGGTGACGGGAGACTCCGGCAAGGTGCAGGCGCTGTTGCGCGTGCTCGAGCCCTACGGCATCCGCGAGATCGCCCAGTCGGGCCTCCTCGCGATCGGCCGCGGCGGCAAGAGCATCACGGAGCGCGTCCACAAGTCATAACAACCACCGAGAAAGAGAACAAGAGAGAAATGGCTGAGATCTTCTACGACCAGGACGCCGATCTGTCGATCATCCAGGGCAAGAAGGTGGCGATCGTGGGTTACGGCTCGCAGGGCCACGCCCACGCCCAGAACCTGCGCGACTCCGGCGTCGAGGTCGTCATCGCCCTCAAGGACGGCTCGAAGTCGACCGCGAAGGCCACCGAGGACGGCTTCGAGGTCAAGAGCGTCGCCGACGCGACCGAGTGGGCCGACCTCATCATGATCCTCGCGCCCGACCAGCACCAGCGCGGCATCTACAGCGACCACATCAAGCCGAACCTCGCTGCGGGCAAGACGCTCGCCTTCGCGCACGGCTTCAACATCCGCTTCGGCTACATCGACGCGCCCGAGGGGGTCGACGTCATCCTCATCGCGCCGAAGGCCCCCGGCCACACGGTGCGCCGCGAGTACGTCGCGGGCCGCGGCATCCCGGACATCATCGCCGTGGAGCGGGACGCGTCGGGCTCGGCGTGGGAGACCGCGAAGTCGTACGCGAAGGCCATCGGCGGCACGCGCGCCGGTGTCATCAAGACGACCTTCACCGAGGAGACCGAGACCGACCTGTTCGGCGAGCAGTCGGTGCTCTGCGGCGGCATGAGCCACCTCGTGCAGTACGGCTTCGAGACGCTCACCGAGGCCGGTTACCAGCCCGAGATCGCCTACTTCGAGGTGCTGCACGAGCTCAAGCTCATCGTCGACCTCATGTGGGAGGGCGGCATCGCCAAGCAGCGCTGGTCGATCTCCGACACGGCCGAGTACGGCGACTACGTCTCCGGCCCGCGCGTCATCTCGCCCGCCGTCAAGGAGAACATGCAGGGCGTGCTCGCCGACATCCAGTCGGGCGCCTTCGCGACGCGCTTCATCGCCGACCAGGACGCGGGCGCCCCCGAGTTCCTCGAGTTGCGCGCGAAGGAGGCCGAGCACCCCATCGAGAAGACCGGCAAGGAGCTGCGCGCCCTCTTCGCGTGGAAGCAGCAGGACTCCGACTACACGGAGGGCAGCGCCGCGCGCTGAGCGGCGGCACGCCCCCGGATGCGGGGCTTGTGCCGGACGGCCGCGTCGCGGTGCAATGGTGCCGCGCCGGTCGTCCGACCGGTCGTCCTCGCATCCACCACCCGGACCGTGACCGACCGCACCCTTCTCGAACGCGACGCGGAGCTCGCGGAGTTCGATCGCGCCCTGCTCGAGGCGGAGTCGGGCGCGACGCGCACCGTCGTCGTGCGGGGCGAGCCGGGCATCGGCAAGTCCTCGCTGCTCGCCGCGGCGGTCGACCGCGCCGCCGCTCGCGGCTTCGAGGTGCGGCGCGCGACCTTCACGGTCGTGAGCCCGCAGACGGCGAACGGCCTGCTGTGGGAGTGGTTCGGTGCCGAGGCGCACCGGGACGATCCGGCCCCCGTGTTCGACGGCCCCGCCGAGATGCTGCGCGGGGTGCTGCGCGGCGAGCGCACGGCCGAGCCGGTCGCGCTCGCCTACGCCGCCCAGTGGGCCGTCAGCGGTCTCGACGGGGCGCGGCCCGTGCTGCTCGTCGTCGACGACCTGCAGTGGGGCGACGAGGCGAGCCGCCGCCTGCTCGTCACGCTCGTGGCGCGGCTGCTGACCGACCGCATCCTCATCGTCATCGCGACGCGCCCCGACCCGGCGCTCGACGCCGACCCGGCGGTGTCGGCGATGCTCGCGGGCCCGCGCACCTCGCTGCTCGAGCCCCGTCCGCTCTCCCTCGACGCGGTCGGCGAGCTGAGCGCCGGCACCGGGGCGGATGCGGCGCGCGTGCTCGCGGCGAGCGGCGGCGTCCCGTTCTACGTGCGCGAGCTCATCGACCATGGGCTCGAGAGCGGCCCGGCCCGCGTGCGCGAGGGCCTGCGCGAGCGGCTCGCGGCGCTCCCGCCCGACGCCCGCGCCGTCGTGGAGACCGCGGTCGTGGTCGCCGAGGGCATCGCACCCGGCGTCGTGGCGGATGCCGCGCTCCTCGCGGCGCTCGACGAGGCCCGCGGCGTCGAGCTGCGGAAGGAGCTCGGCGAGCCGCGCGCCGCTGACGCCCGCGGCATCCGCCA
>JASGGJ010000171.1:0-2940 GCA_047605085.1 Protaetiibacter sp.
CCGGGCTTCCACCCGGGCGCGGGCGCCCTCGAGCCGCACCCCGCCGACCGGGCGCGCCGGGTCGGCGACCGTGATCCGCAGCACGGGCCCGTCGGCCGCCCCCCCGGTCCCGGCCCCCGCCTCGAACGCCGCCTCGACGACCCGCGCCCGCGCGAGCCGCCCATCCGGGATCCGCAATTCAGGAGAATCCGCCGGATCCCGCTGCGGCGCGCCCGTTTCGGCGCGGTTCTCCTGAATTGCGAAAGCCGCCGAGGTTGCGACACCCGTCGAGCCGGTCGGGCGCGCGCGCCCCGTGCCGCCGGTGTGGACGAGGATCTCGGCGAGCACGCGCTCGGCGCTTCGCCCGTCGAGGCGGTCGACGTGCTCCTCGCGCAACCACACGGTGTGCCTGGCCATCCGCATCCCGAGCTCGCTGTCGGTGCCCGCCGCCTCGAGCTGCTCGAGCACGTGCTGCCAGCTGTTCACGTAGCGGTCGTCGCTGAACACCCGGTAGTTCTCGTACAGGCCGCGGGCACGCGCGTAGAGCTCCACATCGGGGGCGAAGAACACCACAGGGCCCCCGGTGAGCGCGTAGTCGTAGGCGATCGACGAGTAGTCGGTGACGAGCGCGTCGACGCCCGCGAGGGCCGGGGTGACGTCGACCAGCTCGCGGCTTGAAAGCATCCGGATCCGGCCGGAGACCGCGCCGCCGCCCGCGTAGTCGCCGAGACCGAGAGGATGCGCGCGCACGAGCAGCACGGCGTCGCGCGCGTCGAGCCAGCGGGCGATCATGGCCCACTCCTCACCCGTCGGGGCACCGGGGTCGGCGGCCCCATCGCGCCAGGTCGGCGCGTAGAGCACGACGCGCGTCGAGGCGGCGAGCGGACCCACGGCATCCGAGAGCAGCGCTCGCGCCTCGGAGCGCACCACCTCGGTCTCCCGCGAGAGCAGGGCGTCGTCGCGGATGTCACCGAGCGCGAGCACCCGCTCGGGGCGCACGCCGAACGCGGACACGATGCGCGGCGCGACGAGTTCGGAGGCCACCGGGAACAGGGAGATGCCGCGCCCCGCGAGACGGTAGGCGCGCGCGAGCAGCGCCCGCACGTAGCGGTGATCCGGCACCCCGCGCACGCGCAGCGCGGCGACGGAGTCGAGGTGCAGCTTCTTGAGCGGGATGCCGTGCCACAGCTGCACGACGAACGCGCCGGTACTCGCGTAGCGGTTGACGTCGCCGAAGCCGTGCGTGACGACGACGACCCGCGCCCGCAGCGTCAGCCAGAAGCCTCGCCAGCCGCGCTTGGCGACCGCGTCGAGTCCGCGCGACCGCGCCTCGGCGAGTTCCGCATCCGTCGACGCGAGCCACACCAGGCGCACCCGCTCGTCGACGCGCTCGCGGGCCAGGCGGTAGAGCGGCAGCGCGCCCTCGCCGAGCCCGATGCCGCATCCGAACACCCACAGCCGCGCGCTGCGGGGCACGAGCAACGCCGCGAGCGCGCCCAGTGCGTAGAGCGGCAGGCGGAGCAGCTTTCGGGCGTTGCCCGCGCCGAAGGTGAAGGTCGCAGGCATCGGCACGATTCTGTCACGCGCCTGCGCAACCGATCGGTAACGATGCCCCGTGCGCGCGGTTCGCGGCTGACGGTGCTGGTGTAATTGTCCGGTGGGGTTCGCGAGCGATCTGAGAGCCGCGCGGAAGGTGCTGCGCAACGCCCTCCGCTCGCGCGCCACCCGGCGGGAGCTCGCCCGTCGCCTCGAGTCGGGGGCCAGTGCCGAGCCAGCCGAGGTGCACATCGCCGTGTACTTCGCCGACACGCGCGTGAACCTCTACCAGATCCGGCAGTGGTACGCGCCGCTCGCGGAGCTCGCGGCGACGCATCCGGTGACCATCCTCACCCGGAGCCCCGGGGCGACGCTCGCGCTCCTGGACGAGGCACCGATCCCGGTCGTGTACTGCAGGCGGGTGACCGACCTCGAGGCGTTCGTGGGACGGCACGAGGTGCGGCTCGTGTTCTACGTCAACCAGAACACCAAGAACTTCCAGATGTTCCGCTACGGGCGGATGTGGCACGTGTTCATCAACCACGGCGAGTCCGACAAGATGTACATGACGACCAACCAGTTCAAGGCGTACGACTACGCCCTGGTCGCGGGTCAGGCGGCGATCGACCGCCTCTCGCGGAAGCTCTGGGCGTACGACGTCGCCGCGAAGGCCGTCCCGATCGGGCGGCCGCAGGCCGACCACTTCGCGGGCGAGGTGCCGTATCCCGACGACGACCGCACCGTCGTGCTGTACGCGCCCACCTGGGAGGGGGACCGGCCCGCGGCCGCGTACGGCTCGATCGCCTCGCACGGGGTCGCGCTCACGGAGGCCGTGCTGGTCTCGCCCGCGCACCGGCTCGTGTACCGCCCGCATCCGCGATCCGGGGTCATCGATCGCGCCTACCGGGCGGCGAATCAGCACATCATCGCGGCGATCGCGGCCGCGAATACCGCCGACCCGAGCGCTCACCACGTGTACGACGACGGTCCCCAGCTCGGCTGGCAGCTCGCGGCCGCGGATGTCGCGATCACCGACATCTCGGCGATGATCTACGACCGGCTCGCCGTCGGCAAGCCGATCCTGGTGGCGCGCCCCGCCTCGCCGGCCGCGGAGATCGACGAGCAGGGCTACCTCGGGGCTGCCGAGTGGCTGGCTGCCGACGACGCGGGTGCGGTGCTGGATGCGGTGGAGCGGGTGCTGGGCGACGAGTCGTCCCGGTCCACCCTCGAGCACTGGTCGACCCACCACTTCGGCGACACCTCGCCGGGCGCGGCGACCGCGCGATTCCACGCCGCGGTCGACCGGCTCGTCGCTGAATGGGACCGCTACGCCGCCCTGCACGCCGACGACCGGCGCACCTCGGAGTCCGACCCCTTCGACGACGACGAGGACGAGGAGGGGCTGCCGGCGTCCGACGACTGAGA
>JASGGJ010000172.1:0-2920 GCA_047605085.1 Protaetiibacter sp.
GCGACCCCTCCCGGAAAGATGACGCCGAAACCGTCAGGAAGTTGCGCCGAGCAGCGGCAGGGCCACGAGCACCGCGAGGGTGAGCATGACGAGCGCGATCACGCCGTCGAGGATGCGCCACGCTAGCGGGCGCGCGAAGAGCGGGGCGAGCATCCGCGCCCCGAAGCCGAGGGTCGTGAACCAGAGCACGGATGCCACTCCCATGCCGGCGCCGAACAGCCAGCGGGCGTCGCCGTGCCCGTTCGCGAGGGTTCCGACGATGACCAGGTCGAGATAGACGTGCGGGTTGAGCCAGGTGACCGCGAGGCAGGCGGCCACTGCGGCGGTCAGCGAGCGGCGGCGGCCGGCGGCATCCGGGGCCGCGTCGGCGGTGAGCACCTCGCCAGTCGGCGACAGCGCGCGGCGGGCGGCGAGGGCGCCGTAGACGAGGAGGAACACCGCGCCCGCGATCCGCACGAGGGTCAGCAGCCAGGGCAGGCCGCGCAGCACGAGGCCGGTGCCGGCGACACTCGCCACCATGAGCGCGATGTCCGAGAGCGCGCACACCGCGACGATCGCGAGTACGTGCTCGCGGCGGATGCCCTGGCGCAGCACGAAGGCGTTCTGCGCGCCGATCGCCACGATGAGCGAGAGCCCGAGCGCGAAGCCGGCGAGCGCGGCGGCCCATCCCGCGGACGGGATCAGGGCGACGGATGAGGTCACGGCTCCGACGCTAGGCGCCGTCCTGACATCAATCCAGTTCAGGATTCTGCATAACCATTAGCATCACTTCAGATGAACCTCGACAGGGAGCAGCTCGCCACCCTCCGCGCCGCCGTCGACGCGGGCACCTTCGACGCGGCTGCGCGCATCCTGAACGTCACTCCCTCGGCCGTCAGCCAGCGCATCAAGGCGCTCGAGCAGCAGCTCGGGCGCGTGCTCGTGGAGCGCACGAAGCCGGTGCGCGCGACCGGGTCGGGCGAGGTGCTCGTGCGGCTCGCGCGCGAGATCGCGCTGCTCGAGACGGATGCGGCCGCCGCGCTGCGGCTCGACGCGGGGGACGGCGAAACCGTCACGAGCGTCCCGATCGCCGTCAACGCGGACTCCCTCGCGAGCTGGTTCCTGCCGGCGATCGCCTCCGTCTGCGCCGAGCGGCGCCTCGTGGTCGATCTGCACCGCGAGGATCAGGACCGCACGGCCGAGCTCCTCGCATCCGGGCGGGTCATGGCCGCGGTCACCTCGCAGGCTGCGCCGGTGCCCGGCTGCAGCGCGACCCCGCTCGGGGTGCTGCGCTACCGCCCCGCCGCGAGTCGCGCCTTCGCCGCGCGCTGGTTCCCGGACGGCGCGAGTGCGGCGTCCCTCGCCCGCGCGCCCGTCGTCGACTTCGATCACGACGACGAACTGCAGACCCGCTTCCTGCGTCGCGCCTCGCGGCGCAGGCTCGACCCGCCGAGGCACTACGTCTCGGGCTCTGGCGACTTCCTGCAGGCGATCGAGCTCGGCCTCGGCTGGGGCATGCTGCTCGAGTCACAGCTGTCGGATGCCGCGCCCGGCGCGTTCGTCGAGCTCGATCCCGGCGGCCCGGGGGTCGCCGTGCCGCTCTACTGGCAGCAGTGGAACCTGCGCTCGCCTGGCCTCGACGCCCTCGCCGCCGCCGTCGTCGCCGCGGCGCGCGCATCCCTCCACCCCCGCTGACCCGCCGGGCGAGAGCGCATCCGGACGGATGCCGTATGCTTGTGCGGGTTGCCTCGAACCCCAGACTTCGCCATGCCCGGAAACGGACGCGGCGAATGCGGGACGGGCGACATAGGGCGGTGGCTCAAGTGGTAGAGCAGCGGTCTCCAAAACCGCAGGTTGCAGGTTCGAGTCCTGTCCGCCCTGCGAATCCGTCGCGCGAGAGCGCACCGGATCGTCAGCCGAAAGGGTAATGAGAGTGGCACGCAAGGTGATCGACGAGCCCAGCGAGGATGTCGTCGCGACCGCCAAGCGCGAGCGCGCGGAACGCAGGAATCCGTTCTCGCGGATCGCTCTCTTCATCCGCCAGGTCATGGGCGAGCTCCGCAAGGTCGTCACCCCGACGCGGCGCGAACTGTTCAGCTTCACGGGCGTCGTGCTCGTGTTCGTGCTGATCATGATGGGCCTCGTCTGGGGACTCGATCAGCTGTTCAGCCTGCTGGTGAACTGGGCGTTCGGCACCACCGACTTCGGCTGAGCCGCCCCACCAGGCCCGCTCCACCGGCCCCCACAAGGAAAGAAAGCACCGTGACTTCAGAAGAGCGCGACATCGACCTCGCGACCGCAGCCGAGCAGTCCTCCGAGGAGGACGAGGCGCAGGAGGGCAACGTTCTCGCCGCCGAGCTGGCCGCGAGCGAGTCCGCCGAGCACAGCGCCCTGCACATCGTCGACGAGGAGTCCGACATCGAGTCGGAGCTCGAGAGCGCGCTCGACGCGCTCGAGGCCGCATCCGACCCGGAGGCCGACGCGATCGTCGACGACGCCCTCGACATCGACTCGGCGGAGGAGGCGGAGGCCGCTGCCACCGCCACCGCGGACGAGGAGAGCGTCGACGGCGAGGGCGACGAGCCGGTGGCCGACCCGTACGAGGAGTTCCGGGCCGAGCTGCGCGCGAAGCCGGGCAAGTGGTACGTCATCCACTCCTACGCGGGCTTCGAGAAGCGCGTGAAGCAGAACATCGAGTCGCGTCGTCAGTCGATGGCGATGGAGGACTACGTCTTCGAGGTGCAGGTGCCGATGGAGGACGTCGTCGAGATCAAGAACGGCCAGCGCAAGCTCGTGAACCGCGTGCGCATCCCGGGCTACGTGCTCGTGCGCATGGAGCTCAACGAGGACAGCTGGTCGGTCGTGCGCCACACGCCGGGCGTCACCGGCTTCGTCGGCAACTCGCACAACCCGACGCCGCTGCGCTTCGAGGAGGCCTTCA
>JASGGJ010000173.1:0-2880 GCA_047605085.1 Protaetiibacter sp.
TGTCGATCATCATCAACCGCGGCCAGGAGTCCGGCATCGAGTTCGTGAACGTCGCCGGCTCCTCCGCCGAGGAGCTGCTCACCGAGCTCGGCTTCGCCGAGCACCCGAACGTGGCAGAGCTCAGCAGCTTCGAGTGGGGCGAGGTGAGCCTGGAGAACATCGGGCTCGTCGACGCCGACGCGCTGCTGGTCGCGCGGCACGGCGGCGACGGCACGATCGAGGAAGCCACGGCGTGGCTGGAGGGCAGCGCCCTGTACCAGAAGCTCTCCGCGGTCCAGCAGGGCAAGGTGGCCTACCTCGACCCGAGCGAGGAGACCGGCGTGCTCGACCTCGCCTGGGCGTTCAGCTACCCGAACGTGCTCTCCAACCGCTGGACGGTCACCGAGCTGACGACCGCGTTCGAAGGGCTCTTCGACTGACCGAGACGAGGCTCGCGCCATCCACGCCGACTGCGCGGGGCCGCCACAGCGCGGCCCCGCGCAGTCGGCGTGCGCTCGCGCTGGTCGCCATCCTTGCCTCGCTCGTCCTCGCGATGCTCGCCAGCCTCGCCTTCGGCGCGAACCCGCTCAGCGTCGAGGCGGTGTGGGAGGGGCTCTGGCACCCGGACGACTCGGATGCCTCCATCATCGTGTGGACGCTGCGGCTCCCGCGCACGATCGTCGGCGTCGTGGTGGGGGCGGCGTTCGGCGTCGCGGGCGCGCTGATCCAGGCGCTGACGCGCAACCCGCTGGCCGATCCCGGCATCCTCGGCGTGAACGCGGGGGCGGGCTTCGCCATCACGGTGGGGGTGGGGCTGTTCGGGATGTCGGGCATCACCGGCTACATCTGGTTCGCGTTCCTGGGCGCCGCCGCCGCCACGATCCTCGTCTATGTCATCGGCACGGCGGGCCGTGGCACCGTCAGCCCCGTCACGCTCGTGCTGGCGGGCGTCGCGCTCGGCGCCGTGCTGAACGGTTTCAGCACCTTCCTGACGCTCATCGACAAGTACACCTTCGAATCGGTGCGCAACTGGGGCGTCGGCACCATCGCCCGCACCTCGCTCGACGATGCCGCGTCGGTGCTGCCGTTCCTCTTCGTCGGCCTCGTCATCGCGGTGGCGCTGTCGGGCCCGCTCAATGCGATCGCCCTGGGTGACGAGCTGGCCGCGTCGCTCGGGACGAACGTGATGCGCACCCGCGTGCTCGGCGTCGTCGCCGTCACCCTCCTCGCCGGCGGGGCGACCGCCCTCACCGGCGGGATCGCGTTCGTCGGGCTCATGATCCCGCACATCGTGCGCTGGTTCACCGGGCCGGATCAGCGCTGGATCATCGCCTACTCGGCACTGGCGGCGCCGGTGCTCGTGCTGGTCGCCGACGTGATCGGGCGCGTGATCGCCCGGCCGGGCGAGATCGAGGTCGGGATCGTGACCGCGGTGATCGGTGCGCCGGTGCTCATCGCCCTCGTGCGCTCCCGGAAGGCGAGCGGGCTGTGACCGGGCCGAGTGCGGCGAGCCGGCCCGCCGTCGACTTCGGCTATGCGAGCCGCACGCTGCGCACCCCGTGGTTCTCGGCCCGCCTCCCCACGCGACTGCTGGCGATCTCTGCGGCCTGCGTCGCCGTCGCGGTCGTCGCCGCGGTCGTGGCGATCACCCTGGGCGACTACCCGCTCAGCCTCCAGCAGGTGGTCACGGTGCTCGCGGGGGGCGGGGAGGCCTTCCACCGGATGATCGTGCTGGAGTGGCGGCTGCCCGTCGCGGTGGCCGCCGTCCTGTTCGGCGGCCTGCTCGGGGTCGGCGGGGCGATCTTCCAGTCGCTGACGCGCAACCCGCTCGGCTCGCCCGACGTGATCGGCTTCGATGCCGGTTCCTACACGGCCGTCGTCATCGCCATCCTCGTGCTCGGCTCAGGCAACTACTGGTTCTTCGCCTCCGCGGCGTTGATCGGCGGGCTCGCGACGGCGATCGTCGTGTACCTGCTCGCGTATCGGCGCGGCGTGCAGGGGTTCCGGCTGATCATCGTCGGCATCGGCATCTCGGCGATGCTCGGCTCGATCGACTCGTACCTCATCACCCGCGCCGACCTCGACGAGGCCATGACCGTCGGCTTCTGGGGCGCCGGATCCATCGGCCGGGTCTCGTGGAGCTCGATGGGCCCCTCGCTCGTCGTCGGCGGGCTCGTCTTCGTGGCGGCGACGGCGCTCGCCCCGGCGCTGCGACGACTCGAGCTCGGCGACGACGCGGCGACGAGCCTCGGCACGAGACCGACCCCGGCCCGCCTCGGCCTCATGATCGTGGGGGTCGCGACGACCGCACTGGTGACGGCGGCGGCCGGCCCGATCGGCTTCATCGCCCTCGCCGCCCCGCAGCTCGCGCGCCGGCTCACCCGCTCTGCCGGAGTGAGCCTGCTCGCCTCGGCGGCGATGGGCGCCGCATTGCTCTGTCTCGCCCACCTGCTGTCGCGCCTGGTCGCGGAGGTCTACCGCGCGATCCCGGTCGGCCTCATCACGGTGTGCCTGGGCGGGCTGTACCTCATCTGGCTGCTGATCCGCGAGGCGCGCGCCCAGGACGGAGCCGCCCGATGACCCTGCCGGCATCCCGCGTCGTCGCAGAGGGCGCCACCATCGGCTACGACGCGCACGTCATCTCGCGCGAGCTCTCCGTGGCGATTCCCGACGGGTCGTTCACGGCGATCATCGGGCCGAACGGATGCGGCAAGTCGACGCTGCTGCGCGCGCTCGCCCGCGTGCTCACCCCCACCGCGGGACGCGTGCTGCTCGACGGCAAGGCGATCGGCTCGTACCGGTCGAAGGATGTCGCGCGCGAGCTCGGCCTGCTGCCGCAGACCTCACTCGCCCCCGACGGCATCCGCGTCGCCGATCTCGTCGCCCGTGGCCGCGCACCCC
>JASGGJ010000174.1:0-2843 GCA_047605085.1 Protaetiibacter sp.
CCTGTTCGAGGTCGCCGTAGACGATGAGGTCGAGATCGAGCGTCCGGTCGCCCCACCGCTCGGTGCGCACCCGGCCGTGCGCGTCCTCGAGACGCCGCAGCCCGGCATGGAGCTCCGCGGGCGACAGGGTCGTCAGGACGACCGCGACCGTGTTGAGGTAGGCCGGCGCCTCGGGGTCGATGCCGTCCGGCCGCAGCGCCTGCGTCTCGACGACGGGGGCGAGCGCCACGAGATCGACGCCCTCCGTCGCGGCGAGCGCATCGGCCGCCGCCTGGATCGTCGCGGCTCGGTCGCCCAGGTTCGCCCCGAAGGCGACGACCGCTCGCGTGAGATCCGTCATCCGCGCTCCCGCCGGATGGTGACCGCGACATCCGCGAACGGCACCGCGATCGGCGCGTCGGGCTTGTGCACGGTGACCTCGACGGCCTCGACGGCCGCGTACCCGAGCACCAGCCGCGCGATGCGCTCGGCGACCGTCTCGATCAGGTCGACAGGATCCGACTCGACCGCGGCCACCACCCGGCTCGCGAGCTCGCCGTAGTCGACCGTCGCCGCCAGCTCGTCGCCCGCAGCAGCCTCCGCGAGCGAGAGGCGCAGCACGACGTCGACGATGAACAGCTGCCCCTCCACGCGCTCCTGCGGCAGCACGCCGTGGTAGCCGACGGCCCGCAGCCCGGTCAGCGCGATCTCGTCACGAGCGGTCACCGCGGCCTCCTCGCCAATGCTCCCAGACATCCAGTGCCCGTCTCGTCGCCGCGACGTCGTGCACCCGCACCCCCCACGCCCCGGACGCCGCGGCGAGCGCGCTGATGGTCGCCGTCGGGGCGTCGCGCTCCTCAATCGGCGCCTCGTCGGGGAGCAGGCGAGCGATGAAGCGCTTGCGGGAGGCGCCGATGAGCACGGGGCCGAGCGGGGTGAGCTCGTCGAGCCGCCCCAGCAGCTCCCAGTTGTGCTCCGCAGTCTTCGCGAACCCGAGACCCGGATCGACGATGAGCTGCTCGGGCCGCACACCGAAGGCCACGAGCTCCGCGACGCGCGCGCTCAGCTCCGCGCGCACCTCCGAGACGACGTCGATGTACTCCGGCGTGATGTCGACCCCGCCACGCCAGTGCATGACGACGAAGCGCACCCCCGTCTCGGCCGCGACGGCGGCCATCCGCGGGTCGTAGAGGGCGCCGGACACGTCGTTGATCATGGTCGCACCGGCCTCGACGGCGGCGCGCGCCGTGCCGGCGTTGCGGGTGTCGATCGAGACCGGGACGGCGGCGGCGGCGAGGGCGCGGACGACCGGGATGACACGCCCCTGCTCCACGAGCGGGTCGATGGCCACCGAGCCGGGCCTGGTCGACTCCCCGCCCACGTCGATCCAGGCGGCCCCCGCGTCCCGCATCCGGGCGGCGTGCGCGACGGCGTCGTCGAGCCTCTCCCACCGGCCGCCGTCGCTGAACGAGTCGGGGGTGACGTTGAGCACGCCGAGGATCTCGGTCACGGGGCCTCCGAGGGATCCGCGCCCACGAGCGCGAGCACCCCCGAGCGCTGCACGGGGTCGGCGAGCGCACCGCGGCTCGCGACGGTGACCGTCGTCGACGCCGCCTGACGGGTGCCGCGGACCGCCACGCAGTCGTGCCGGGCATCGAGCACCACGAGCACCCCGCGAGGGGCGAGACCCTGCTCGAGGGCGTCGGCGATCTGCTCGCCGAGGCGCTCCTGCAGCTGGGGTCGCGAGCTCAGCGTGTCGACCACGCGGGCGAGCTTCCCGAGCCCCACGAGCCGGCCACCCGGCACATAGGCCAGGTGCGCGACGCCCGTGAACGGCAGCAGGTGGTGCTCGCAGGTGGAGCGGAAGGCGATGTCGCGCACCAGCACGAGTTCGCCGCTCGTCTCCTCGCCCTCGAACTCCGCCGCCTCGGCCAGATGGACGAGCGGGTCCTCGTCGAGTCCCGCGAAGAGCTCCGCGTAGGACGCCGCGATCCGCCGCGGGGTCTCGGCGAGCCCGGCGCGGCCGGGGTCCTCGCCGATCGCACGCAGCAGTTCGACGACGGCCGCCTCGATGCGCTCCGAGTCGATGGGCACGTCGGCCTACGCGGGGGCGATGCCGGGAGTCTGGTGCGGACGCCGCGCGCGCCTCGACATCGACGGCGGCTCCGAGTCGACCCCGGCATCCACGGCACCCGGGTCCACGGGGGCGGACGCGGCGATCTGGATCGGCGGCAGCTCGCTGATCGGGCGGTGCTCGCTCGAGAGCCACTGCGGGCGCTCGGGCAGCTTGCGCACGTCCTCGAAGATCTCGGCCAGCTGGTTGTGGTCGAGGGTCTCCTTCTCGATGAGCTGACGGGCGAGCTCGTCGAGGATGTCACGGTTGGCGGAGAGCACCTGATAGGCCTCGTCGTGGGCCTGCTCGATGAGCGCGCGCACCTCCACGTCGACCCTCTCGGCGAGTTCCTCGGAGTAGTCGCGCTGGTGACCCATGTCGCGTCCGAGGAACACCTCGCCGGCCGACTGGCCGAGCTTGACGGCGCCGATCGTGGCGCTCATGCCGTACTCGGTGACCATCTTGCGGGCGGTCGCGGTGGCCTTCTCGATGTCGTTGGATGCGCCCGTGGTGGGGTCGTGGAAGACGATCTCCTCGGCGACCCGGCCGCCCATCGCGTACGTGAGCTGGTCGAGCAGCTCGTTGCGGGTGACCGAGTACTTGTCCTCGAGCGGCAGCACCATCGTGTAGCCCAGCGCGCGACCGCGGGGGAGGATCGTCACCTTGGTGACCGGGTCGGTGTAGTTCATCGCCGCAGCCGCGAGCGCGTGACCGCCCTCGTGGTAGGCGGTGATGAGCTTCTCCTTGTCCT
>JASGGJ010000175.1:0-2838 GCA_047605085.1 Protaetiibacter sp.
GGGCACGGCGGAGGTGATCGAGAGGCTGCTCACGCGTCGAGCCTATTCCGTGGGGCGGGGGGCGCGGGTCAGTTCCTGCACGGGTGGGGGTTCGGCGAGTTCTCCACGAATGTCGCCCGGTAGTGGAATATAGCTACGAATGATAGGAGAATTAATGCATGTCGAGAATCGTTTCTATATCCGAGAATCGGATGGCCGCCACGGCCTCCGAGTCGGTGCTCGATCCTGTCCTCGATCAGCTCGGCGCGCTCGAATCCATCATGTCGGCGAGGTGCGACGCCGAGCGGCTGCGTGCGGTCGATGACCGTGACCTCGTGCAGTTGGCGGAGGTCGTGGCCTCTCAGGAACGGCTCGTTCGCGCGCAGGCTGCGCTCATCGCGGGTGAGGTCGCGCGACGCTCACGCCCAGAGATGGGGTTCGCGGGGCTCGCGCAATCGCTCGGGCACCGCACACCGGCTGAGCTCATGCGGGTCACGACGGGGTCGTCGCTCTCCGAGGCGAAGCGCTCGGTCGCCGTCGGCACGATGCTCGTCGAGGCGGCGGAGTCCGAGAGTGCCGTCCCCGCCCTCGACCCGGCCACCGGGGAGCTGCTCGACGGTGTCGGCATCGCGGCTCCCGCGCATCCCTGGATGGCGCCCGTGCTCCGTGGGGTGAGCGCGGGCGGCGTCTCGGTCGAGCAGGCGGATGCGATCCGCCGCGGGCTGGGGGATCCCGACCCGATCTCGGGGGATGCCGAACGGGATGCGGGCCGCGTCACGACCGAATTGCTCACCGGAGCCGCAGAAACCCTCGCGCGGGAGGCGACCGTGCTCGACGTCGACCGGCTGCACGTGCGTGCCCGGGAGCTGCGCGACGAACTCGACGTCGCGGGTGTCGCCCTGCGCGAACGTCGGCGACACGAGGCGCGGTCGCTACGCGTCTACCGGCAGGCAGACGGCATGTCCCGGCTCGTGTGGCTCATGGATCCCGAGACCGCGGCCGTCGTCGGCGAGGTCTACGACCGCGTCACCTCGCCCAAGCTCGGCGGTCCGCGCTTCGTCGACCGTGAGCAGCTCGCGCGCGCCGAGAGCGTCGAACGCGACCCGCGCACGGCCGAGCAGTACGCATCCGACGCCTTCGTCGAGCTCCTGCGGGCGGGACACGCCGCCGACCCCGAGCTGCTGCTCGGCGAGGGGGCGCCTGCCGTGCGGGTGCTCGTCACGGCGGCCGAGCTCGCATCCGGGTCCGGCGTCGCGTTCCTCGACGGGCAGTCGGCGCCCGTGTCGCTCGCGACCGCGGAGCGGCACATCTGCGTCGTGGGAGCACAGCGGCTGATCTTCGACGCCGAGAAGCGACCACTCGACCTCGGCCGCACGAGCCGTCTCTTCACTCGCAAGCAGCGCATCGCGCTCCACGCTCGTGACGGGGGATGCATGTTCCCCGGCTGCGAACGTCCGCCCTCCTGGACGGAGGCGCACCACATTCGTCACTACGTCCGCGACCGCGGCGGAACCGACATCGACGACGGAATCTCGCTCTGCCGGCACCACCACCGCCTCGTGCACGAGCAGGGCTGGGAGTTCCGGCACGGGCTGCGCGACGGCGCCATCCGCTACGAACTCATCCCACCGCCCTCGACCGACCCCGTGCAGGCAGCCATCCCGCTGCCATCGAAGTCGCGTGCCTACCGGCGGCTCGCCGCCTCGGCTGAGACCGCTGACCCCGTGGGTGACGCTCCCACGCGTCGAGCATAATTTTCAAACGCTGCCGCCCTTGCCGTCGGCCGGCAGCAACTGCTGGGGCGTCAGGCCATGCGCTGCAGCGTTTGGCGGAAAACGACGGAGGCCGCACCCCCGTGGGGATGCGGCCGCCGGGCGGAGCGGAACGCTCAGGCGCTCGCACCGATCGGCGCGGCGTTGAGGCGGTCGCCCGACTCGACGTCGAACACGTGCACGTGCTTCGGAACCGGGGTCACGACGACCTGCTCGCCGGCCTCCGGGTGGTTGCGGCCGTCGACGCGGGCGATGACGTCGACGCGGTGACCGTCGACGTCGGTGTGACCGTACAGGTAGCCGTCGGCACCGAGCTCCTCGACGACATCGACCTCGACGCTCAGACCGTCCCCGCCCTTCGAGATCGCGACGTCCTCGGGCCGCACACCCACGATGACCTTGCCGGACGTGGACGCGG
The DNA here is from genome assembly GCA_047605085.1 of Protaetiibacter sp. Lineage (GTDB taxonomy): Bacteria > Actinomycetota > Actinomycetes > Actinomycetales > Microbacteriaceae > Homoserinibacter. The sequence goes on from JASGGJ010000175.1 coordinate 2,170, forward strand.
CGAGCACCTCGCGCTCGACCGGGGTGACGACCGAGCCGAAGCGCACGCCGCCGTCGACGACGTCCGCCTGGAACAGGTTCATGGCGGGCGAGCCGATGAACCCGGCGACGAAGACGTTGTTCGGCGTCTCGTAGAGGTCGCGCGGGGTGCCGACCTGCTGCAGGATGCCGTCCTTGAGCACCGCGATGCGGTCGCCCATGGTGAGGGCCTCGGTCTGGTCGTGGGTGACGTAGACCGTGGTGACGCCGAGGCGGCGCTGCAGCGAGGCGATCTGGGTGCGGGTCTGCACGCGGAGCTTGGCGTCGAGGTTCGACAGCGGCTCGTCCATGAGGAACACCTGGGGCTGACGCACGATCGCGCGGCCCATGGCGACACGCTGACGCTGACCGCCCGAGAGGGCCTTCGGCTTGCGGCCGAGGTAGGGCTCGAGGTCGAGCAGCTTGGCGGCCTCGAGCACGCGGGCGGCGCGCTCCTCCTTGCCGACGCCCGCGATCTTGAGCGCGAAGCCCATGTTCTCGGCGACGGTCATGTGCGGGTACAGCGCGTAGTTCTGGAAGACCATCGCGATGTCGCGGTCCTTCGGCGGCACGTCGGTGACGTCGCGGTCGCCGATGAGGATGCGGCCGTCGTTGACCTCTTCGAGGCCCGCGAGCATGCGGAGGGTGGTCG
>JASGGJ010000176.1:0-2804 GCA_047605085.1 Protaetiibacter sp.
CCGTAGTTGTCGATCGAGACCCACGGCCCGCCCGGCTCGCCCGTCTCCTCCATGGCGATGACCGGCCGGGGGTGCTGCTTGAGCGCCTCGCGCAACTCGTCGGTGATCGCTCTGAGGGTGTGGACGACGACGCCGTCGACCGAGCCGTCGACGAGCAGCTGAGAGAGGAGGTTCGTGCTCGCGGGTGACCACTCGGCGCCGTTGATGAGAATGGTCTTGCCGAGGCTTGCCGCCGAGACGGTGAATCCGAGAACGGCTTCATGAAGCGTGGGGTTGTCCAATCGATGGAGCACGAGGGCGAGACGCCTGGTCTCCTGCCGCCTCAGCGCCCGCGCGGCGGCGTTCGGGATGTACCCGGTTTCCGTGATGACGGTCTCGATCCTCGCCCGCGTCTTCGCGGATACCCGAGTGTGGTCGGAGCCGTTGATGACTGCCGACACCGCAGCGATGGAGACTCCCGCCGCCTCCGCGATCGCTCGGATTGTTGGCATCCGGTCAGTCTACGGTTCGACTCGTGCTTGCGCCGCTGACAAGCGGAACGGCGGCGACGCCGGAGCGGGTCGTGACCCCCGGGCCCTGCCGGAGACGAACGGTGGACCGTTACCTCGTTGTGACCGAGTGTCGATTGCGCGGGGTGGCCGCGATGACGTATCGTTTCGTCATACGGGCTCGCGCCACGCACGACCCGCCATTCAAAGACGAAGAGGAGCACGACGATGTGTCCACGACAACTCCCAGCCGCACAGACTGCCCACCCCCGAGCAGTTTCACGGCGGCGTCTCAGACGAGCGATGGCCGTCCTCCCGGCGGCAGCGCTCATCGTCTCTCTCGCGGGTTGCGCCTCGGGCACCGGTGACGAATCCGTGGAGGGCGCGAAGGTCACCGTCTGGTTGCAGACCGGAGGCACCCTCGAGGCGACCAAGAGCTTTCTGGAGTCCTGGTCGGAGAGCAACTCGTACGGGATCGACGTCGAGGTGGTCGAGAACGCGGCTGACAGCTACGCCGAGACCCTGGGGCTCGCTCTCAAGACGGGGAAGGGGCCGGATGTCTTCGAAGCCACCGGAACCGAAGAGCTGATCGAGGCGGGCTACCTGCTCGGTCTGAAGGATCTGGTGTCGGAGGAGACTCAGGAGGCGTACGGCGACGTCCTCGTGGGGCCGAACCCGGTGGCGACGGCAGACGACTTCTACGCGATACCGCTTTCCACCAACACGATCCGACTCGCCTACAACAAGGACCTGTTCGAAGAGGCCGGGCTTGACCCCGAGAACCCTCCGACGACCCTCTCGGAGGTCGAGGAAGCGTGCGCGGCGATCGTCGACAGCACCGACGCCTACTGCTACGGGTTGCCGCTGAAGTGGTCGAGCTGGGCGAGTTGGCAGGCCGACCCGATCGTGCAGAACACCGACGCCACGCTCTCGATCCCGGCAGCGTTCAACCGCTCGACGGAGGAATTCGAGTTCGACCGTTTCGTGCCTCTGGTCCAGTTCTACCGGGACCTGTACGAGAACGAATGGCTGTACCCCGGCGCGACGTCGCTCGACAACGACACCATGCGTGCGGCTTTCGCCAACGGCGAGGTCGGGATGTTCGTCTCGGCCGCGTGGGATGTCGCCACTGTCAATGACCAGTTCGGCGCGACGATCGACTGGGGTGCGGCCGCCGTGCCCGTTCCCGACGGTGAGACGAGCGTGCGCTCGATCATGAACATCGGCAAGCCGTTCGGCGTGAATGCCGCCACGTCGAACGCGACCGCCGCTGCGATCGTCCTGGAGCAGATAGCCGGAGCGACGCTGGGCGAGCAGCTCGCCGAAAGCGGTGCGATCTTCCCGCTGCGCACCGACGTTGCGGCCGCGATCGACCCGGCCACCATGTCAGCGCCCTACGCGGACTACGTCATCTCGTCCACGGACGTCCAGCGGCAGACGTCGCCCGTACTGGAGCTCGAGCTCCAGGGCGACACGTACGATCAGGTGATCGCGCAGCTGATAATCGGCGACGGAGACATCGCCTCCGCTCTGGCCGAAGTCGAAGAGCGCTACAACGCCGCGTGGGAGAGCGCGGTCGACAGCGGTCTGGTCGATGAGTCTCAGTTCGTCTACTGATGGCGTGACGGGCTGGCCGCCGATCGCCGGCCAGCCCGTCGTCTGCAAGGGAGAAGCGATGACCGACGTTGGTTCGTCGCAGGCCGCCGACACTCTTTCGCCGGCCGCACACTTCGACCCGACTTCCGCCGCCCGGGATCGACGGAGATCCGGCGGCTGGAGAGCCCGTGAACGGCGGCTGGCCGGGGCAGTCGGCTCCGTCGCACTGCTGCCCTTCGCCGGGTTCGCGCTCGTGCCGGTCGCCTATGTCCTCGTGATCAGCTTCACGCGGTACAACGGGGTGAGGGACCCCACCTGGGTCGGCCTGCACAACTACCAGCTCGCCTTCGCCGACTCGAGCTGGTGGCTGTCGGTGGTCAACACCCTGGTGCTGGCCGCGGGCTCGATCGCCATCGAGCTTCCCCTGTCGCTGCTTCTTGCCGTGCTGTTGAACCGCGCGGTGCGATGGACTTCCGGCTTTCGCACCATCTTCTTCCTCCCCCACGTCATCTCGATCGCCGTGATGGGCGTGATCTTCTACTTCATCCTGCGCCCGATCAACGGCATCCTGAACGGGCTGCTGAAGGGGATCGGCGTCATTTCCGCCGACGTCGACTGGCTGGGTTCGGCTCCGACCGCGATGGCCGCGCTCATCGTCGTCTCGGTGTGGTCGGGATTCGGCATCAACACGATCTTCTTCCTGGTGGGGCTGCAGACCAT
>JASGGJ010000177.1:0-2773 GCA_047605085.1 Protaetiibacter sp.
CAGATACCCCCAGGGGGTATATCATGTCCTCATGATCGATGACATCAAGAAGCGCGCCCTCCATCGCGCCCACATCCTCGAGGGGCAGTTGCGCGGGGTCGAGAGGATGATCGCGGACGAGGCCTACTGCGTCGACATCATCACGCAGACCCTCGCTATCCAGAAGTCGCTCGGCAGCCTCAACAAGCTGCTCGTCGAGAACCACCTGCGCACCCACGTGTCGCACATGTTCGACGCGGGCGGCGAGACGCGCACGCGCGCCGTCGACGAACTGCTCGCCGTGTTCGAGCTGCAGCAGAATCGGGGCGCGTGATGGGTGAGAATCTCGCTGATCGAGTGCCGTCGCACGGCGAAGGCGTATCGAGATCCGGTGGGCATGAGCACCATCACGAGCACGGCGCACACGAGCACCATGGGGCGGGTTTCGACGCGTCGCCTGCGGCGGCTGCCCAACCAGCGGGGGAGGCCGATTGCTGCGGGAGTTGCGACCATGACAGCTCAGGCGGTCGAGGAGCGCCGCCGGAGGCGACGCGTCTCGAGACCGGCGGGCATGAGCACCACGGGCACGCCGGGCATGAGCACCACCACCAGGAGCATGCCGGGCACCACGAGCACCACGGGGCGGGTTTCGATACGCCGCCTGCGGCGGCTACTCAACCAGTGGGGGAGCACGAGCACCACGATCATGGGGCGCACGATCACGGCGCGCACGATCACAGCGCGCACGCCGGCCACGACCCGCTGCGCTTCCGCCGGCTGTTCTGGATCTGCCTCGCCCTCACCGTCCCGGCGCTCGTGTTCTCGACGGGCCTGCAGGACATCCTCGGGTTCGGCGGCCCCCGGTTCCCGGGCAGCGAACGGATCCCCGCCGTCGCCGGCACCGCGATCGTCGTCATCGGCGGGCGCATCTTCCTGCGGGGCGCCTGGCACGAACTCCGCGCCAAGCGCCCCGGGATGATGACGCTCATCTCGCTCGCGATCGTCGTCTCCTTCGCATATTCCGCCGCGGTAATGTTCGGGCTGGACGGCATGGACTTCTGGTGGGAACTCGCGACGCTCGTCACGATCATGCTGCTCGGGCACTGGATCGAGATGTCGGCGGTGCACAGCACGCAGAACGCGCTCGGCGAGCTCGCGAAGCTGCTGCCCGACCAGGCGGAGGTGCTGCGGCACGGTCACCCGGTCACCGTCGAGCGGTCCGAGCTCGTGGTGGGGGATCGCGTGCTCGTGCGTCCGGGGTCCGCGATCCCCGTCGACGGAACCGTCGTCGACGGCGCCTCTGAGGTCGATGAGTCCCTGCTCACGGGCGAGTCCGCTCCCGTCCACAAGGCAGAGGGGGATCGCGTCGTCGCGGGCTCGATCGCCTCCGGATCGCTCACCGTCGCGGTGACGCGCACGGGTCGGGACACGACGCTCGCGGGGATCATGCGGCTCGTCGCGGAGGCGCAGGCGAGCCGGTCTCCCGTGCAGCTGCTCGCGGACCGTGCGGCCGCCCTGCTGTTCTACGTCGCGGTCGGTGCCGCGATCGTGACGCTCGCCGTCTGGTGGCTGCTGCGGCCCGACGACCCGGCCTTCGTGCTGGAACGGGTGGTCGCGGTGCTCGTGATCGCCTGCCCGCACGCGCTCGGGCTCGCCATCCCGCTCGTCGCCCAGCTGTCGACGGCGCTCGCGGCTCGGCGTGGCATCCTCGTCCGCAGCCGCGCCGCGCTCGAGGAGGCGAAGGACGTCGACGTCGTGCTCTTCGACAAGACCGGAACCCTCACCGAGGGGCGGCAGGCGCTCGCCGCGATCACGGTCGCCGACGGTGTCGCCGAGGACGAGGCGCTCGCGCTCGCCGCCGCGGTCGAGGCGCGCAGCGAGCATCCGATCGGCCGCGCCATCGTCGAGGCGGCGCGCGAGCGCGGACTTCAGGTGCCGACGGCGACCGGGTTCCGATCGCTCGCGGGGCGCGGCGCGGTCGCGACGCTCGATGACCGCGAGCTCGCGGTCGCGAGCGGTCGCTACCTGACCGAGCACGGCATCCGCCTCGACACCCCGCTCGTGCACGCGGCACGGGAGGCGGGGGCCGCGGGGACTACGACCGTGTCGCTCGTCGAGGGGGGCGAGGGCTCGCAGCGCGTGCTCGCGCTGTTTGCGATCGCCGATCGCGTACGGCCGGAGTCGGCGGAGGCGGTCGCGGCCCTGCATCGCCGCGGCGTGCGGGTCGCGATGCTCACGGGCGACTCGCACCTCGTCGCCGAGCACGTCGCCGCGCAGCTCGGCATCGACGAGGTGCGGGCCGAGGTGCTGCCGGAGCAGAAGGCGGATGCGGTGGCCGCGCTGACCGGCGACGGCGCCGCCCGCGTCGCGATGGTCGGCGACGGCATCAACGATGCCCCGGCGCTCGCGCGGGCCGATCTCGGCATCGCGATCGGGGCGGGCACGGATGTCGCGATCGAGTCGGCCGGTGTCGTGCTCGCCTCCTCGGATCCGCGCGGTGTCGTCGACACGATCACGCTGAGCCGCGCGAGCTATCGGAAGATGCTGCAGAACCTGTGGTGGGCGGCGGGCTACAACGCGCTCGGCATCCCGCTCGCCGCGGGCGTGCTCGCGGGCGTCGGCTTCCTCATGCCACCGTGGCTGGCCGCACTGCTCATGAGCGTCTCGACGGTCGTCGTGGCCCTCAACGCGCAACTCCTGCGGCGCCTCCGCTTCCGCCGCTGACGGCGAGGGGTCGCAAAGTGCTCTCATAGCGGCGTGTTGCGCGCACTTTGCGACCCCTCGGCCGGAGTTG
>JASGGJ010000178.1:0-2769 GCA_047605085.1 Protaetiibacter sp.
CCGCGCGGGCCGGGTCGGGCGCTGAGACCGCTGGTTGCGCGTCACACGCTGCTGCGTCTCGCGCGCAACGAGCTGTCTCAGTGACCACGGAGCCGCACGCGAGTCGCGGGCACACGCTCGGTGCGCCACGTCAGGCAAGCTGGACGAGGGCCACGTGGTCGTCGGGGGTGGGGGCCTCGGGGGCGTCACCGAGGGCGTCGACCTCGGCGGCGTCGAAGTCCGAGACCCACGCGTCGACGGCGAGGGAGCGCAGGCCGACATGCGCGCCGTGGTAGCTGAGGAACGCGCAGTCCGCGGCATCCCGCCCCGTCGCGATGCGCACGAGCGACCCGCGGTGCGAGAGCCTCGTCGCGTCGATGACATACCAGGCGCCGTCGAGGTAGGCCTCCGCGACCGCGTGGAAGTCCATCGGATCGAGCCCCGGCGCGTAACACGCGGCGTAGCGGGCCGGCACGTCCATCGCGCGCAGCAGTGCGATGACGACGTGCGCGTAGTCGCGGCACACCCCCTGGCCGGTCATCAGGGTCGTCACGGCGCTGTCCGTGCCCTGCGAGAGGCCGGGAGTGTACGTCGTGCTCGTCGCGACGAAGTCCGAGACGGCACAGACGAGCTCGGCGCCGTCGAGCCCGCGGAACTGACGCCGCGCCTGCCCGAACACCTCGTCGGACTGGCAGTACCGGCTCGGCCGCAGGTAGGTGATGAGCTCCAGGTCGCTCGTGTGCGCGAGCCCCGACCACCCCTGCACCGTGGCGTCGTAGCGCACCTCAAGGAGTCCGGCTTCGCCGGTGAGGCGGTGCAGACGGCTGCCCGACTGGTCGACGATCTCAGTCGCGGTGTACTGCCGGTCGCCCTGCGTGAACGTCAGCTGCTCGCTCACGACCGGCACCGGCTGCGCGACGGCGAGCGAGAACACGAGGTCGACGGATGCGGCGATCTCGAGCTCCAGCGAGGCGGTCACGGTGCGGTACACCGGGCAATCCTAAGGGCGACGGATGGCTCGCGGGAACGGGGTGATACCCTCGATCGGTACGCCTCCGTAGCTCAGGGGATAGAGCGTTGGTTTCCGGTACCAAAGGTCGCAGGTTCGATTCCTGTCGGGGGCGCTGTCACGCAAGAGTCGCCCGAGGGCGGCTCTTGCGCACAGACACACGAAGAACGCCCCCGGCGCCGAAGCACCAGGGGCGTTCATCAGTGCGATCTTCGGTCTCCGTCTCCAGTCCCTTGCGGGACCTTCCGTCTCCGTTTTCTCTTCGCAGGAATGAATCTACTCGCGCAGCGAACGACGTCAAGAGTTCATCGTCAAGTCACTTCGACATCACGTTGAAGGTGAGGCTTGCGCGGGCGCGCTCGCGGTGCGCCGGCCCCCGGCATCCGCGCGATCACCGCGCTTCGCGCGCCCGCCGCCGGTACGCAAGCTCGCGGATCGCGCGCCCCGCATGCGCCCCCTTGCGCTCGAACGCGGTGAGCGCCCGGCCGTCGAAGCGCGGCGCCCACTCCCCCTCGAACGCCCGCGCGAGCTCCGGCTCGGCGTCGAGCACCTCGCGCATCTGAAGCGCGTAGTCCTCCCAGTCGGTGGCGAGGCGCAGCATCCCGCCGTCGCGCAGGGCGCGCCCGACGAGGGAGCCGAAGCCGGGCGTGACGAGCCGGCGCTTGTGGTGCCGCTTCTTGTGCCAGGGGTCGGGGAAGAAGATCCAGACCTCCGACGCGGATGCCTCGGGCAGCAGGTGCTGCAGCACCTCGGGCGCGTTCGCCTCCACCAGCCGGAGGTTGCGCGCGCCTGCCCGGTCGGCGTCGAGCATCGTGCGGGCAAGCCCCGCGCGGAACACCTCCACGGCGAGGAAGTCGTCGGCGGGGCGGGTGGATGCCGCGTGCACGATCGCGTGCCCCTGACCGGAGCCGATCTCGACGACGAGCGGCGCGGAGCGCCCGTACTCCGCGGCGAGGTCGAGCGTCGCGCCCGGCCGCACCGAGGTGGATGCCGCATCCCGCGGCACATCGATGAGATACTGCGGCGCGAGCTCGGCGAACGCGCGCTCCTGCGCCTCGGACATCCGCCCGCTGCGGCGCACGAACGACACCGGAGCATCGCGGAAACGCGGGCTGGCTGGCATCCCCCCAGGCTACCGACGTCGCGAGCCCCCTCTCGGTGCCACAGCTGTCACGAAATGCACGGAACGCGGCGACATACGGTGCCTCCGCGACAGCCGAGGACACCCGCCCGTCGTCCGACTGTCACAAAGGCACCCCGAGCGCCGGGATGCGGTGCATTCGCGACAGCCGAGGGTGCGGCGGCACCGGCGTTGGCGACAGCCGTGCGGCAACACCGGGGTCGGCGCCGAGCGCGCGGCACCCCGGTGGTCGAGTGCCCGCGCGCAGCGCGGGTGTACCGAGACCACCACGCCGTGCTCGACAAGCCCGATGTGGTTTCGATACGCGGGCTTCGCCCGCTACTCAACCACCGGACGGAGACCCCGGTGGTCGAGTGCCCGCGCGCAGCGCGGGTGTACCGAGACCACGACGCCGTGCCGGACACGCCCGGGGTGGTTTCGATACGCCGCCTCCGGCGGCTCAACCACCGGAACGGGTTTTCGATACGCGCCCTTCGGGCGCTACGGGGCCACCGGGAAGGGCACCGGAGATGCGGGAGCGGTGACGAAGTCGATGAGCTGCTCGACGCGGCCGAGGAGCGCCGGCTCGACGTCGCGGTACGAGTGCACCGCACCCAGCACCCGCTGCCAGGCCCGCGCGAGGTCGGCCTGCGTCTCGGCC
>JASGGJ010000179.1:0-2768 GCA_047605085.1 Protaetiibacter sp.
GGTACCTGGTGTCTACCTTTAGACGTGAAATCTGTGTGACGATTCTTCAAGAGACGCGGATCGTCGGTGGTCCACGCCGAGCCCCACGCATCGAGCCCGATGCACCGAGACCCACGAGGAGGACCCATGGCCGCATCCGCGCCCCTGAGCGTCGAGCAGCTGAACGCAGCGATCGACGCGGGCGACATCGACACCGTGGTGCTCGCCTTCGGCGACGCCCAGGGCCGGCTCGTCGGCAAGCGCGTGGCGGCGCGCTTCTTCCGCGATGAGGTGATGGGGCACGGCGCGGAGGCGTGCAACTACCTGCTGTCGGTCGACGTCGACATGAACACGGTCGACGGCTACGCGATGTCCAGCTGGGAGCAGGGCTACGGCGACATGGTGCTCGTCCCCGACGAGGCGACGCTGCGCCGCGTTGCGTGGATCCCCGGCAGCGCCCTCGTGATGGCCGACCTCACGTGGCTGGACGGCCGGCCGGTGCAGCAGTCCCCTCGCGCCGTCCTGAACGCCCAGCGTGCCCGCCTGGCCGAGCGCGGGCTCGTGGCCTACTCGGGCACCGAGCTGGAGTTCATCGTCTTCGACGACTCGTACCGGGATGCCTGGGCCAAGGGCTACCGCGGACTCACCGCCGCCACCGACTACAACGTCGACTACAACCTGCTGGCCACCACGCGCCTCGAGCCGCTGCTGCGCGACATCCGCGTGAGCATGGACGCGGCCGGGATGTACTGCGAGGGCGTGAAGGGCGAGTGCAACCTCGGACAGCAGGAGATCGCGTTCCGCTACGACGAGGCGCTGGCGACCGCCGACAATCACGTGATCTACAAGAACGGGGCCAAGGAGATCGCCGATCGTCACGGCAAGGCGATCACGTTCATGGCGAAGTTCGACCAGCGCGAGGGCAACTCGTGCCACATCCACCTGTCGGTGCGGTCGGAGTCCGGCGATCCGGTCATGGCCGGAGACGGCCCGCACGGCTTCAGCCCGTTCATGGAGCACTGGATCGCCGGCATCCTCGCGACGCTGCGCGAGTTCACGCTGCTGTACGCCCCGACGATCAACTCCTACAAGCGCTACGCGAAGGGAACCTTCGCGCCCACCGGCGTCGCGTGGGGGGTCGACAACCGCACGTGCGCGCTGCGCGTCGTCGGCCACGGCTCGTCGCTGCGCGTGGAGAACCGCGTGCCGGGGGGCGACGTCAACCCCTACCTCGCGATCGCGGCGATCATCGCCGGCGGCCTGCACGGCGTGGAGCACGAGCTGGCGCTGCCGGCACCGCTGACCGGGAACGCCTACGACGCCGGAGTCGACCGCCTGCCGACGACGCTCGGCGACGCGGCCGAGCTGCTCGACGAGTCGGCGATCGCGCGGCGGGCGTTCGGCGACGAGGTCGTGGACCACTACCTCAACCAAGCGCGCATCGAGGTCGAGGCCTTCGAAGCAGCGGTGACCGACTGGGAGCGCGTGCGTGGCTTCGAACGGCTCTGACGCGCCCCGTCCGGTCACGGGGGGTGGCGCTGCGGTCGTTGAGCGAGCGGAGCGAGACGAAACGCCCCGTCCGGTCATCGGCCTGACGACGTACCTCGAGCGCGCGAAGCAGGGCGTGTGGGACGTGCGGGCGGCGTTCCTGCCGCAGCAGTACTTCACCTCGGTGACGGATGCCGGCGGCATCCCCGTCCTCCTGCCGCCGCAGCCCGCCCCCGACGCCGCCGCCGAGGCCGTGCTCGACGGGATCGACGGGCTCGTCCTCACCGGGGGCGCGGACGTGCAGCCCGAGCTCTACGGCGCCGAGCGGCATCCGCTCACCGACCCGGCCCGCGCGGACCGCGACGCGTGGGAGCTGGCGCTGTTCCGCGCGGCGGAGCGGCGGCGGATGCCGGTGCTCGCGATCTGCCGCGGGCTGCAGCTGGTCAACGTGGCCCGCGGCGGCACGCTGCACCAGCACCTGCCGGAGCACCTCGGCACCGAGCGCTACCGCATCGGCGGCGGGGTGTTCGCGAGCAACACCGTCGAGGTCGCAGGCGGCACCGCTCTCGCGGCGCTCGTCGGCGAGGGCGCCTTCGACGTGCACAGCTACCACCATCAGGGCGTGGACCGCGTCGGCGAGGGGCTCGTGGTGACCGCCCGCACCGACGACGGGCTGGTCCAGGCGTTCGAGTCCGACGGCGACGGATACGTCATGGGCGTGCAGTGGCACCCCGAGGAGAACGCGCAGGACAAGAGCCTGTTCGCGGGGCTCGTCGCGCAGGCCGCCGCCGGTCGCCGGTCGTCGAGCGAGGTCGCGCCGGAACGCGGCACCGCTCCCCGGTCGTCGAGCGAGGTCGCGCCGGGCGCGACCGAGACGAGACGCGGCGACCGGGCGAGGAGCGCCGACGCGTGAGCACGTTCACGCTGATCGAGCCCGCGACCGGCCGGGCGTTCCGCGAGATCCCCCGGGCCACCGTGGACGAGGTCGACGCCGCCGTCGCCGCGGCGGTGTCGGCGCAGCGCGGGTGGGCCGAGGCCGCGCCCGTCGTGCGCGCCGACGCGCTGCGCCGTTTCGCGCGGGTCGTCGAAGAGCACGTCGAGGAGCTCGCGCGCCTCGAGGTGCGCAACTCGGGCCACCCGATCGAGTCGGCTCGCTGGGAGGCGGCGCACGTCGCCCAGGTGCTGAACTACTACGCGGGCGCCCCCGAGCGGCTGAGCGGGCGGCAGATCCCGGTGCCGGGCGGGCTGGACGTCACCTTCCACGAGCCGTACGGCGTCGTGGGCGTGATCGTGCCGTGGAA
>JASGGJ010000180.1:0-2753 GCA_047605085.1 Protaetiibacter sp.
AGTGGGCGGCCTGGGCCAACGGGGTCGCCGTGCGCGAGCTCGACTACCACGACACCTTCCTCGCCGCGGAGTACTCGCATCCGGGCGACAACATCCCGCCCATCCTCGCGGTCGCCCAGCACGCCGGGGCAGATGGCGCCGCCCTGGTACGCGGCATCGCGACCGGCTACGAGGTCCAGATCGACCTGGCGCGCGGCATCAGCCTGCACAAGCACAAGATCGACCACGTCGCCCACCTCGGGCCGTCGGCCGCCGCGGGCATCGGGACGCTGCTCGGCCTCGACGCCGAGGTGATCTATCAGGCCATCGGCCAGGCGCTGCACACCACGACCGCGACCCGTCAGTCGCGCAAGGGTCAGATCTCCACCTGGAAGGCCCACGCGCCCGCCTTCGCGGGCAAGATGGCCGTCGAGGCGGTCGACCGGGCCCTGCGCGGCCAGACCTCGCCCGCCCCGATCTGGGAGGGCGAGGACGGCGTCATCGCCTGGCTGCTCGACGGCCCTGACGCGCACTACCAGGTGCCGTTGCCGGATCCGGGGGAGCCCAAGCGGGCCATCCTCGACAGCTACACCAAGGAGCACTCAGCCGAGTACCAGGCGCAGGCCTGGATCGACCTCGCGCGCCGGCTCGGCACCGAGCGCCCGGAGCTGCGGAACCCGGACGCCGTGCGTCAGCTCGTGCTGCACACCAGTCACCACACGCACTACGTCATCGGTTCCGGCTCCGGCGACCCGCAGAAGTACGACCCGACGGCGAGCCGCGAGACCCTCGACCACTCGATCCCGTACATCTTCACCGTCGCCCTGCAGGACGGCGCCTGGGACCACCTCGCCTCCTACGCGCCCGAGCGCGCGGCCCGTCCCGACACGGTCGCGCTCTGGCGCAAGGTCAGCACCGCCGAGGACGCCGAGTGGACCCGCCGCTACCACTCGGAGGATCCGAGCGAGAAGGCCTTCGGCGGTCGGGTCGAGATCGAGCTGGCCGATGGCGGCAGGATCGTCGATGAGATCGCCGTCGCCGACGCGCACCCGCTCGGTGCACGGCCGTTCGCGCGCGCCGACTACGTGAGGAAGTTCCGCACCCTCGCCGCCGGGGTGCTCGCGGATGCCGAGATCGAGCGCTTCCTCGGGCTCGCCGAGCGACTGCCGGAGCTGACCGCGGCGGAGGTGACCCGGCTGAACGTGGTCGCGGACGGGCTGCCGCTCGCGCCGGAAGGGCTGTTCTGATGCTGCACTCGACGACCACCGCATCCGCCAAGCGCGCCGCCTTCCGGGCTCTCCTGGCATCCGGCGAGCTCGTGCGGATGCCGGGCTCCTTCACCCCGCTCTCCGCGAAACTCATCCAGGAGAAGGGCTTCGAGGGCGTCTACATCTCGGGCGCGGTGCTCGCCGCCGAGCTGGGGCTCCCCGACATCGGCCTCACGACGCTCAGCGAGGTCGCCCAGCGCGGCGGCCAGATCGCGCGGGTCACCGAGCTGCCGACCCTGATCGACGCCGACACGGGCTTCGGCGAGCCGATGAACGTCGCGCGCACCGTGCAGCTGCTCGAGGACGCCGGCATCTCGGGGATGCACCTCGAGGACCAGGTCAACCCCAAGCGCTGCGGCCACCTCGACGGCAAGGCCGTCGTCGACGACGCGACCGCGGTCAAGCGCATCCGGGCCGCCGTCGAGGCGCGGCGCGACCCGGACTTCCTCGTGATGGCGCGCACCGACATCCGCGGCGTCGAGGGGCTCGAAGCCGCGAAGGACCGCGCCAAGAGACTCGTGGATGCCGGTGCCGACGCGATCTTCCCGGAGGCGATGGCCGATCTGGCCGAGTTCGAAGCGATCCGGGCGGCGGTCGAGGTGCCGATCCTGGCCAACATGACCGAGTTCGGCAAGAGCGAGCTGTTCACGACCCGGCAGCTCGCCGACGTCGGCGTGAACATCGTCATCTTCCCGGTGAGCCTGCTGCGGCTCGCGATGGGGGCGGCGGAGCGCGGCCTCGACACCATTCTCGCCGAGGGTTCGCTCGAGCGCCGGGTGCCCGAGATGCTGACCCGTGCGAGGCTGTACGAACTGGTCGACTACGAGGGCTACTCGGAGTTCGACGCCGGCGTCTACACCTTCGACCTCCGCAACAACAGGAGCTGACATGACCGACCCCGCCACCCCAGAGACCACCCCCGCCCCCGACATCAAGAAGGGGCTCGCGGGCGTCGTCGTCGACGCGACCGCGATCTCCAAGGTGAACCCGGAGACCAACTCGCTGCTCTACCGCGGCTACCCCGTGCAGGAGCTCGCCGCGAACTGCACCTTCGAGGAGGTCGCCTACCTGCTCTGGCACGGCGAGCTGCCGACGCCCGTGCAGCTCGAGGAGCTGCAGGCCTTCGAGCGCGCGCACCGCGAGCTCGCACCGGTCGCCAAGCACGCCATCGACCTCCTGCCGCTCGACGCCCATCCGATGGATGTCGTGCGCACCGCCGTGTCCGCGTACGGCGCCGCCGACCCCACCGTCTCCGACCAGAGTCCCGAGGCGCAGCTCGAGCAGGCGAAGCGCTTGTGGGCGCAACTTCCCGCGATCGTCGCCTACACGCAGCGTCGGCTGCGCGACGAGGAGCCCGTGGAACCCCGCGACGATCTCGGCTATTCGGCGAACTTCCTGCGAATGACCTTCGGCGAGGTGCCGGATCTCGTGGTCGTCACCGCCTTCGACGTCTCGATGATCCTGTACGCGGAGCACTCCTTCAACGCCTCGACCTTCACCGCGCGG
>JASGGJ010000181.1:0-2742 GCA_047605085.1 Protaetiibacter sp.
TCCGGACGGACGTAAGAACATAGAGTTCTCTATGCATGGGTCATAGATGCACTAGGCCCGTGGAGTTTGTCCAGCGTGAATTCGGTTGAGCAGGGAGAGCGTCGATGCGCGCTGCGAAACGAGTGCCCGTCGTCGGCGCTGCGCTCGTGTCCGCGGGAGTTCTCCTTCTCCTGCTGGGAGTCACGTTGGGGTTCGGGTCGCGCGTCTGGATCTGGGGGGGTGTGCTCGCCTTTCCGATCGCAGCCCTGCTGGCCGCACTGACCCTGGCGCTCGGCGTTGTGGTCGTCACCGTGGCTGTTCGGCCCCTGCGGACGAAGTCGAACGTGGTCGTAACGTCCACGGTCGCAGCCGCGATCACGGCGACTGCGGCTGCGGCGTTGATCACGTTGCCCCCGGTCGTCCCGCTATCTGCTCTTCCCGACCGGTCTGAATACTCTGAGCTACGGGCGCTCGCCTGGAATGTTCGTCAAGAAGGCGTCCCGGCCGAAACGCTCGTGAGCCTGCTCGACTCCACCGATGCGGATATCGCCGTCTTCGCGGAACTCTACTCCGGCGGCGGAGCTGAACGGTTCCCCGGCGGGCACTTTCCTGACGGCTACCAGATGCTCGACTCCGAAGCCATAGCCGTGACAGCATTCATCTCCACCGCGTTGGGTGAGTACAAGGTCGTTGCTGCAGACAATACTGGTGCCTGGACGGGCTTTGTCGCGGAACCTGTTGACGCGACCTCCGACTCGCCACGGATCATCGCCGTCCACGTGACTCGCATGTCCCTCATCGGTGGTGACGGCCTCTGGCAGCATGGCCTTGATTGGATCGCCGCGCAATGCGCCACCCCCAACACGATCGCCCTGGGGGATTTCAATGCCAGTTCAGCGAACATTCCCGACGGGCTTGGTATGTGCAAACTCGCGACTCCCGGGCAGAACGTCGGGCTCGCTCCCACCTGGCCCACAAGCGTCCCCACCCCTCTCGGAGCAACAATCGATCAAGTGCTCGCCACGTCCGACTGGCGAACGGTCTTTGCCCGCACCCTCGATATAGACGCCCCGGGCACCGATCACCGGCCGGTCTTTTCGTTGTTGGACCGCTAGGAACACGTGCTTCAGGCCGTGCGCTGGATCGCCTCGCGCAGCACGGGCAGCCCCGCCGCGGGGGTGTAGCGGAAGTTCGCGGGATCGCGCAGCGCCTCGGCGGCGGCATCCACGATGAACGGCGGCGTCGGGAAGTCGGGCTCGCCCGCCGCGTACGAGATGACGGGCTTTCCCTGCGCCTTCAGCGCCTTCGCCTTGGCGTCGACCTTGAGTGTCGCCGACTCGGCGATCGCGGACAGTTTGCGAGACAGCGGAGCACGTTCGGTCACGCTCCGAGCGTACCCGCACGATCCGCTCGCCGAGACAGCGCGTTGCGCGGGAAACACCGGGGTGTCTCACGCGCAACGCGCTGTCTCACGCCGTCTGTGCTCGGGACGGACTCAGCTGAACTGGTTCATCGTGTTGTCCTTGCCGCCGGCCTTGAGGGCCGCGTCGCCGGCGAAGTACTCCTTGTGGTTGTCGCCGATGTCGCTGCCGGCCATGTTCTGGTGCTTGACGGTGGCGATCCCCTCGCGGATCTCGCGCCGCTGCACGCCCTTCACGTAGGCGAGCATGCCCTCCTCGGCGAAGTAGCCCTTCGCCAGGTCGTCGGTCGACAGCGCGGCGGTGTGGTACGTCGGCAGCGTGATGAGGTGGTGGAAGATGCCGGCGCGGGCCGAGCCGTCCTTCTGGAACGAGCGGATCTTCTCGTCGGCCAGCTTCGCGAGCTCGGTGTCGTCGTAGGCGACGCTCATCAGGTCGGCGCGGTCGTAGGCCGAGACATCCGCACCCTGCTCCACGAGCAGGTCGTACGCCTGCTGGCGGAAGTTCAGCGTCCAGTTGAACGACGGGCTGTTGTTGTAGACGAGCTTCGCGTTCGGGATCTGTTCGCGGATGCGGTCCACCATCCCCGCGATCTGCTCGACGTGCGGCTTCTCGGTCTCGATCCACAGCAGGTCGGCGCCGTGGCGCAACGACGTGATGCAGTCGAGGACGCAGCGGTCCTCGCCGGTGCCGGGGCGGAACTGGTACAGGTTGCTGCGCAGCCGCTTGGGCCGCAGCAGCCTGCCGTCGCGACGGATGATCACATCGCCGTCGCTCAGGTCGTGTGCGGCGATCTCCTCCACGTCCAGGAACGCGTTGTACTGGTCGCCCAGGTCGCCGGGCCGGGTGGAGACCGCGATCTTCTGCGTGAGGCCGGCACCGAGCGAGTCGGTGCGCGCGACGATGACGCCGTTGTCGATCCCGAGCTCGAGGAACGCGTACCGCACCGCGTTGAGCTTCGCGATGAAGTCCTCGTGGGGGACCGTGACCTTGCCGTCCTGGTGGCCGCACTGCTTCTCGTCCGACACCTGGTTCTCGATCTGGATGGCGCAGGCGCCCGCCTCGATCATCTTCTTGGCGAGGAGGTACGTGGCCTCGGGATTGCCGAAGCCCGCGTCGATGTCGGCGATGATCGGCACGACGTGGGTCTCGTAGGTGTCGATCTGCGACTGGATGAACTCCACCGCGGTCTCGTCGCCCGCCGCCCGGGCGGCGTCGAGCTTCGTGAACAGCAGGTCGAGCTCGCGGGTGTCGGCCTGGCGCAGGAACGTGTAGAGCTCCTCGATGAGGGCCGGCACCGCGGTCTTCTCGTGCATCGACTGGTCGGGGAGGGGCCCGAACTCGC
>JASGGJ010000182.1:0-2678 GCA_047605085.1 Protaetiibacter sp.
CACCCTCGAGGAATGGGCGCGCGACCACCGCGCCGACTTCGCGGTCGCCCAGGGCGAGCTCACCGAGAGCGGGCGCGGGCGACCGAGTGAGCACGGTGAGTGAGCGACGCAACTGGGCCGCGAGGACAGTCACCGATCGACGGGGAGCTCCGCCACCGATCGGCCACGCAACGCGCAGAGCAGGTCGCCGAGCGAGGTGCGCGAGGAGACCACCCGCCTCCCTTCGCGCTTGCGCGTGGCGAGCCCGCTGCGGACCAGAATCCCCAGGTGCTCGCTCACGCCGCCCGCACTGACCCCGAGCCGGCGCGCCAGCTCGGTCGTCGCGGCGGGACGATCGAGTGCCCGCAGCAGCCGAGCGCGACCGGGACCGAGCAGGTCGCCCAAAGGATCCCCCGTCTCCTGCCCGCGCACCCAGAGCGTGGCCGCGCCGGACGGCGGATACACCAGCGCCGGCTCCCAGGGCGGATCCGTGCGCGGCCACGGGGCTGGCCAGCTGAACACCGCGGGGATGAGCAACAACCCCCGCCCGGCGAGGTCGACATCCGCCGCGTTCTTGCCGCTCGGCTCGACGGTGAGCCGACCGTCCTCCCACGACACGTCCGGGTGGAGATCGCCGAACGCCGCCGCCAGGCCGCCGGCCACGAGCTGACGGGCACGCGCCGCGATCTCGGCCTCGAGCAGCGCGGAGATCGCTGGCCAGTGAGCCGAGAGCGCCGCATCCCACACCGCCGTCATCTCATCCACGAGGTCGGCGAGGGCGCGCGCCGGATCGTCGACGAAGGGCTGCGCCGCGTCCGGGATCTGGTCGGGATAGGTGGTGCGCACCTCCGCAACGACGAGGTCGAGAGGCGTCGCCGCGACCCGAGCGAGCTCCGCCTCGATCGTGGTGTGCGGCGCCACCGGCGGCTGGCCGAGGAACACCGGCCAGTAGCCTCCGCCGCGCGGGGTCGCGGCATCGAAGAGACCGAGCTCGAACCCGGCGCACGCCTCGGCGGCGCGCAGCGCCCACGGCCGGTGGATGACATAGCTGTCCGGCCACCGGATCGCATAGAACGCGCCCACCAGCTCGAGCAGCGGCGAGATCGCGAAACGGGTGCGCAGCAGATCGTCGGGGCCGAAGCGGTACACGATCATGATTCACCCTAGGCCGAATCATTTGGGTCCGCCACCCGCGTGGCGCGAACCTGGACGCATCGCCGAGAACGGCGCCGGACGAAGGAGGACAACGATGACCACCGTGGTCTTCGATATCAGCATGAGCCTCGACGGCTACATCACCGACGTCGAGCAGACGCCAGAGAACGGCCTCGGCCGCGAAGGCGAACGCCTCCACGCCTGGCTCGGCGGCACCGACGAGGATCTCGCGGCTCTCACCCCCGCCACCGCGATCGTCACCGGGCACCGCACCCTCGTCGACTCGCTCCCCTACTGGGGCGCCGACGGACCGAGCGGCGAGCGGCGGATCCCCGTGATGGTGCTGTCGCGTTCCGGCGGATCCGAGCTCCCCGCCGACAGCGTGTACCGCTTCGCCGACTCCCCCGCCGCGGCGCTGAGGCTCGCCCGCGAGCTCGCCGGCGACGGCGACGTCTGCGTGATGGGCGGCGCGATGACCGCGCAGAGCTTCTTCGCAGAAGACCTGATCGACGAGGTCTCGCTGCACCTCATGCCGGTGATGTTCGGCGGCGGCACGCGCCTGTTCGACGGCCTCCCCCCGCGGCTCACCGAACTCGAGCAGCTGTCGGTGGTGCCGACGAAGCTCGCGACCCACCTGCGCTACCGCGTGGTGCGATGAGGGCGTCGTCGCCCGTGAGGTCGGTGCGCACCGCCGACGACGAGCGGCGGCGACCGATGCTGCATAGCGCAGTTCGAGGTGGTCAGTAGTCGACGCGGCTCATCCAGTAGCCGGGGAGTTGGCGATCGTGCGGTAGGCGAAGATCACGACATCCTGCTCATCGATGAGGTAGATCACTCGGTAGGGAAATCCCTCGACGGCCTTTGTCCGAAGCTGCGGCTCCCGATCCCAATCCGGATAGGGACGCGAGGCGTCCGGGAGGATCAGGATCGCCTCGATCGCAGCGTGGACGGCATCGAGGAACTCGTATCCAAGTCCCTGGCACCGCTCCTCATAGAACACAGCGCAGCGCCGCGCAGTTCGGCTTTCGCCTCGGAAAGCTCTCGCTTCCGAAGGCTCACTTGCGAAGGGCTGCCAGCTCTGCGCGAATCTCAGCGTGCGACTCGTCAACGTCTACCAGCGTCGCAGTCCCGGCCAGGTAGCCGTCAACCCGACGCCCGATCTCCTCGCGCCACGCGGAGTCGACTGTTGCCCGATCCGCATCGGCCAGCTGGCCGGGCAAGGTCAGAAGCACCTGGTACGCAAGGTCGGCACGGGCGGCATCCGGAAGAGACTTAGCCTCTTCCAAGAGCTGCTGCGCGGTCATCGACATGCCGCGAGTTTGCGGCTCCCCGCCGACATCGGGCAGGGGTGCGCTCACAGTCCGAGGCTGTGCCCGTACAACCGGGCCGGTCGGCGACACCGAGGGAGGCGTCATAGCTGCACGGCGCGACTTTAGACCTCGATGGCGGAGCGAGCGCGGCTGCCCCGTCACCGCGAGCGGGTGCGGGACGCTCGGGAAAGCAAAGGTGTGCCCCTGGAGAGAATCGAACTCCCGACGCCCTCC
>JASGGJ010000183.1:0-2653 GCA_047605085.1 Protaetiibacter sp.
ATCGTCGGGGGCGCCCGCCCGCCCGGGAACAAAAAACTGGAACCCGGAGAAAAGCCCAAACCCGCCCGCCCCAACAAACCCCGCCCAGCCCCAGCCAACCCCCCCCACCCCGCGCCAGGCGTTGGCATCAGGCGCCGGCGGACTCGGCGTGCGCCTCGATCTGTTCGGAGCGGGCCGAGGACTGCACCTCGATCTTGCGCGGCTTGGCTTTTTCGCTCACCGGGATCACGACGCTCAGCACGCCGTTCTCGTAGTTGGCCGAGATGCCCGCGGTGTCGATCCCCTGGCCGAGGTTGAGCTGGCGCAGGAACGAGCCGCCCATGCGCTCGCGCGCGATCCACTTCACGCCCTCGACGCTGCGCGGGGTGCGCTCGGCGCGGATCGTGAGCAGCTGCCCGTCGACGTCGACGTCGACGCTGCCGGGGTCGATGCCGGGCAGGTCGGCGTTGAGCACATAGTGGTCGCCGTCGCGGTAGAGGTCCATCGGCATGAGCCGTGGCCCCTGGCGGCTGTCGAGGAGCTGGCCGGCGACACGGTCGAGCTCTCGGAACGGGTCGAAGAACATCGTCATCGGATACCTCCTTGTTAGATCTGAGTCGAAGCGACTCAACTCTGTCGATATCAGTTTTAGCACTCTCCGACCGAGAGTGCCAGTCCGATCGCGCACGGCGAACGACATCCCCTCCCAACGCTGCCGCGTTCGCCGTCGAGCGGCCGGGACGTGTGCAGCGGCGGGACGAGCGCTACAGCGTTGGGGAGGGGCGACGAGGGTCAGTAGCCGAGGAAGACGTCGGTGCGGATGCGGTGCACCCCGCCGGCTCGCAGCGCCTGGCGGAGTCTCGAGACCTCGGCGGGCGCGCCCGAGAGGTACACCGTGCGCTCGCGCGCATCCGGGATCGCGGCGTGCACGAGCTCGGCCGAGAGAGCGCCGGAGCCGAGTCGGCTCCAGTGCGGCGGCAGCTCGCCCGGGTCGTCGGGGCAGAGCACGACGACCCGCGCGCCGCTCGCGGCGAGCTCCTCGCGGTAGGCGAGCTCGGCCGCCGACCGCACCGCGTACAGCAGCACGGCATCCGCGGCCCGGCCGGCCGCGGCGAGCGCGCCGAGCTGCGAGACGAACGGCGTGACGCCGATGCCCGCGGCGACGAAGGCGAGTCGCGCATCCGTCGACCGCGGCAGCGTGAAGTCCCCCCACACGCCCGTCGCCCGCACCAGGGCGCCCGGCTCGAGCGCGCGCAGCGCCCGCTTGAAGCTCGACGCCTCGTCGCGGATGCGCACGCCGATCGCGAGCTCTGCCGCGCCGGGCGCCGAGGCGATCGAGAACACCCGGCGGACGCCGCCCGCGTTGGGACGGCGGTGCGGGAGGGTGAGCTCGAGATACTGACCGGGCGCGAACCGCACGGGCGCGGCCGGGCGGAAGCGGAACTCCCACGCGGTCGGGGTCAGTTGCCGCTTGGCGACGAGCTCGAGCCTCAGAGCCCGCCGCTGCCCGAGCGGGAAGGCGAGGGCGCCCCCGATCACGAGGGCCAGCTCCGGTGTGTTGCCGAACGGCCCGACCGTGAACGGCACGCTCGTCAGCAGCGCGACGAGAACCGCGACGCCGAGGCGCTGCCAGCGGCGCGGCGGCAGGGTGAGCGGCTCGCTGAGCATGAAGCCCGCGACGAACACGACGGGGAAGGACAGGAAGGTGAACGACAGGGCGGATACGGTATCCGCCCCGAACGACAGGTAGCGCGCGACCAGCACACCCCCCGCGACCGCGAGGTAGACAAGGCCCGTGCCGAGCCGCCTGGTGCGCCAGAGGATGAGCAGCGCCCCGAGCGCGACGGCGGGCAGCAGGGGCGGCGCGGCGACCCACCACGAGGAGAACGCGAGGCCGGTCACCCCCACGACGACCGCGGCGAGAGCGGCCGGGTTGACGA
This sequence comes from Protaetiibacter sp., assembly GCA_047605085.1. Lineage (GTDB taxonomy): Bacteria > Actinomycetota > Actinomycetes > Actinomycetales > Microbacteriaceae > Homoserinibacter. Next base: position 1,920 of record JASGGJ010000183.1, read on the forward strand.
GGTGCCGTCCGCGCCAGGTCACGAGGTACTTGGATGCCGCCGCCACCGCGGCCGCCGCCACCAGGCCGAGGAGGCCGGCAGGGTCGAGCGTCGGGTCCAGCACGAACAGCAGCAGTTGCGCCGTGATGACGCCGGACTCGGTGACCCCTCGAGTGCGGAACAGCAACCCCAGCACCCGGTTCGCGAGCCAGGATGCGGCGGTCAGCACGAGCGCGGAGACCAGGATCGCGAGCGGGTCGATCGCGATGGCTCCCGCGAGGGCGAGCACGAGGGCGATCACCGTGAGCACCCCGAGCACCGCGACGACGAGCAGGTACATCGAGACTCGGCCGAGCAGCCGGTCCAGGCGGGTCACGAGTCCGGTCACGTGAACACCTCCCCGGGAAAGTCCGGACTGCGCTCGATCGAGCCGTCCGAGAGCATCCTGACCCATTCCACACCGTGCCGCGCGAGCCAGCCGGGGTCGACGTCGAAGAACAGCGCGGTCGCGGCCCCGTCCGCGGTGAGCTCGTCGGCGGCCACCGTCCAGCTCGCGACGACGTCGCGCGCTGGCAGCCCGGTGACCGCGTCGAGCACGTGGTGCCAGCCGTTCGGGCGGCGGCGGCGGTTGCCCGCGCTCGCCGAGAGCGCGCCCTCGGTGAGCTCGGCCACCCCGATCGCCCGCGTCGCATCGGCGGGATGCTCGAGCGCGATCCGCATCGGGACGTCGCGGATGCGGAGGTCGCCAGAGCCGT
>JASGGJ010000184.1:0-2619 GCA_047605085.1 Protaetiibacter sp.
TACGGCGGAGAGCTCGCGGCGGCCCGCACGGTCATCGGCGTCGCCGAGGGCGCGGGTGCCGCAGCTGCGCGCGCCGGCATCGCCGACGGCCTGTTCGCGGCCGAGCTCGCGGCGCGCCGTCCCGGCCACGGCTCGGTGCCGGGCGCGGCAGCGGATGCCGTGTACATCGTCGCCGCAGGCGCATCGGCCGCCTTCCTCGCCCCGCTGCCCGTCGCCGCCCTCGGCGATCCCGAGCTCGCCTCGCTGCTCCCGCGGCTCGGCATCCGCACCCTCGGCGCCTTCACGCGGCTCGCCGAGACGGATGTCGCTGCCCGCTTCGGCCCGCTCGGGGCGCGCCTGCACGTCCTCGCCCGTGGCGACGACGCCCGCCCCGCAACTCCGCGCATCCCGCCGCGCGACATCGACGCGGTCGTCGACTTCGAAGCTGCCGTGGAACGCGTCGACGAGCTCGCCTTCGGGGTGCGGGCGGCGTGCGGCGACTTCGTGCGCGCCCTCCTCGGCGAGCGGCTCGTCTGCACGGCGCTGCGGATCGAGCTCCGCGGTGCGAACGGCGAGTCCGAGGAGCGGGTGTGGCTGCATCCGCGCTCCTTCACCGCCGCCGAGATCGTCGATCGGGTGCGCTGGCAGCTCCAGGCGACCGAGACGCTGCGCTCCGGCGTCGTGCGGGTGCGGCTGAGTCCGGAGGCCGTCGACCCCGTGCACGTCCACGAGACGGGGCTGTGGGGCGCGGGCCCAGACGAACGCGTGCACTCCGTGCTCTCGCGGGTGCAGGGCATGGTGGGGCACCGCGGGGTGCTCACGCCGCTTCTCACGGGCGGCAGACGACCCGCCGACAGGCAGATGCTCGTCGCGTGGGGCGACCGCGCGGCACCGGCCCGCCCGCGCGCGCAGCCGTGGCCGGGGGCGCTGCCCGATCCGCCGCCCGCCACGGTCTACGAGGTGCCGCGTCCACTCGGGGTGGAGGATGCGCGGGGCCGTCCCGTGACGGTCGACGAGCGCGGGCGGGTGAGCGCTGCGCCCGCCGTGCTCGTGTCGCAGACCGGGTCGCGTCGCGAGCTCAGCGCCTGGGCGGGTCCGTGGCCGCTCGAGGAGCGCTGGTGGGACCCGGCGACGGCGCGTTCCGTCCATCGGCTTCAGGCCGTCGATACGAGCGGATGCGCGTGGCTGCTCGTGCAGGACGGCGAGGGCTGGTGGGCCGAGGGGCGCTACGACTGATGGGCCGGCACTGATGGGCCGGCACTGATGGGCCGCGGCTGATGGGCTGGAGCAACCCGCCGATGCCCTGGTCCGAGTTCGAGCGCACTCTCTCGGGCGGTCGTGCGCAGCACGACGACGAGCGGGCCCGCGACGGCGGTGACGGCCCCGCCTTCTCCCGCAAGCGCGGACCGTACGCACCACCGCGCGAGCTCGTGCGCGACCCCGGCGCACTCCCCTACGCCGAACTGCACGCCCACTCGAGCTTCAGCTTCCTCGACGGAGCCTCCTCGCCAGAGGAGCTGCTCGAGGAGGCAGAGCGGCTGGGGCTCAGCGCTCTCGCGCTCGTCGACCACGACACCTTCGCGGGGCTCGTGCGCTTCGCCGAGGCCGCCGAGCGCTCCCAGGTGGCCACGGTGTTCGGCGCCGAGCTCTCGCTGGGGCTTTCCGGACCCCAGAACGGCGAGCCCGACCCGGAGGGCGAGCACCTCGTCGTGCTCGCCCGCGGCACCGAGGGCTACCACCGGCTCGCCCAGGCGCTCACCGAGGCGAACCTGCGCGGCGGCGAGAAGGGCCGGCCCGTCTATGAGCTCGACGGGCTCGCCCAGCTGGGAGAGGGTCACTGGGCCGTGCTCACCGGGTGTCGCAAGGGCGCCGTGCGACACGCCCTCGAGACGGGCGGGGCGGATGCCGCCGGTCGCGCCCTCGACGCGCTCGTCGCGCGGTTCGGCCGGGACGCCGTGCACGTCGAGCTCATCGACCACGGCGACCCCCTCGACACCGACCGCAACGACGTGCTCGCCTCCCTCGCCTCCGCGCGGGGAATCCCCGTGCTCGCGACGGGCAACGTGCACTACGCGAGCCACCAGCGGCGGCACCTCGCCGCGGCCGTCGCCGCGGTACGCGCCAGGCGCAGCCTCGACGAGCTCGACGGCTGGCTGCCGGCCACGGGCGGCGCCCAGCTGCGCTCCGGACGCGAGATGCGCGAGCGCTTCGCCCGCTACCCCGGCGCGATCGAGCACGGGCTTCAGCTCGCGGCCGAGCTCGCCTTCCCGCTCCGGCGCGCGAAGCCCGCCCTCCCGAGGCAGCAGGTTCCCGAGGGGCACACCCCCATGTCGTATCTGCGCGAACTGGTCTGGGCGAGCGTGCCTGCGCGCTACCCCGAGCTCGACGAGGCGGGCCGTGCACGCATCGAGGCCGAGCTCGACGTCATCGAGCACAAGGACTTCCCCGGCTACTTCCTCATCGTGCACGACATCGTTGCCTTCGCGCGCGGCCGCGGCATCCTGTGCCAGGGGCGCGGCTCGGCCGCCAACTCGGCCGTCTGCTACCTGCTCGGCATCACCGCCGTCGACGCGATCGCCTTCCGCCTGCCGTTCGAGCGCTTCCTGTCGAGCCTGCGCGACGAGGAGCCCGACATCGACG
>JASGGJ010000185.1:0-2572 GCA_047605085.1 Protaetiibacter sp.
CGTTGTCCGCCTGGATCGTCGTGTCGGAGTGCGAGAACTCGCCCTTCCCGATGTAGACCATCGAGAGCACACCGACGAGAGTTCCGCTGGGAGCCGAGGTCGTGATCGTCACCGTGAGATCGTCGGTGGCCTCGATCGTCTGGATCGGTGCGAGGACCGATTTGAGCGCGACTCCCCATCCGATGTAGCGCTCGAGCGAGCCCTTCACATCGGCCGAGGTGAACGGGGTGCCGTCGCTGAACTCGACGCCCTCACGCAGGTGGAAGACGAGGGTGGTGTCGTCGGTCCACTCCCACGACTCCGCGAGCTTGGGCTGCGGCTGGCTGTCGGCATCGAGGGAGACGAGCGTCTCGAGGGTCTGCGAGATCGCCATGTTGATGCCGATCTCGAGGGGCGCCGCCGAGATGTCGGAGCCCGCCCAGCCGTAGCCGGGGATGAAGGTGAGGTTCTGCTCGTCGTCGGGCAGCGGCTCCGTCGACGCGGCAACGTCGCCGCCGCCGGAACAACCCGAGAGGACAAGGGCCGCGATCGTCGCCAGGGCGGCGATCGAGCCCAGCTTCGCACGAAGCGATGTCATTGCTATCTCCTTTGATTGATGGGACTTCGGTGCAATTCGTCCTGTCGCCCTCATCGGGGAAGGCCGAACGTCGCGGCGACCGGGTAGTGATCGCTCGGCGCGATCCCCCGGTCGAAGAACTCCACGACCTCGGCGCTGCGGGAGCGCACCTGGCCGCGGAAGAAGAGGTAGTCGATGGTCTTCTGCGGGCTCGCGATCGGCGACTTGGGGGTGCCGACCGTGGCCGCGAAGGGGTTCGGGATCACGGGGTGCGTTGGCGGGGCCTGGCGGTTCAGCGCCGTGAAGGCGTCGAGGTAGCCGGCGTTCCCGATGACCCAGATGGCCGTCGCGATGGCGTTCGTGTCGGAGGCGAGGAACACGGGCTCCTCTGGCGCGGCGAGGCGCTCGAGCTCCTCGACCACGCGACGCGCCTGGGGCGCGCGCTGGTTCACGCCCGTGGCGACCTCGACGGCGTTGCCGGAGTAGGACAGATGCGCGGTCGTCCAGAGGATCGTCCGCTCGCTCGGTGCGACGCGCAGGCGCACCCAGAACAGCCGGGCGTGCTCGTCGTGGATGCCGACGTCCTCGGCACCGTGCCCGACCTCGGTGAACAGCTCGCGGTCCCACCAGAGGTTGCTCTGCTTCTCCCACCCGGGGAAGTCGTCGTGCACCCGGTCGTGGCCTGGCATGGCGGAGTCGAGCAGCTCGCGCGACCACGCCCTGGTCTCCTGGGTGGCGAGCAGGTCGGGCGCGCGCCGCTCGTACAGGGCACGCAGGGCGTCGGTGCGCGCCTCGGCGTGGTGATCCCCCCACAGGTTGTGGGTCTGGGCGATGACGCTGAGCTCGCTCACGAGATCTCCCGCTGATCCGCGGGCCGCGCGGGCGCGATGTCGTGGTTGAAGCGCACGAGCTCGCCGCGCCCGTCGCGCAGCCGGAAGGTCGTGATCGAGCAGTTGCCTGGCGCGCTGAACGGCATGTGGCCAGGGCTCGGCACGCCGAGCAGCTGCGCCGTGGCGAGCCGGATCGGGTTGCCGCTCGTGAACACCACGACGAGCCGGTGACCGTCACGGCCGGTGACCGCCGCGAGGGCCCGTTCGAGCGCCGCGACGACCCGCTCGCGCGTCTGGCTGAAGGTCTCTCCCCCGACACCGCGCGCGATGTCCGCCCCCGCCTCGACCGCGGCGACGACCTCGGGGTGCGCGGCCCGCGCCTCCTCGAAGCTCAGGCCGGCCCAGTCGCCGACGCTCATCTCCCGCAGCGCGGGGTCGATCCGCACCTCGGCGCCGACGCGCTCGGCGTACGGCGCCGCGGTGTCGCGCACGCGCGGCAGGTCGCTCGACACCACGAGGTCGGGGGCGGGCACCTCGGCGGCGAAGGCGGCGCCGAACAGCTCCGCCTGGCCGCGACCGTACTCCGAGAGTCCGGAGTCGGCGTCCCCCTGGTAGCGTCCCTCGACGTTCCACAGCGACTCGCCGTGGCGCACGAGGTGCAGCGTGACCGTATCGCTCACGGCGTCTCCTCGAGCCAGGGACGCACGACCGGGACCGCGGCCAGCAGCGCACGGGTGTAGGGGTGCTGCGGGTTCTCGAAGAGCTGCTGCGCGGTGCCCTCCTCGACGACGACCCCCCTGTTGAGCACGAGGACGCGGTCGCAGATGTGCTCGATGACCGAGAGGTCGTGCGAGATGAAGAGGTAGGAGAGCCCGAGGTCGGCCTGCAGGTCCTCGAGCAGGTTGAGCACCTGAGCCTGCACCGACACGTCGAGCGCGCTCACCGCCTCGTCGCAGATGATGAGCTTGGGGCGCAGGGCGAGCGCCCTGGCGATCCCGATGCGCTGCCGCTGCCCGCCCGAGAACTGGTGGGGGTAGCGATCGGAGTAGTCGGGGTTCAGCCCGACGCGCTCCATGAGCTCCTTCGCCTCGGCAGTCCAGCTGCCGCGGGGCACGACGCCGCGGTGCACGCGCCACGCCTCGGCGATGACGTCGCGCACCGTGAGGCGCGGGTTGAGCGAGGCGTA
>JASGGJ010000186.1:0-2570 GCA_047605085.1 Protaetiibacter sp.
ACGACCACGACGATCGCGGCGGCGATCCCGAGCGTCACGAGCCAGGGGAGGCCGACGCCCAGCGCGACCGCGACGGCCGCCCAGAATCCGGCGAACGCGTTCCAGCCCACGGCGAGGCCCTCCCAGAAGTTCGCGGGGCCGTCTGGCGGCGGGGCGAGCGCCTCCGAGCGCAGCGTAAGGGTGATCGTCGACATCGCGACCTGGTCGGTGAGCTCGCGCTGCTGGGCCTCGAGCGACTCGAGCTCGGTCTGCCGCTCGGCGATCGCGGCCTCGAGGCTCAGCAGCTCGTCGGTCGTCGTGGCGTTCTCAAGCCACGCGGTGTAGCGCGCGAGCGTCGCGCGGAGCGTCGTGATGCGCGCGTCGAGGTCGCGCTGCCGGTTGCCGACTCCGACGGTCTGGAAGGCGGTCTCGTCGACCGAGCCGAGTCCCTTGAGCTGCTCGCGCACCTCCTCGAGCCGGCCGGCGGGGATGCGCAGGGTCAGCACCGCGCTCGCCGCGGCGCCGTCGCGCGGTGCGGTCTCGTTCCGCGCGTCGACCCGCCCGCCCGCGGCATCCGCGATCCGGGTCGCCTCCTCGGCGGCGGCGATCGGATCCTCGGCGGTGATCGTGACGGTGCCGGTGATGACGAGCGCCTGCTCTTCGAGGGACGAGTCGGAGTCCTCGGCCGAGGAGTACGCCTCGCCGGCCTCGCCATCGGCGGCTTGCGGCGCGTCGTACTCGGTCACGACGCCCGCATCGGATGCGCCGGAGTAGGCGGACGAGCAGCCGCCCAGGACGATGCTCGCCGCGAGGAGCGCGGCGAGTGCTGCTGCGGTTCGGGGAATGCGCCTCATGGCCCTCACGCTAGAACCGGCTCGATGCGAGCACCACCCAACTTTCATCACGATTCGGTCGTCCCGCGGTCACGATTCCGTCACGGGTGCTCGGCATGCCGACGCTCGAGCACACGATCGAGTCGCAGACGACGATCCGCGACCTCGCCGCCCTGCGGATCCCCGCCGAGATCGTCTGCGGGACCCTCGACGAGTTCGCCTCGCCGGGCGGCATCCGGATCGCGGAGCGCATCCGCGGCGTGAGCGTCACGCGCGTGCGCAGCGCCGACCACCTCGTCGGCAAGCGCATCGCGCGGGCGGTCGCCGCCGCCATCCCCGGTGATCGAGCAGCCCGCGAAGCGGGCGCATCGAGATCCCCCCTCTCGCTCAACTGGGCGTGACGGGGACCGGCTCGGTGTCGGGGATCGGGGATGCGTCGCGGCCCCGGAGGTCGGGGTGGGCGCGGTGGAACACGACGGGCACGAGCACCCCGAGGAACGCGATGCCCGCCGCGGCGATGAACCCGCCGACCGGGCCGTTGGCGTCGATGAGGAAGCCCGCGACGGCCGAGCCGATCGCGGCACCCACCAGCTGGCCCGTGCCGATCCAGCCGTACGCCTCCGCGGTGTCGGAGAACCTCACGCTCGCCGAGACGATCGTGAACATGACGGCGAGCGCGGGGGCGATGCCGAGTCCGGCGACGACGAGGGCGCCGGAGACGGTCCAGAAGTCGAAGGCGAAGGCCGCCAGCAGCGCACCGACGAACAGGAACACCATCCGCCTGGCGAGCGCCCACGGCCCGATCGGCAGGTGACCGAAGGTGAGGCCGCCCGCGAGCGAGGCGATCGACCAGATCGCGAGCACGATGCCCGCCTGGGAGCCGCCCTCCCCGAAGGTGGCGACGACGGCCGCCTCGATGGCGGCGCAGGTGCCGACCAGCAGGAAGCCGACGACGGTCGCGAGCAGCACGGGCGGCCGCGCGAGCACGACGCCGAAGCGCCGCTTCGAGCGCGGGATGCGCACCCGGCCGAGCTCGGGCGAGGAGACGAACCACGCGCCGCCGACCACGAGGAAGAACACGGAGAGGAAGACGCCGGCGACCGAGGAGATCTGGATGGCGACGAAGGTCACGACGACCGGCCCCGCGATCCAGATGATCTCCTGAGCGGAGGCGTCGAGCGAGAACAGCGGGGTGAGCTGGCGCGAGTTGACCATCTTGGGGTAGATGGTGCGCACGGCAGGCTGCACGGGCGGGTAGCTGAGTCCCGCGACGAGGCCGGCGGCCATGAAGCCCCACAGCGGCAGGGGCGCGAGCGCGACCGTCGAGAGGGCGAGCGCGCTCACGGCCGTGGTCAGGATGAGCACGGGCCGCATGCCCCATCTCCCCATCCAGCGGCTCGTGACGGGGCCGGAGACCGCCTGCCCGACGGAGGTCGCGGCGAGCACGAGGCCGGCCGCGCCGTAGCTGTCGAAGATGCGCTCGATGTGGATGAGGAACCCGAGGGAGATCATGCCGCCCGGTAGCCGCGCCACGAGTTGCGCGGCGATGATCCGGGCGACTCCCCGGGTGCGCAGCAGGTCGAGGTAGGCGTTCACGGCCCTCCGAGCCTACCCACCCGATGCGACATCGTCCGATGAAGGTGGCTCCGGCAGGGGTGGCGGAACACCTCGGCGAGGTCAATACGGCGCGGAAAGCCCGCCGAACATGGGGAAGTGCTTGGTGTTGCGGGTGAGCAGTGCGGCGTTCAGCAGCATCGC
>JASGGJ010000187.1:0-2549 GCA_047605085.1 Protaetiibacter sp.
TCAGCTGATCCAGCGCTGCCGGGCGCTCGCGCGCGGCCGGCGGAGCGTTCACCGCGGATTATCGCGGTGTCAGCTGATACTGATGAGCTCCGCGTAATCCGGGCTCCAGTGATCCTCGACGCCGTCCGGGAGGATCAGCACCCGCTCCGGGTTCAGCGCCTCGACCGCCCCCTCGTCGTGGGACACCAGCACCACGGCGCCCGTGTAGCCCGCGAGCGCCCCGAGGATCTCCTCGCGCGAGGCGGGGTCGAGGTTGTTGGTGGGCTCGTCGAGCAGCAGCACGTTGGCGCCGGAGACGACGATCATCGCGAGGGCGAGCCGGGTCTTCTCCCCTCCGGAGAGCACCCCGGCGAGCTTGTGGCCGTCGTCTCCCGTGAACAGGAACGAGCCGAGCACCTTGCGCGCCTCCGTCTCGGTGAGGTTCGGCGACGCCGCGACCATGTTCTGCAGCACCGTGCGGCCCACGTCGATCGTCTCGTGCTCCTGCGCGTAGTAGCCGATGCGCAGCCCGTGACCGGGCTCGACGTGCCCGGTATCGGGCTTGTCGACGCCCGCGAGGATGCGCAGCAGGGTGGTCTTGCCTGCACCGTTGAGACCGAGCACCACGACCTTGGAACCGCGGTCGATCGCGAGGTCGACCGCGGTGAAGATCTCGAGCGAACCGTACGACTTCGACAGATCGGATGCCGTGAGCGGCGTCCGCCCGCACGGCGCCGGATCCGGGAACCGCAGCTTCGCGACGCGATCGACGGTGCGCTCCTCCTCGAGCCCCGCGAGCATCCGCTCGGCACGGGCCACCATCTGGTGCGCAGCAGCGGCCTTGGTGGCCTTCGCCCCGAATCGGGCGGCCTGAAGCTGCAGCGCGGTCGCCTTCTTCTCGACGTTGGCGCGCTCCTTCTTGCGGCGCTCCTGGTCGGCCTCCCGCTGGCGGAGGTACTGCGTCCAGCCCATGTTGTAGATGTCGATCACCTGGCGGTTGGCGTCGAGGTAGAAGACCCGGTTGACGACCTCCTCCACGAGGTCGACATCGTGCGAGATCACGATCACGCCGCCCTGGTAGGCCTTGAGGAACTCCCGCAGCCAGACGACCGAGTCGGCGTCGAGGTGGTTGGTCGGCTCGTCGAGGATCATCGTGTCGGCACCGGAGAACAGGATGCGGGCGAGCTCGATGCGCCGCCGCTGGCCGCCGGAGAGGGTCTTCAGCTGCTGATCGAGGATGCGGTCTGGCAGCGCGAGGTTCGAGGCGATCGCGGCCGCCTCGGCCTCGGCCGCATAGCCGCCGAGCGCGAGGAAGCGGTCCTCGAGGCGCCCGTAACGGGACATCGCGGCGTCGGCGACTGCGGCATCCGGGCTCGCCATCTCCTCCGTCGCGGTACGCAAGTCGGCGACGACCCTGCCGAGGCCGCGGGCGTTCAGGATGCGGGTGCGCGCGGTCTCCTCCGGGTCTCCTGAGCGCGGATCCTGAGGCAGGTAGCCGATCTCCCCCGCGCGGTCGATCCGGCCCGCGGTCGGAAGGGTCTCCCCCGCGAGCGTCTTGGTGAGGGTCGTCTTGCCTGCCCCGTTGCGGCCCACGAGCCCGACCTTGTCGCCCCGGTCGACGCGGAAGGTGACGCTCTCCATGAGCAGGCGCGCGCCGACCCTGATCTCGAGGTCATGCACGGCGAGCACAGTGAGCGTCCGTTTCTTCGGGAGGGAGAGGACAAGCGGTGCGAGCGCACCGGCCCGCTAGTCTAGCCGCAGGCGCACCGGCGGATGCCGTGCGCGACTGCCCCTGACGGCTCCATCACGAAGGACCTCATGACCGCCCTCGCCCCGTCCCCCCGTCTCGTGCTCGCCGACCGCGTGTTGCCGCGCTCGCTCGCCACCGATGTCGCGCTCGTCGCCGGAGGCGCGCTGTTCACGGCGCTGCTAGCCCAGGTGACGATCCCGCTGTGGCCGGTGCCCATCACGGGCCAGACCCTCGCCGTGCTGCTCGTCGGCGCGACGCTCGGGGCGGTGCGCGGCGGCTCGGCCCTGCTGCTGTACGCGGTGCTCGGCCTCGTCGGGCTCCCGTTCTACGCCCCACAGGACGACGGCAGTCACCTCACCGGCCTCGCGGCTCTCGCGGCGCCGAGCTTCGGCTACATCGTCGGCTTCATCCCGGCTGCCGCACTGGTCGGCTGGCTGTCGGAGCGCACCTGGGACCGCAAGTTCCTCAAGGCGCTCGCGACGTTCGCGGGCGGGTCGCTTCTCGTCTTCGCGTTCGGTCTCCCCTGGCTCGCCGTGGTGACCGGTGCGAACCTGCAGGAGACGCTCGAGTGGGGTCTGTACCCGTTCATCGTCGGCGGCATCATCAAGGCCGTGATCGCCGCCATCCTCCTCCCCGCCGCCTGGTGGGGTGCCGACAAGCTCGCCGCCCGCCGCGCGCGCGCCTGAGCATCCCGGCCTCCTCCCCCTCTTTCCACCTCACTCTTTCCACCTCAGAAATGCAGGAGAATTTTCGGTACACCCCCGTGTTTCCGGGGCGGCAGTCGTCAGCCGGCGGATTTCTCCTGCATTTCTGAGGTGAC
>JASGGJ010000188.1:0-2539 GCA_047605085.1 Protaetiibacter sp.
CCCGCCCCCCCCCCGCCCGCGGGGGGGGCGGGCCGGCACCATACCCAGGGAAGACAGCATGTTTGCATTCATCCTCCGGCGCCTGGCCTCCGGCGTCGTGCTGATCGCGGTGATCTCGTTCCTCGCGTTCTCGCTCCTGTATCTGGCGGGCGGCGACATCGCCCGCCGCATCCTCGGCGAACAGGCGACCGCAGAGACGATCGCCAAGAAGACCGAGGAGCTCGGTCTCAACCGCCCCCTCCTCGTCCAGTACGGGGATTGGCTCGCCGCCGCGGTCACCGGCAACCTCGGGCGCAGCTGGTTCAACGGCGAACTGGTCTCGGTCAGCGTCTCCAACCGCATCGCGGTGACGCTGTCGATCGTCATCGGCGCGACGATCGTCTCGGCCATCCTCTCCGTGATCCTCGGCGTCCTCGCCGCGCGACGCGGCGGCGCCATCGACGGCACGGTCCAGTTCCTCTCCCTTGTCGGGTTCGCGATCCCCGGCTTCCTCATCGCGCTGGGCCTCGTCCTCGTGTTCGCGATCAACCTCGGCTGGTTCAAGGCGACCGGCTTCGTGCCGCTCACGAAGTCGTTCGGAGGCTGGGCGTCATCGGTGACGCTGCCGGTCGTCGCGCTGTCGATCGGGGCGATCGCGACGGTGGCCCAGCAGGTGCGCGGCTCGGTCATCGACGCGATGTCGCGCGACTACGTGCGCACGCTTCGCGCCCGCGGGCTCGGCATCAACTCCGTCGTCTACAAGCACGTGCTGCGAAACGCGGGCGGCCCCGCCCTCGCCGTGCTCGCCGTGCAGTTCATCGGGCTTCTCGGCGGCGCCGTGATCGTCGAGCAGGTCTTCGCCATCCCCGGCATGGGCCAGCTCACGGTCTCCTCGACGACGCTCGGCGACATCCCCGTCGTGATGGGGCTGGTGATCGTGTTCGCGATCATCGTCATCGTCGTCAACCTCCTCATCGACCTCGCGCAGGCTGCGCTGAACCCGAAAGTGCGACTCTCATGACCGTCGTCGACGTCGCGCCCGCCGTGCCCGCCCAGGGCCCCGCGCGCGTGCACCTGCTGCGCCGCATCCTCCGCCGGCCGCTCGGGCTGGCATCCATGCTCGTGCTGGCGATCATCGTCGTGCTGGCGATCGTCGGCCCTCTCATCACCCCGCAGGACCCGAACTTCGCCGACATCCGCGCCGTGCTGGCGGCGCCGGGCGCCGACCATCTCCTCGGCACCGACGGCAGCGGCCGCGACGTGTTCTCGCGACTGCTGTTCGCCACCCAGACGAGCGTCGCGGCGGCGCTCATCGCGCTCGTCACCGCGATCGTCCTCGGCGTCACCAGCGGCCTGATCGCCGGCTACTACCAGGGCTGGTTCAACACCGCGGCGACGTGGGTCACCGAGCTGAACATGGCGCTTCCGGCCATGGTCATCCTGCTCGCGGCGCGCGCCGTGCTCGGCCCGTCGGTGTGGCTGTCGATGTTCATCTTCGGCATCCTGCTCTCCCCCTCGTACTTCCGGCTCGTCTACGCATCGGTCACCGCCGTGCGCTCCGAGCTGTACGTCGACGCCGCACGCGTCTCGGGCCTGAGCGACGGACGCATCATCGGCCGTCACGTGCTGTCGGTCGTGCGCGCGCCGATCATCATCCAGTCGGCGATCATCGCCGGCATCGCGATCGCCATCCAGTCGGGGCTGGAGTTCCTCGGGTTGGGCGACGTGAACGTGCCGACCTGGGGTGGGATGCTCAACGACGCGTTCAAGAACATGTACAAGCAGCCCGTCCTCATGCTGTGGCCGTCGCTGGCGATCGCGCTGGCCTGTATCGCCCTGACCCTGCTCGCCAACGTCATGCGCGACGAGCTCGAGCGCACGGTCACCGTGCGCCGCAAGCGCCGCCGCGCGGTGGCCACGGCGACCGGCTCGATCGCGGCCGTCACGACCTCGCTCGCCACCGGCGGCGGCGAGCCCGTCGACGTCGACGAGCCGCCCGTGCTCGACAACGTGCCCGTCAAGGTGCACGAGGACGACGCGCGCAGCAAGACCACCGAGAACGTGCTCGAGATCCGCGACCTGCGCGTCGGGTACGACCAGGCCGACGGCTCGCACATCGAGGTCGTGCACGGCGTCTCGCTGAACATCCGCAGGGGCGAGGTGCACGGTCTCATCGGCGAGTCGGGGTCGGGCAAGACGCAGACGGCCTTCGCGGTGCTGGGCCTGCTCCCCCGGGGCGGCAGCGTCACGGGCGGATCGATCATGTATGACGGCACGGAGCTCGCGGGCGCGTCGGAGCGGGTCTACGGCGCCGTGCGCGGCAAGCGCATCGGCTACATCCCGCAGGAGCCGATGAGCAACCTCGACCCGTCGTTCACGATCGGCAGTCAGCTCGTCGAGCCGCTGCGCAAGAACCTCGGCCTGTCCAAGGCCGAGGCCACACAGCGCTCGCTCGATCTGCTCGCGCGCGTGGGCATCCCCAACCCGAAGCGCACGTTCGACGCGTACCCGTTCGAGGTCTCCGGCGGCATGGCGCAGCGCGTGCTCATCGCCGGCGCCG
>JASGGJ010000189.1:0-2529 GCA_047605085.1 Protaetiibacter sp.
CGGCGGTGCGGCTGCGGAGTCGCGGGCCTAGCGGAGTGCCGGGGCGAGGACCACGGTGGAGCCGTCGAAGGCGATGCGGTAGGAGGCCGAGAAGGGCACGTCCTGCTCGAGGGTCGAGATCGAGCCGTCGAAGAGGGACTGCACCTCGACGCTCAGGTGCGCGACGCCGTCGGCGGGCGGCACCGCCCACAGCCCGAGTCCATCGGAGGGGGTGATCGTCGCGCGCGGCATCTCGATGATCGTCCAGCCGGGCTCCGAGACGACACGGTTCTCGATCGCGAAGCCGAACGGGCATCCGGTCGGGAACAGCACGGTCTGCGTGGCGCACGCGAGGAGATCGGACTCCACGGCATCCTGCACCGCGGCGAGGAAGGCGTCGTCCGGCACGATGTCGAGCCGGACGGATGCGACGCCGCCGGTCGCGGCGACGGCCACCGGATCGGCGGTGAGGTACTCGGAGCGGTGGCTGAGCGTGTACACGGCGGGGCCGAGTGCGGCGAAGGTCGTGGGGGCGTCGGCGGTGAGCTCGAGCGGAAGGCTCCCGACGGTGAAGCGGGCGTCGCCCGTGGTCGTGACGGTGAGCGCCGTCACGGGCGAGGTGGCGAAACCCCAGTCCGGGAACAGCCAGAAGCGGGTGCCGATCCGCTCGATCTCGAGCACGGCGGAGGCCGTCTCGTCCCCTGCGGTGACGCGCACCCGCACCCGATGCACGCCCGCGCGCTCGGTGTCGTCCTCGATCGACCAGTCGAAAGAAGTGATCGCGAGGGGGTCCAGCATCCGTTCGTCGAGCCCCTCGGCGTCGACGCCCGGCAGCGCGAGCACCTCGTCGATCCGTCCCGCGCTCAAGGCGGCGAGGTAGTCGCGCACGAACCCGGATGCCGAAAACGCTGTAGCGTTTGCCGCGGCGACCCCGCCAGCGATTGCGCCGGCGAGCACGGCGGCCGCTCCCACCCAGCCCCAGACGACGCGCATGATGCACATTCTGCCCGGTGCGGACCGGCGGTCCCGCGCGGCTCGGCTAGCCTGCTGGGATGCCGCGCACCGATCTCGCCCCCGAGCAGCGGGCGGTGTTCGAGGCGATCGAGACGACGCGCGAGCACATCTTCGTCACCGGGCGCGCCGGGACCGGCAAGTCGACACTGCTCGAGTACCTGGCCTGGAACACCTCCAAGCAGCTCGTCATCTGCGCCCCCACCGGCGTCGCGGCGCTCAACGTCGGCGGGCAGACCATCCACTCGCTGTTCCGGCTGCCGATCGGCGTCATCGCCGATCACGAGATCGAGCAGTCGGCCGAGCTCAAGAAGCTGCTGAGCGCGATCGAGACGGTCGTCGTCGACGAGGTGTCGATGGTCAACGCCGACCTGCTCGACGCCATGGACCGCAGCCTCCGGCAGGCACGGCAGAAGCCGCGCGAGCCCTTCGGCGGCGTGCAGCTCGTGCTGTTCGGCGACCCCTTCCAGCTGGCGCCCGTGCCGGGCGACGGCGACGAGCGCGCCTACTTCGCCGACCGCTACCGATCGATGTGGTTCTTCGACGCGCGGGTCTGGGAGGAGGCCGACCTCACCATCTACGAGCTCGGCACCATCCACCGCCAGCACGAGCTCGAGTTCAAGCAGCTGCTCAACGCGGTGCGGCACGGGACCGTGACCGCCGAGATGGCCGAGCGGCTCAACTCGGTGGGGGCGCGCCCCGCACCCGACGACGGCGTCATCACGCTCGCCACCACCAACCAGACCGTCACGCGCATCAACCAGTCCGCGCTCGCGCGCCTCCCCGGCCGGGCGCTCTCGGCGGTCGCCGACATCAACGGCGACTTCGGAGGCCGCGCGTATCCGGCGGACGAACGCCTCGAGCTCAAGGTCGGGGCGCGGGTGATGTTCCTGCGCAACGACGCGGGCGGCGATGGCCGCTGGGTCAACGGCACGATCGGCGAGGTGGTGAGGATCGCCGAGGACGTCACGGTCGAGGTCGACGGGGAGCGCCACCGCGTCGCCCCCGCCACCTGGGAGCGCTACAAGTACAGCTACTCGCCCGTCACGAAGCAGCTCACGAAGGATGTGGTGGCCGAGTTCACCCAGTTCCCGCTGCGGCTGGCGTGGGCCGTCACGATCCACAAGTCGCAGGGCAAGAGCTACGACGCGGCGATCATCGACCTCGGCCAGCGCAGCTTCGCCCCCGGCCAGAGCTACGTCGCCCTCAGCCGGCTGACGACGCTCGAAGGCCTCTACCTCACGCGCCCCCTGCGCCCGAGCGACATCATCGTCGACGAGGCGGTGCGCCGCTTCATGGCGCGCGCGAAGCCCATCCCGGGGATCGAGGCGTAGGGGCCGCTGGCGCACTCGCTCTCCGCTCTCCGTGGGTTTCGCAACTCAGGAGATTCGTCCGGATCCGGCCGCTCCGGCTCCTATGGGGAGATCTGTCCTGAGTTACGCACAGGTGGGCGAGCGCAATTCAGGAGATGCGCCCGCGGATCGCCTGCCGATGGCGGTATGGGCAGATTCTCCTGAGTTGCGAAGCACGGGCGAGGGT